>NZ_JBEAFR010000051.1:0-58704 GCF_040062315.1 Klebsiella sp. GW_Kp181
GGGACCGCGGGGATTGTAAAGGGGGAGACGGTTTTCTCCCCCTTTACCCGTTCACCTACCACGTTGAGACATTTTCTGCGGGATAATAGTGAACGGAACCCCTGCACACTTTCCCGGAGGCGGCGCTTATCGCGCCTGTCCGGGCTACCATTCCCGGAGGCAGCGCTTCGCGCCTCTCCGCCCTACCAAACCTCAATCCCGATCGATCGCGAACGGCTGCCAGGCTTGACGTACCGGCATTACCTCGACCCGGTTAATGTTCATATGGTCCGGCAGGGTGGCGATATAAAACATCTGTTCGGCAATATCCCGCGCGCTCAGCGGCGTGGTGCCTCGATACAGATTGTCCGACGCCGCCTGGTCGCCTTTGGTGCGCACCAGGGTAAATTCCGTTTCGGCAATACCCGGCGCGAGATCGGTCACCCGCACCCCGGTCCCGAGCAGATCGCAGCGCAGGTTATAGCTGAACTGCTTCACGAAAGCCTTACTGGCGCCGTAGACGTGGCTGCCGGGATAGGGCCACTGCCCGGCGATAGAGCCAATATTGATGATGCTCGCCCCCGCGCCGTGACGAATCAGCGTCGGTAGCAGGGCATGGGTCACGTTGACCAGCCCGGTGACATTGGTGTCGATCATCGTTTTCCAGTCGTCCAGATCCACTTTCTGCGCGGGCTGCGGCGACAGCGCCAGCCCGGCGTTGTTAATCAGCGTCGTGATATCGGCGAATTCAGCGGGCAGCGCCGCCACGGCCCCGGCGACCGCATCGCTATCGCGGACGTCGAGTTCGATAATGTGCACCGGCACCTGCGAGGCGAGCTTATCCTGTAGCGCCTTCAGCCGCTCAAAACGGCGTCCGCTCAGCACCAGCGACCAGCCCGCATCGGCGAAGACCTGCGCCGCTGCTTCCCCAAAACCCGAGGTCGCCCCGGTAATAAACACCACTTTGCTCGTTGCCATTTCATTCTCCTGTGCAGGTTGTCGCTCCCACTATAAAAACCCCGCGCGCGCGGGCACAGAGCCAGTCGGCGCGCGGCGATGTGACACGGTGTCACATCATTTTCGCCTGACTGGCTCTATCCGTTTCTGCCCTGAACGACCAATGATGAGGCCAACAACAACGACATGAGAGAGGGCAGGGTATGAAGCTGGCACTACAGAACGAGGTAGCGATAAGCAATGATGAAGTTCGGCAGCTGGATCGCGCTTATGTGTTTCATTCATGGTCGATGCAGGGCAATTTAAATCCGCTGGTGATCGCCGGGGCTAAAGGCTGCGAGCTGTGGGATTACGAAGGCAATACTTACCTGGATTTCAGCAGCCAGCTGGTCAACGTCAACATTGGCTATCAGCATCCGCGCGTGCTGGCGGCGATGAAAGCCCAACTGGAAGAGCTGGTGACCATCGCGCCCGCCACCGCCAACCTCGCCCGCGGCGAAGCGGCGAAGCGCATCGTCGAGCTGGCGCCGGAAGGCTTTAGCAAAGTGTTCTTCACCAACGCCGGCGCCGACGCCAACGAGAACGCCATCCGCATGGCGCGGCTCTATACCGGGCGCGACAAAGTGCTCTCCGCCTATCGCTCCTATCACGGCAACACCGGCAGCGCCATTGCCGCCACCGGCGACTGGCGCCGGGTGCCGAACGAGTATTCCCGCGGCCACGTACACTTTTTCAATCCCTACCTCTATCGCAGCGAATTTAACGCCGCGACGGAAGAGGAGGAGTGCCAGCGCGCGCTGGCCCATCTGCGGCGGATGATTGAATGCGAAGGCCCGAACGCGATAGCCGCGATTCTGCTGGAGTCGATTCCGGGCACCGCCGGGATTCTTGTCCCGCCCGAGGGCTATATGCAGGGGGTGCGGGCGCTGGCCGATGAGTTCGGTATTGTGCTGATCCTTGATGAAGTGATGGCCGGTTTTGGTCGTACCGGGAGTTGGTTTGCCTTCGAGCAGGATGGCGTGGTGCCGGATCTGGTGACTTTCGCCAAAGGGGTCAATGCGGGCTACGTCCCGGCCGGCGGCGTGCTGATTAGCGAGCCAATCGCCCGCTACTTTGATGACCATTTCTTTGCCGGGGGGCTGACCTATTCCGGCCATCCGCTGGCGATGGCGGCGATTGTCGCCACCATTGACGCGATGAAGGAAGAGAAGGTGGTGGAGAACGCGGCGACCATCGGCAACGAGGTGCTGCGTCCGGGGCTGGAGGCGCTGGCGGAGAAGCACGCGATTATCGGCAACGTGCGCGGCCGCGGTCTGTTCCAGGCGCTGGAGCTGGTCAGCAGCCGCGAACATAAAACGCCGCTGGGCGCTGCCGATATGGCGGCCATTAAAGGCGCGTTAACCGAAGCCGGCCTGCTGGCGTTTGTGGTGGAGAACCGCATTCATGTGGTGCCGCCGTGCACCATCAGCGCCGGGCAGGTGGCAAAAGGCCTGGCGATTTTTGATGCGGTATTCGCCCGCTTCGCGAACCTGGCTCAGTAAGGGGATGATTTCCCGGGTTGCGGCGTAAACGCCTTACCCGGGCGACCTTCTCGCAGATGGCGTCGAACCCGTAGCCCCGCAAGCGGGGGCGGGTTTTCAGTCTAACCGATGTTCGCCGTTCGCCAGCGCTTCGCGGTCAAAGAAGCGCTGAATCACGCCCTCCGCCATAAACGCTGCCCGGTCCGACATATGGGCAATCACATCGGCATCGTGGCTGACCAGCAGATAGGTCATTCCGTGCTCCTGCTTTAGCCGATTGAGCAGATTCAGTATTTCCGCCTGCACCGACATATCCAGCGCCGACGTTGGCTCATCCAGCAGCAGAATCTTTGGCCGCAGCAGCAGCGCGCGAGCAATCGCCACCCGCTGGCGCTGGCCGCCGGAAAGCTGGTGCGGATAGCGGCGCGCGGCGTCGGCAGGCAGCCCCACCTCTTCCAGGGCGGTGGACACCCGCTGCTCGATCTCGCCGATAGCGTGAATTTTCAGCGGCTCCGCCAGCGTACGCCATAGCGTATGATTGGGATGCAGCGAGGCGTACGGGTCCTGAAACACCATCTGTACGTTGCGCCGCAGTTCGCCCTGAAAACGCGCGCCCGGCGTAATGGCCTTATCGAACAGTTCAACGCGGCCGCGCCAGTCCCGCTGCAGCCCGGCTAATACCCGGAGAATCGTCGATTTTCCGCAGCCGGATGCGCCGATCAGGCTGAACGTTTCCCCTGCATCAACGGCAAAGCTGGCGGCGGACACCGCGGTTTTTTCAGCAAAATTCACCTGTAGATTGTTGAGATTAACGATTGCCATGCGCTGCCTCCGTCAAGTTCAGGGTTCGGTCGAGGGTCGGCAGCATCTGACCGTAAGTTTGCGCGGCCGGGCGACAGGTCCAGAGCGTACGGGTGTAGGGATGCGTCGCCGTCGGCAGATCTCGCGCCGCCATCTCATCGACCTTTTTCCCTTGATACAGGACCAGCACCCGCTGGCAGTGCTCGGCCACCAGCGGCAGGTCGTGGCTAATCAATAGCATCGCCATCCGCCGCTGTTCGCACTGCTCTACCAGCAGTTCAAGGATCTGATTGCGCAGTCGGGCATCGAGGGCTGAAGTGGGCTCATCGGCGATCAGCACCTGCGGATTATTGAGCAGCGCAAGGGCAATCATCACCCGCTGGCCCATCCCGCCGGAGAGTTCGCCAGGATAGCGGTTGAGCACCGGTAAATCCAGACCGACGGCGGCAACGGCGGCTTTGACCGCCTCCAGCCGTGCGCGGCGGCTAAGGCGCTGATGCAGAGTTAATGCCTCTTCCAGCTGCGCCTGAATGCTTTTTACCGGATTGAGCGCGTAGCGCGGATCCTGCAGCACCATCGCAATATCGTTGCCGCGTAGCGCGCGCCAGCCGCGCTCGCGAAGGGTTAATGCGTCGCGCCCCAGCACGTTGAGCGCATCGGCGCTGACGACGCCGGGCCGGCGGACCAGCCCCATCAGGGCGCGTGCGGTCATGGATTTACCGGAGCCGGATTCGCCGACCAGCGCCAGCCGCTCGTTGCCGAGCGTGAAGCTTAAATGGTCCACCACTCTGGCGGTGGGATAGTCGATGGTCAATCCCTGAACGATCAGACGAGTATCAGTCATGTTGCGGCTCCAGAACGTCGCGCAGGCCATCGCCCAGCAGGTTAAACGCCAGGCTGGCGATCAGGATGACGGCGCCAGGGGCGGCGGCGATCCACCACTGGTCAAAAATGACCTGCATGCCGTCGGCGATCATCGCGCCCCATTCCGCCATTGGCGGGCGGGCGCCGAGGCCAAGGAAGCCGAGACCGGCAGCGGCGAGAATAATCCCGGCTAGATCCAGCGCCAGCCGGACGATCGCCGAGGGCAGACAGAGCGGCAGAATATGGCCAATCAGCAGACGCCAGCCGCGAATGCCCATCATCTCCGCCGCCGCCAGATAGTCGCTGTGGCGCAGGCGCTGAATTTCGCTGCGCGCCTGACGGGCGTAAGCGGGCCAGGTCGTTAGCGCCAGCGCCAGGGCGCCGTTCACCAGGCCCGGGCCGAGCATCGCGACAAACGCGAAGGCCAGAATTAGCCGCGGCATCGACATTACCACGTCGGTAAAACGCATCAGCACGCGCTCCAGCCAGCCGCCGTAATAGCCGGACAGGATCCCCACCAGCAGACCGGCGGGGAGCGTAATCGCTGTCACCAGCGCAACCAGCCCCAGCGCCGGACGGGTGCCGAAAATCAGCCTTGAGAGAAGATCGCGACCGTAGCTGTCGGTGCCGAGCCAGTGCCGCGCGCCCGGACCCTGCAGCCGCGCGGCGGCGTCCTGCCAGTTCGGGTCGAGCGGAGCCAGCCAGGGCGCAAAGAGCGCAGTCAGCAGGAGTAACGTAATGATGATCAGACCGCAAAAGGCGGCGGGAGAACGGCGCAGGCGGCGTAAAAAAAGGTAGCCAGGCATCAGCGTATCCTCGGATCGGTCAGCCGCACCAGCAGGTCGGTGAGGTTATTAATCAGCACAAAGCTCGCGCCGATCAGCAGCGTACCGCCCATAATCGCCGTGGTATCGCCGGCAAAGAGCGCGGTGGTCAGATAGCGGCCAATTCCCGGCCAGGAGAAGACGGTTTCGGTCAACACCGCCCCTTCCAGCATGGAGGTCCAGGCGAGGGCGGTCACCGTCAGCAGGGTGCCGCGGATATTGGGCAGGACGTGACGCAGCAGAATCGTCATCTCACCGGCCCCTTTGGCGCGCGCCAGCAGGATGTACTCTTTGTTCATTTCGCTCAGGCAGGCGGAACGGGTCAGGCGGGTGATGCTCGCCAGAGAGTAATAGGCCAGCAGCAGCACCGGCAGCAGCAGGTGCCCGGCGGCGTTTTTAACCGCCTCTTTATCACCCGAGAGCCAGGTATCAATGAGCGCAAAGCCGGTGCGCGGTTCGACGGTGTACTGATAAATATCGTCCAGCCGCCCCGGCCCCGGCGTCCACTGCAGTTTGGCGTAAAACAGCGCCAGCATCAGCAGGCCGAGCCAGAAGATCGGCACCGAGTTGCCGAGCAGCGTAAAGGTGCGCATCGCCAGATCCCACGGCGAGCCGACGTAGCGGGCGCAGAGAACGCCTGCGATAACGCCCGACAGCGCGCCGATAATCAGCGCCAGCGTGGCCAGTTCGAGGGTGGCCGGGAACGCGGCAAGCAGGTCGTGCAGCACCGGCTGGCCGGTTGAGCTGGCGATTCCAAGATCGCCGTGGGCGAGATTCAGCAGATAGTGCCAGAACTGCAGCGGCAACGGCTGGTCGAGGCCGAGCTGGTGGCGTACCTGGTCATAGGTGGACTGACTGGCGTGGTCGCCGACGATTTGCAGCACCCGATCAACCGGCGACAGCGCAGAGAGCGCAAAGGTCACCAGCAGCAGGCCGAGCAGCGTCAGGGCCAGCGTCAGCAGTCCCTGAAACAGCGCGAGCAGGGGGCGTTTTGCGCGCCGCTCTGCTCGGGGAGGTAAAACAGCAGACATGGTTATTCCGTTGGTAAAAAGTACAGTGTTATCAGCTGGTGCGATCTGTTGTTGTAGCCCGGTCAGCGCAGCGCCAACGGGAAAACATAAGGTATCGGGGCCTGCGTTCCCGGAGGCGGCGCGTTGCGCCTGTCCGGGCTACCTGATCGTACCTGCCCCAGGCGTTATTTGGTTACCCGGTCATACCACACCATATCGGCATTGAGACCCTGCTGATAACCCTTCACGTTATCGCGAACCACAATCTGGGTTTTACCCTGATCGATAAACACGTAAGGCGAATTGCGCTGCAGTTCCTCCTGCATGTTTTTATACAGATCCTGGCGCTTCGCTGCGTCCGGCTCGGCGACTGCCGCCAGGGTCGCTTTATTCAGCTCCGGGATCTGCCAGCCGTTTAGCCCGGCGACGGTACTGGATTTACCGTCGTTGTAGGCAAAGGCGCTGGCGTTAGAGTGGGCGTCGAAATAGTCAGGGATCCACAGCCGAATCGCCGCCTGATGCTGTTTGGCGCGCACGCGAGCATAGACCTGGCTACCCGCGGCCGGCAGCAAATCCACCTTCACGCCGCCCTGGGCGAAGCTCGCCTGCATCGACTGAGCAATAGTGATAAACGGCGGCTTGTTTTCGACGTCGAGGGTGAAATGCGCCTCATTAATGCCCGCTTTAGCGAGGATGTCTTTGGCTCTTTGCGGGTTGAATGTAAACGGGTTATTCTCCAGCGCGCCCGGCAGGCCGACCGGCAGGAAGCTCTGATGGACGAAATATTGCCCTTTCAGCAAATCTTTCGTGATGCCGTTGTAATCCACCAGCCAGCGCGCCGCTTCCCAGAAGGCCGGGTTTTTCAGCAGCGGGTTAGCGCTGTTGCCGGTATTAAAGACCAGATAGTTCTGCTCAGCGGAGGGGATGCTGAGAACCTTGACGCCCGCTTTACCCTGCAGAGCCGCAATCTGGTCGGCGCCGAGATCGCGCGCCACGTCAGCATCACCCTGCTGGATGAGAAGACGACGTGAGGCCGGGTCCGGAACGTTTTTAATGATGATGCTTTTCAGCTTCGGCGCGCCGCCGGGTGCGCTGCTGTTGGCCTCCAGCACGATGGCCTGATGCGGCTGATAGACCCGCATTTTATACGCGCCGCTGCCCGCCGAGTGCATTTTCAGCCAGCCGTTGCCGAAGTCGTTATCTTTGGCGTTCGGGGCGACCTGTTTCTCATCGACGATAGAGGCGATCGGCGTGGAGAGAATATTCAGCGCCACCGCCGGGCTGACGTCGGCAGTCCAGCGTAGCGTGAGGGTATGGTCGTCTACCTTCTTCAACTGGCTGGCGATGTTATCCGGCTGCCAGCCGAGGACGTTAAGAATAAATGCCGGCGATTTGTTCAGGGTGACCGCGCGGGTGTATGAGTAAATGACATCTTCCGGGCGTAGCGGGTTACCGGAGGCGAATTTGGCGTCGGGCTTTAGCTTGATGGTCAGGGTTTTCGCCGCCGGATCGGCCTGCCAGCTTTCGGCCAGGATCGGGGTGATTTTTTCAGGGTTATCGCGGTCCGGCTGCACCAGACGCTGATAGAGGCTCGGTACCGTCTGGATGCTGGAGAGCTCGTTGGCTTCCGCCGGGTCGAGGCTGACGATATCGTCGAGGCCCTGGGCGACCACCAGGGTCCCCGGCGGCGTGGCGGCGTGAACGGCGGCGGATAACGCGGCGAGCGCCAGCAGCGGCAGCAGTTTTTTAGTCATATGCGATCCCTGAAAAAAGTTATTGTGATTATTGATGTTTCGCTACGTTAGGCCGCTTAATTACGGGCGTAAAGTCAAAGATCGGCTAAGTTTATGCTTAAAAAGCATAAGCAAGACCAATGGGTTATGACGATCGATCGTACCGGGCATCTTCCGCCCGTTCGGCTTTCTTGCTATAACAATTTGATAACAATACGGGAGAGATAAGCGTGCCGGAAATTAATGAATTTGGTCAGCAGGTCAACGATCGCGTGCCCGGGTGGCGGGGGGCGGGGCTTCTGCGCCGCACGGCGTTAAATGGCCGCTATTGCCGACTGGAGCCGCTGGATACCGACCGGCACGCGGCGGATCTGTTTGCTGCCTATGCTCTCGGCGACGACAGTGACTGGACGTGGCTGGCGAGCACGCGCCCGCAGAGCGTTGAGTCAACGGCGAACTGGATCACCGGCAAGGTTATGGATGACGGACTGGTGCCCTACGCGGTTGTCGATCTGCGCTGCGAGCGAGCCGTCGGGCTGGTCAGCTATATGGCGATTGAGCGGGCGATGGGCACGGTGGAGATTGGCCACGTCACCTGGTCGCGGGCGATGAAAAATACGCCGCTCGGCACCGAGGCGGTCTGGCTGCTGCTGCAAAATGGTTTTGCCCATGGCTATCGTCGACTGGAGTGGAAGTGTGACTCAATGAATATTGCTTCCCGCCGCGCCGCTGACCGACTGGGATTCACCTGGGAAGGACGCCTTCGCCAGAGAATGGTGCGTAAAGGACGAACCCGTGATAGCGATATGCTGTCGATTATCGACAGCGAATGGCCCGCGCGCGATGCGGCGCTGCGGGCCTGGCTGGCGCCGGAGAATTTTGATGCTAATGGATGGCAGATAAAGCGGCTGGAAGATTTTCGCTAGTTTTCCCTCTCCCGGATGGAGAGGGAGAGGGAGCCGTTCGGCGCAAACGTTGCCTCCCGGCACAGGGCCTGAGGGGGCTACTGATGCGGTTTTCGCCCTCGCCCCGTTGGGGAGAGGGCGGGGTGACGGGAACCGCCTCTTACCGGCGAACCGGCGCGCCGTTCGCCACGTAATACGCCGCCGTGCTCTTCGGCAGCGGCTGACGGCCACGAATGGCATCAGCCATTTTTTCGCCAATCATAATTGTGGTCGCGTTAAGGTTGCCGGTAATAATCTGCGGCATGATCGAGGCGTCGACCACGCGCAGGCCTTCCAGTCCGTGAACCCGACCTTCGCCATCGACCACCGCCATCTCGTCATAGCCCATTTTACAGGTGCCGCACGGATGGAAGGCGGTTTCCGCATGATTGCGCACGAACTCATCCAGCTCGGTATCGCTCTGGCACTCCGCACCCGGGCTGATCTCCCGGCCGCGATAGTTATCCAGCGCCGGCTGATGCATGATTTCGCGGGTAATCCGAATCGCATCGCGAAACTCCTGCCAGTCCTGTTCGCTGGACATATAGTTAAACAGAATCGCCGGATGTTCGTGCGGATCGCGCGATTTCAGCCGCACGTGGCCGCGACTCGGGGAGCGCATAGAGCCGACGTGGCACTGGAAGCCGTGCTCTTTCACCGCGTTTGAGCCGTTGTAGTTAATCGCGACCGGCAGGAAGTGATACTGAATATTCGGCCACGTAAAGGCTTCACGGCTGCGAATAAATCCGCCCGCTTCAAACTGGTTGCTGGCGCCGATGCCGGTTCCGCCGAACAGCCATTCGGCGCCGATTTTCGGCTGGTTCCACCACTGCAGCGCCGGGTAAAGCGACACCGGCTCTTTGCATTCGTACTGCAGATACATCTCCAGATGATCCTGCAAGTTTTCCCCGACGCCCGGCAGGGCGTGTACCAGCGGAATATCGAACTGGCGCAACAGTTCCGGGCTGCCGACACCGGATCGCTGCAGAATTTGCGGCGAAGCGATAGCCCCCGCGCAGAGCAGCACTTCTTTATTGGCGGTCGCTTTCGACGGCGCGGTGCTGTCGCCCTCCAGCCACTCGACGCCGACGGCGCGCTTGCCGGCAAAAATAATATGATCGGTCAGCGCATGGGTGCGAATAGTCAGATTGGGACGCGCGCGCGCCTGGTCGAGATAGCCGCGCGCGGTACTGGCGCGGCGTCCCTGCGGCGTTACGGTACGATCCATCGGGCCAAACCCCTCCTGCTGGTAGCCGTTAAGATCGTCGGTGCGCGGATAGCCCGCCTGTACGCCGGCTTCAATCATCGCGTGGAACAGCGGATTATTGCCCTGCTTTGGCGTGGTGACGCTGACCGGGCCGTCGCCGCCGTGGTAATCGTTGGCGCCGATATCGCGGGATTCTGCTTTGCGGTAATAGGGCAGGCAGTCCAGGTAGCTCCAGTGCTCAAGCCCCGGCGCCGAGGCCCAGTTATCAAGATCCATAGCGTTGCCGCGGATATAGCACATGCCGTTGATTAACGAGGATCCGCCGAGTCCCTTACCGCGTCCGCACTCCATGCGGCGATGGTTCATATGCGGTTCAGGCTCGGTCTCGTAGGCCCAGTTATAGCGACGCCCCTGTAGAGGAAACGCCAGCGCGGCGGGCATCTGGGTGCGGAAGTCGAAACGGTAATCCGGGCCGCCCGCTTCCAGCAGCAGGACGGTGGTGTCAGGATCTTCCGTCAGTCGTGTAGCCAGTACGTTGCCGGCGGAACCGGCACCAATAATAATGTAGTCAAACTGCAAAAATGACCTCCTGGTTAAAATATGGATTGAAACTGACCCATCTCAACCTGGATGGATTTTATCTGGGTGTAGCTGTGCAGCGTCTGTACGCCGTTTTCGCGGCCAATCCCGGAGTGCTTGTAGCCGCCGACCGGCATCTCCGCAGGGGATTCGCCCCAGGTGTTGATCCAGCAGATCCCGGCCTCCAGCCGATGAATCAGACGATGGGCGCGGTTTAAATCCGGCGTGACGACGCCAGCGGCGAGGCCGTATTCGGTGGCATTGGCGCGGCGAACCGCTTCTTCCTCATCGTCGTAGCTCAGAATCGACATCACCGGGCCGAAGATCTCTTCGCGGACGATGGTCATCTGGTCATCGCAGTCGGTAAATACCGTCGGGGCGACCCATGCCCCGTGGTCGAAGCCTTCCCCTTTCAGCACTTCGCCGCCGCAGAGCAGGCGCGCGCCTTCTTGTTTACCCGTCTCGATGTAGCGCAGCACGTTCTCGCGGTGCGGGAAGCTCACCAGCGGCCCGAAGTTGGTGCTTTCAGCAAACAGATCGCCGGGGTGGATACGCGCCACGCGGGCGAGGACTTTCTCTTCAAATACCGCTTTCAGGCGCGCCGGAACGAATACCCGGGTGCCGTTGGTGCAGACCTGGCCTGAACTGTAGAAGTTAGCCATCATCGCGATGTCGGCGGCGAGGTCGAGGTTGGCGTCTTCGCAGACGATCAGCGGTGATTTGCCGCCCAGCTCCATGGTCACTTCCTTCAGTGAGGAGGCGGCGGAGTTGGCCATCACTTTTTTGCCGCTGGCGACGCCGCCGGTGAAGGAGATTTTGGCGATGTCCGGGTGCTCGGTGAGATACTGGCCGGTTTCGGCGCCGGTGCCCGGCAGCACGTTAAATACGCCCGCCGGTAGTCCCGCTTCGTGGTAAATTTCCGCCAGCTTCAGGGCGGTGAGCGGGGTGACTTCACTCGGCTTAAAGATCATCGCGTTCCCGGCCGCCAGCGCCGGGGCTGATTTCCATAAGGCGATCTGGATCGGGTAGTTCCAGGCACCGATCCCGGCGACGACGCCCAGCGGTTCCCGGCGGGTATAGACGAATGAACTTTCGCGTAGCGGGATCTGGCTCCCTTCCAGCGCCGGGATCAGGCCCGCGTAGTACTCCAGGACATCAGCGCCGGTGACGATATCGACGGCGGCGGTTTCGCTCAGCGGTTTGCCGGTATCGAGAGTTTCCAGACGCGCCAGTTCGTCGTTGCGCTCGCGCAGAATGTCGACCGCTTTACGCAAAATGCGCGAACGTTCCATGGCGCTCATCGCCGCCCAGATTTTTTGCCCTTTTTGGGCGCTCTTTACCGCCCGGTCGACGTCTTCGCGGCCGGCGGCCTGGACGGTCGCCAGCACTTCCCCGTTGGCGGGGTTAATCGTCTCGAAGGTTTTACCGCTGGTGGCGGAAACATAACCACCGTCGATGTAAAGCTGCTGTTCGGCCATTCGGGACATGGGTCCTCCATTATTGAGAAGTCGGTGGCAGATATTTGCTGATGAAGTGCTCGGCGAGCGTTTCGGCGCGGGCTTTATCGAGCGGTTTACCGCTCAGCGCCGCGCGTAGCCACAGCCCGTCGATCAGCGCGGCGAGACCGTACCCGGCCTCCTGCGCCTCTTCGCGCGGCAGGGCGCGCTGAAACTCATAGACGATATTCGACAGCAGTCGTCGGCTGCTGACCTGCTGCAGGCGATAGAGCATCGGCTGATGCATGCTGCTGGCCCAAAAGGCGAGCCAGGCCTTCATTGCCGCGCTGCTTATCTGACTCTCGTCGAAGTTGCCGGCCACGATGGCGCGCAGGCGTTCCCGCGGGCCGGCATCGGGCAGGGCGTGCAGGCGGCTCAACACCGCCTGGCGCAGCTGGCCGGTGATATCGCGCATCGTCGCCTCCAGCAGGCCGTTCTTATCTTTGAAATAGTGGCTGATGATGCCGGTCGATACGCCAGCACGTCGGGCGATCTGCGCGACGGTGGCATCGTGCATTCCCACTTCATTGATGGCGGCCAGGGTCGCGTCAATCAGCTGCCGCTGCCGTATCGGTTGCATCCCCAGTTTGGGCATTTCTCAGACTCCATTCATCAGCTTTGTTTATCTATTAAAGCGGTTTTTGATTGGACGTTCAATATAAAATGTGTCTTAATTGTTGCCGATTTTGGTTTTAATAGTTGCAAAAAAAAGTAAGGAGAATGGATGACAGACCTTTCGCCGAGCAGAGAAAAGGACAAAATCAATCCGGTGGTTTTTTATACCTCCGCCGGACTGATTTTGTTGTTTTCCCTGATGACTCTCTTCTTCAGCGATTTTTCCGCGGCCTGGATTGGCCGTACCCTGAACTGGGTTTCAAAGATCTTCGGCTGGTACTATTTGCTGGCGGCAACGCTGTATATCGTGTTTGTGGTGTGCATCGCCTGCTCGCGTTTCGGTTCGGTGAAGCTCGGGCCGGAGCACTCGAAGCCGGAGTTTAGCGTCATGAGCTGGGCGGCAATGCTGTTCGCCGCCGGTATCGGTATCGACCTGATGTTTTTCTCCGTCGCCGAACCGGTGACCCAGTATATGCAGCCGCCGGAAGGGGCGGGGCAGACCATGGAGGCGGCGCGCCAGGCGATGGTATGGACGTTGTTTCACTACGGGCTGACCGGCTGGTCGATGTATGCCCTGATGGGGATGGCGCTGGGATACTTTAGCTATCGTTATAATTTACCCCTGACCATCCGCTCCGCGCTCTATCCGATCTTCGGCAAAAAGATTAATGGCCCAATCGGCCACAGCGTGGATATCGCCGCCGTTATCGGCACCATTTTTGGTATCGCCACCACCCTCGGGATTGGCGTGGTACAGCTAAACTACGGCCTCAGCGTGCTGTTTGATATTCCGGATTCGCTGGGCGCGAAAGCGGCGCTGATCGTGCTATCGGTCATTATCGCCACCATCTCCGTGACCTCCGGGGTGGATAAAGGCATTCGTATCCTTTCCGAGCTTAACGTGGTGCTGGCCCTCGGGCTGATCCTGTTTATCCTGTTTATGGGCGACACCGAGTTTCTGCTCAACGCGCTGGTGCTCAATGTTGGCGACTATGTGAATCGTTTTATGGGCATGACCCTCAACAGCTTCGCCTTCGATCGTCCGGTCGAGTGGATGAACAACTGGACCCTGTTCTTCTGGGCGTGGTGGGTGGCGTGGTCGCCGTTTGTCGGCCTGTTCCTGGCGCGTATTTCACGCGGGCGCACCATTCGTCAATTTGTGGTGGGAACGCTGATTATCCCGTTCACCTTTACGCTGCTGTGGCTGTCGGTGTTCGGCAATAGCGCGCTGTATGAAATCATCCACGGCAATGAGGCCTTCGCCGCCGAGGCGGTCGCCCACCCGGAGCGCGGCTTCTATAACCTGCTGGCGCAGTATCCGGCGTTTACCTTTAGCGCTTCGGTGGCGACGATTACCGGCCTGCTGTTTTACGTGACCTCCGCGGATTCCGGGGCGCTGGTGCTGGGTAACTTCACCTCGAAGCTGAAGGATATCAACAGCGATGCGCCAAACTGGCTGCGGATCTTCTGGTCGGTGGTTATCGGCCTGCTGACCCTGGGGATGCTGATGACTAACGGCATTTCCGCCCTGCAGAACGCGACGGTGATTATGGGGCTGCCGTTTAGCTTCGTGATCTTCTTCGTGATGGCGGGGTTATATAAGTCGCTGAAGGTTGAGGATTATCGCCGCGAGAGCGCCAACCGCGACACCGCCCCGCGACCGCTGGGCGTGCAGGATCGCCTGAGCTGGAAGAAGCGCCTGTCACGGCTGATGAACTATCCCGGCACGCGCTATACCCGCCAGATGATGGAGACGGTGTGCTTCCCGGCGATGGAAGAGGTGGCGCAGGAGCTGAAGCTGCGCGGCGCCTATGTCGAGCTAAAAAGCCTGCCGCCGGAAGAGGGGGACAACCTGGGCCATCTTGACCTGCTGGTGCATATGGGCGAGGAGCAGAACTTTGTTTATCAGATCTGGCCGCAGCAGTACTCCATTCCCGGCTTTACCTACCGGGCGCGTAGCGGGAAGTCGACCTACTATCGTCTGGAGACCTTCCTGCTGGAAGGGAGTCAGGGCAACGACCTGATGGACTACAGCAAAGAGCAGGTCATTACCGATATTCTTGACCAGTACGAGCGTCATTTGAACTTTATCCACCTGCATCGCGAAGCGCCGGGCAACAGCGTGACCTTCCCCGGAATGTAGGCCATCTAAACGTTTTCTGAAAAAGGGATTTAGCTGGTTAAATATACAGTGAAAAGCGCAGGGAAGCGTATGATGGCGGCGGGTGCCTGAGGCTTTCTGCGTTCAGGCTTAGGTGAGGATTCAGAAAGACGAAGCCCCAGGAGATGTTCCCATCAACCTGAGGCTCACGATCCAACCCTAGCACGTTGGATAGTAGCCTCTTCTTCGCATGGAGGCAACGAGATGCTGACAAAATACGCCCTGGTGGCAATCATCGTGCTGTGTCTGACAGCGCTGGGATTGACGTTAATGGTGCACGACTCGCTGTGCGAGCTGAGCATCAAAGAACGTAGTATGGAGTTCAAGGCCGTTCTCGCTTACGAAACGAAGAAGTAGCCGGTATGCGGGGAGCTATCCCCGCTTATCCGCAGGCTGGGTAAGGAACCTTAAGGCACCTTTTTTCTGCTGATCCGGGAGCAGGATGGACGGCGAGAGAACAGAGACCGGTTAAAAGCAAAAGCGCCGCCACCCTGCATAATGCTTATCTGGCAGGCGTCAGAGTATTGACGTCGACCACGTCCATACCTGCATTTTTTGCGGCTTCAATACCAAATCGTGAGTCTTCAAAAACCAGGCAGCGTTCAGGCTGAACCTTAAGCTCGCTGGCACATAATAAAAAAGTGTCGGCGGCGGGTTTATGATTTTTAACCCGGTCAGCGGAGACGATAGCGGCGAAATGCTGAGTTAATTGAAAGCGTGCAAGCAGTATATCCACGGTGCTACGTTCGCTTCCGGTTCCCAGCGCCAGGGGAATTTTGCCCTGCCACTGCTGTAAAATCTTCATGGCCGGTAAAAGCTGAATATCGACCGTCTGCAGCAAGTTCTCGATCGCCTGTTTTTTACGCTCGGCCAGGGAGAACGGATCGGCTCGTAATCCTTTTAAGGCTACAAGCTGGCTGGCCACCTGCCAGGGCGCTGAACCATTGAACGGAATCAGCTCCTCTTCAGAAATGGCAATATTGTCGGCAGCGAATACGCTTAGCCACGCTTTGCGGTGCAAAGGTTCGGTGTCAAAAAGCGTGCCATCCATATCAAAAATCAGGGCCTGATAGTGGCGATACATAATGATTGCCTGTGTACTGTGATCATCGTCAGGGAGGGAAATGCGGAGAAGGCTCCCCGCATTGTTATACCGTCTTACCAGCAGACAAAGCCGCCATCGACAACCAGATCAACCCCGGTACAGAATGAGGCCGCGTCGCTGGCAAGGAACAGCGCCGGACCGGCCATCTCTTCAACCTTCGCCATGCGCTGGATCGGCGTCTGGCTTTCGAACTCGCGGGTCTGATGAACCATCTCAGGGCGGGTGTTCATCGGCGTGGCGGTGTAGCCTGGGCTGATGGAGTTAACGCGGATCCCTTTGCCGATCCACTCCATCGCGAGGCTTTTCGACAGGTGGATCACGCCCGCTTTCGAGCAGTTGTAGTGAGCCTGATCGAGGCCACGGTTAACAATAATGCCGGACATGGAAGCGATATTAATAATCGAGCCGCCGCCGGATTCCTGCATCAGTTCAGCTTCCGCCTTACAGGAGTTCCACACGCCGGTAAGGTTAATATCGATAACCCGCTGCCACTGCTCGGTTTCCATTTCCAGCGCCGGATTGGCATTAGCAATCCCGGCGGCGTTTACGGCGACATCAAGGCGGCCAAAGCGGCTTTTCGCCAGCGCGACGCCGGCGCGTAGGTCGCTAAGCTGACGAACATCGCCGGTGTAAAAACAGGCTCCGCCGCCGATCGCCTCAATATTTTTGACGGTTTCAGCAAGACCGCCGTCTTCACGTAGATCGAAGCAAACGACCCGGGCCCCCGCGCTGGCGAGTCCGTAAGCAATCATCTGGCCGATGCCGCTGCCCGCGCCGGTGACAAAGGCTACGCGGTCCTGCAGATTAAATAGCTGTTGGGCAAAATCTTTTGCGATCATAGTTATTTCTCTCTAAAAAATATTCTTTAGCATGCCCGGTGTTGGCGTTCCCGGAGGCGGCGAGTTGCGCCTGTCCGGGCTACGGGGCCTGTGCCGTCGGGTAGCCCGGACAGGTGCGCAGCACCGCCTCCGGGAGATGATTTGTGTAGCCTGACCTGAAAAATGCCAGGCTGGAGGCATTACGACATAATCAAGCCGCCATCGATATTGATGGTCTGCCCGGTGAGGTAGCGCGCGTCGTCGGAGGCGAGAAACGCCACCAGCCCGGCAACGTCTTCCGGTTTGCCGGCGCGCTTCATTGGAATGCCTTCGACCCACTCCGCCATTAGCTCGCCCTTACCGTAGCGTTTCTGCTCGGTGCTGAGGATCTCGCCCCAGACGCGGTCGTTGTAATCCCACATTTCGCTTTCAATAATGCCCGGACAGAAGGCGTTAACGGTGATATTCCACGGCGCCAGCTCGTGCGCCAGGCTTTGGGTGATGCCGATGACGCCCATTTTGCTGGCGGCATAGTGCGGGGTGTAGATAAAACCCTGTCGACCCTGGCCGGAAGAAGTATTGATCAGGCTGCCGTGGTTCTGCTTAACCATGTATTTGGCGGCTTCGCGGCAGCACAGCCAGACGCCGGTGGTGTTAACGGCGAGCACTTTTTCAAAGTCGGCTTTCGGCATGCGATCGTAATAGTCGATGGTGATCACGCCTGCGTTCTGGATAGAGACATCGATGGTGCCAAAACGCGCTGCAGCCTGCTCGTACAGCGACTGCACCTGCGCTTCGTCGGTCACATCAACCTGTAACGACAGGATATCGGCCTGATAGCGCTGGCGTAAGGTTTCCGCCGTTTCATGGACGCGCTCGGTGTTAGAGACCATCACCAGATTCGCACCATCGCGCGCGAAGCGCTCGGCGATACCTGCACCAATTCCGCGGCAGGCGCCGGTGATCACAACCGTTTTGTTCTGGAAATTTCTTTGCATGTTTTTCATCCCTTATTGAAGCCGGACGGCAGTGCGTCCGGCGGGGTAATAAATAGGTGATTAACTGGTGGCTCCTGCCGCAGCCAGCTTCTCCTCATGGCGGCGCATCAGGATGACTTTGTTCTGCAGTTTCTGCTGGAACTGGTCGACGACGACGGCGGTGACGATAACGACGCCTTTAATGACCATTTGCCAGAAATCGCTGACCCCCATCATCACCATGCCGTCGGCGAGGAAGACGATGACGAATGCGCCGATGATTGACCCGGTAACCCGGCCGCGACCGCCTGCCAGCGCGGTTCCGCCGAGCACGGTGGCGCCGATGGCGTCCATTTCGAACATATTGCCGGTCATCGGGTGCGCGGTTTGCAGCTGTGACGCGACGATGAGGCCAACGAATGCGGAGCACAGGCCGGAGAAGGCGTAAACGAAGATTTTTGCTTTGACGATAGGCACGCCGGCCAGGCGAGCGGCGGATTCATTACCGCCGATTGCGTAGATATAGCGGCCCAGCGGGGTTTTGGTGGTCAGCCAGTAGCCCAGCAGAAGGAAGCCGATCATCAACCAGATAGGCAGATAGATGCCCATCAGCGTCCCGGAGCCGAGAGTGGAGAAGCCGGTATTGCCCAGCGCTTCCATGCCGTTGAGGTTCGGATAGGTACTGCCGTCGTTGAACAGCAGCGCCGAGCCTCTGGCGACATACATCATGCCCAGGGTGCAGATAAAGGGCGCCACGCCGAAGCGGGTGATTACCGCGCCGTTAACAAAGCCAACCAGCACGCCGAAGAGCGCCACGCAGAGGATCACCTCCGGCACGTTGAAAAAGATAACGCTGCCGTTCCATAAGGGCAGACCGTTGGTTAAGAGCGCCCCGGCAACCATACCGCAGATCCCGGCGACGGCGCCGACGGAAAGGTCGATACCGCCGGTCAGGATAACCAGCGTCATGCCGATGGCCAGCAGGCCGGTGATGGCCACGTGCTGGGTCATAATCAGCAGGTTAGATGTGGTCAGGAAATTCGGTACCATCACGCTGAAGAATGCGATAACCAGCAGCAGAGCGATAAACGTTCTTGCCTTCAGCAGGTACATATAAATCATATATTTCTGGTTCATGATGGGTTCCAGCCTGATTAATCTTGAGGTGTTGAAGCCGCGATCAATTTTTCGCGGGTAACCGCATGGCGCGGTAAATCGGCGGTAATCCGGCCATCGGCCATCACCAGAATGCGATCCGCCAGCGCCATGACTTCATCCAGCTCCGATGAAGAGAACATCACCGCCAGACCCTGTTGGGCCATTTTGCCGATCAGGTGATACACGTCGGTTTTCGCGCCGACGTCGATACCGCGAGTGGGCTCATCGAGAAACACCACTTCGGGCCTGGTCATCAACGCCTTGCCGAGCACCACTTTTTGTTGATTGCCGCCGCTGAGCGAGGTGATGGGCAGATCGGGGTCGCTGACCTTGATCGCCAGTTCGCGGATCATCTCTTTGACGCAGGTGATTTCTTTCTGCGGATTCAGCCATTTCCACGCCCGACGAAAGCCCTGAAGGCTGAAATCAGAGAGGGTCATATTCGATTGAATCGACATCATCTGCACCACGCCTTCTCCCTGGCGGTCTTCGGGAACCAGCGCCAGCCCTTTTTTCAGCCGCGCCTGGAACGGGGACTTTTCGATATTTTCGCCGTTGAGATGGACGTTACCGCTTTGGCAAGGCATTAATCCGACCAGGCCTTTAAACAGCTCCGTGCGTCCGGCGCCGAGCAGGCCATAGATGCCGATCACCTCTCCCTTACTTAAGGTGAAGGTCACGTCGTTGAGCTTATAGCCGCCGCTCGGGTGCAGCGCCGTTAAACCTTCAACGGCAAGGACCGCTTCGCCTTTCGGCGCGGGCCGGTAGTCGAAATGTTTTTTCTTATCGCCGACCATCTGTTCGATAATCCACGGGATACTGGCGTCGCTGACCTCGCGTTCACTGATAAAGCGTCCGTCGCGGAAAATGGTGATGTGGTCGCCAATTTCCATCAGTTCTTCGAGGCGGTGGGAAATATAGATAATGGTGACGCCGCGACGTTTAAGCTGTTCAATAACGTTAAACAGGATTTTGACTTCCGACTGGCTGAGCGCGGAGGTGGGCTCATCCATAATTAATACCCGGGTGTCTTTTGAAAGCGCGCGCGCAATTTCGACCAGCTGCTGATGGCCAATACCGAGCTCGCCGAGCTGGGTATAAGGGTCGACGTTGAGCTCCAGCCTCTCGAGTAATTTTTTGGCTAACTCGTATTGATATTTTTCGTTGATCTTTCCTTTTTGAAAGAACTCGTTAGCCATGAAAATATTATCCATGACGTTCATATTCGGAAATAAATTTAATTCCTGGAAAATGATGCTGATTCCCTGCTTTTCGGCCTGGTGAGTCGAGCTCAGGGTAACCGGAACGCCATCAAGAATAATTTGACCGGAGGAGGGTGTTTCAACGCCAGCAAGCATTTTC
The DNA here is from genome assembly GCF_040062315.1 of Klebsiella sp. GW_Kp181. Taxonomy (NCBI): domain Bacteria; kingdom Pseudomonadati; phylum Pseudomonadota; class Gammaproteobacteria; order Enterobacterales; family Enterobacteriaceae; genus Klebsiella; species Klebsiella sp. GW_Kp181. The sequence goes on from NZ_JBEAFR010000051.1 coordinate 20,111, forward strand.
ATCATGGTGGATTTACCCGCACCATTTTCACCGATCAGAACGTTTACTTTATTTCGATAGACCCGGTAATTGACGTTATCTAAGGCAACGACGCCGGGATAAACGCGCGATAATTCACGGGTTTCGATAATAACTTCAGATTCGACTGGTTGGGAATTGACGAGTTCTTGCCGTTGCATTTTATTGTCCTCCCAAACGAACAATTTTTGCCGGCGTAATATCAGGAACGGTCTGCGGAATATCCCAGGCCGAGAACACGCCATATACCTGCACCGCTTCACCGGTTTTAACCTGCGCCGTCTGGATCATTTTGACCGCATGTTCGTTAATCGCCCGGCTATATTCACCAAACAGCACCTGATCGTTGAAGTCCTGATAGCTGGCGCCCTGGTAGCCGTCGCGTAAAAGCGTGCCGCGCAGCGTCGGGCCAATCTGCACCACCACGTTGCCGCCGCTGGTATCCTGGATCGTCATTTTTCCGCTGCGGGAAGCGGAATCAATTTTGCTGATATTGCCTTCCACTTTGACGTAGAACACGCACGGGTTCTCATCCTGAGCGCGATAACCTAACGCTTTGCAGGCGCTATCAATGTCTTTCGCCGTGCGCAGGGCAGTCATTAACTCGGCAACGGGGCGGGCCCTGGCCACAACCTGAGGAACGACCTGCTCTTGCCATGTCCGATCGATATCCGCCATATGCGGATTAGGCGGGGATTTCAGGTCGGCCAGCTCCTGCTGAGAAACAATTCGGCAGCCTCCGAGGGCAACAACGACCAGCATCAGCGAGATTTTTTTATACATAATACTCTCCTGTGCGCCCCGGAAGGGGCGCAACAACCTGGAATCAGGATTTGATATTGAAGTCCTGAACTTTGTCTGCATTGTCCTGGGTGATCAGAATGCCGCGGAACATCACGCGCTGCCTGGCCGGTTTTTCGCCTTTTTGCAGGTAGTTATCGAGGTCGGTCACTCCCTGAGCGGCGATGGCCTGCGCCTGAAGCATCACGGTGGCCTGCAGGGTGCCGGCTTTTACCGCGTCGCGCTCATCGTTGCTGCCATCGATACCGACCACCACCACGTCGTTGCGATTAGCGGCTTTCAGCGCGGCAATGGCGCCAAGCGCGACAGGACCGTTGCCGCAAATCACGCCTTTCACGTCGGGGTGCGCCTGCAGGATGCTGTCCATAATGCGTTTGCCGTCGATTAACGTGCCCTTCGCGTCCTGCTTAGCGACGCTGACCATATCCGGGTACTGGTCGATAACCTGGTGGAAAGATTTTGAACGCGTTACGCAATTATTATCCGCCAGGTTACAGGTCAGCTCGGCGTATTTTCCTTTCTCCGCCATTTTCTCGACAAATACGTTGGCGACTTCAGAACCGGCCTGGAAGTTATTATGGGTAATTTGCTCCAGCGCAATATCATCGACAGGAATTTCACGGTTGATTAAAACCACCGGAATACCCGCTTTCTTCGCTTTTTCAATGGCGGCGACGCTGGCGGTGGAGTCGGCGTTATCCAGAATAATGCCCTGAACTTTTTTACCGATGGCGGTATCGATCAGCTCGTTCTGTTTTTTGACATCTTCGCCATGGGACAGAATGGTAGTTTGATATCCCAGCTCTTTGGCTTTCTCGCTGGCGCCCTTGGCTTCAGAGGCGTAATACGGGTTATCCAGCGAGTTAACCATGATCATAATGGTGCCTTTTTCTGCGGCCTGAGCGGCAAAAGAAAAGGCGGTCAGGGTAGCAGCAGTTAAAAGCGTTAAACGTAATTTCATGACAATTTTCTCTCTTGGTTGTTATTGTCGGGTACGGTGAAACAACGTAAGGCCTGTAAATCGAGTTTATGGGCCGGGGGTCTCCTTTTGTTGATGAGTAAGGTGCGTCACGCGTGCGATTCCCTGGTGGGCGTCAGGCGGACGTTGCCGGTTTCCATAATGTTCTGTTCACCGCATGGCGCCACTCCTGCCATCTCTTCTGCAGGCGCTGGTGGCGGGCCATATCGGGAATAAATTCGCTATGTTCGGTTAAAAAGGCTTTCAGGTCGGTGACCGTTCCCGGATTCAGGGCCTTGCGCGCAAGGAGGGCTGCGCCAATCGCCGACAGTTCGGCAATGTCGCTGCGCATCACCGGGCAGCCGAGCAGGTCAGCCTGATACTGCATTAACCAGTCGTTTTTGGTCGGGCCGCCGTCGACCATCAGCGCCGCTAAATGGAAGTCATCCTGCTGGCGCATGGCGACGACGACATCGGCGATTTGATAGGTAATGGATTCCAGCGCGGCGCGAATCAGATGGGCGCGCTTGACGCCGCGGCTCAGACCGCAAATCACGCCGCGGGCGCTGTCGTCCCACCACGGTGCGCCGAGGCCGGTTAAGGCTGGTACAAAATAGACGCCAAGAGTGGAGTCCACGGAGCCGGGAAGGGTGTTAAGCTCGTGAGCCAGTTCGGCATCCGAAAGCTCGCTTAACCCGGTGCTGTCGGCCATCCACGCCACGGCGTCGCCGGTATGGGGAATATTACCTTCGAGCCCGTAGGTGATGCTGTCGCCGTCGTGCCAGGCGATGGTGGTGGCCAGCGCGTCGATATCGCACTGTGCGGATTTTACCGGCGCCATCACCGATGACCCCGTACCGTAGGTGGCTTTAACACAGCCGAGTTCGCCCAGTGCGTGGCCAAACAACGCGGCGTGGGAATCCCCGACCATCGCCATCACCGGAATACCGTCAGGAATATTATTCAGCCCGCGGGTATAGCCAAATAATCCGCTGGACGGTTTAATCTCCGGCAGCGCGGCGCGTGGGATCTGGAATAGCGCCAGCATTTCGTCGTCCCACTGGCCGGTTTGCAGGTTCAGTAGCTGCGTGCGCGCGGCATTGGAATAATCGCAATGAAACGCTTCGCCCTGGGTTAAGTTCCACAGCAGCCAGCTGTCAATAGTGCCGAGGCAGATTTCTCCCCGCTCTGCCAGCATGCGACCCTCAGGAATGGATTCCAGCAGCCAGCGCATTTTTGAGGCAGAGAACAGGGGGGCAATCGGCAGGCCGGTAGCGGCCTTAATTTGTTGCTCTTTACCGTCGCGGCGTAGTTCATCGCAAAACGCAGCGCTGCGGGTACATTGCCAGGTGATAGCCGCGTTGATCGTCTTACCGCTCTGGCGATACCAGCCGATCGCCGTCTCGCGCTGATTGCTGATGGCTAAGGCAGCGATGTTTTCCGCGCCAACGTGTTCAACCGCTTGCGCAATAACGTCCAGTGACGCCTCTACCAGCACTTCTCCCGACTGCTCAACCCAGCCCTCACGCGGTGTTTGAATCGCCAGCGGCTGGGAGAATTTCACCACGACCTGGCCGCGGCTATCGAGCACGACGGCTTTGGCATTCGTGGTGCCTTCGTCCAGTGCAATGATGAACTCTTTAGGTGTTGCCTGCATTAGGTAGTCTCCTGAGTCACACTTCGTCCTGGTGCGGAGGGCAAAAGGTGAGCATTCCTCTTGTTCGCATTGCTTCCTGGCAGGGCATGATGTGACAATTCGTTTTCACTTTTTTAATCACTGAATATATATTCGATAGTGATTATTTATTTGATACCTTAGCCAGAAACTTCCCGTCGGGCTACTGGAAAAGTTATCAATTGTGCTGGCAATCACACTTATCCGATCGGCGAAGCGTTCAGCTATGGGTGGGAAAGGAGGTGATTTTCGAGTTTTATATTATTGAAATATAATGACTTATTTGCGTAACCTTTACGCTTCTGGCAAAGCGTAAAGGCTGTGGGAAAGTGTTTGAGTGAGGAAATTAACCGGCAATAAGCAGTCTGGCCGTTGGGTAATCGGTGATCAGAACATCGATATAACCGCCCGAAAGCGCACCTTTGATAGCCGCGACCTTCTCGCTGCCGCCGGCCAGGGCCACCACGTTAGGGCACTTCTTCACCTTCTCCAGCGCCATACCGATAACAGGATCTTCATCATCGCGTAACACTGCTCTGCCGTTTTTATCGTAATAGTGCAGGCAAATGTCACCCACGGCACCGCGTTCCGCCAGCACCTGCAGCATATCTTCGTGATAGTAGTTGCCGGATGTTTTCAGCAGCTGCGAAGGTTCAAGAATACCGATCCCGACAATTGCGATATCGACTTCATCAAAGCGGGCAATAACGTCGGCGACATCTTTACTGGCAACAAGACGATTCTTCTCCTCGGTGGATCCTTCAATGCTCTGTGAAGGGAGCAGCCAGGCTTCACAGTTCAGATGCTGCGCCAAAGTCTGGGTGAGAATAGTGGCCTGCACGTTGCCGTTCGGCCCTACGCCGCCGAGCAGCTGGATGACGCCGCTGGCTTTCAGGTTTTGGGCGTGTACTTCATCCACCATCGCGCGGATGGTGGAACTCCACGAAGAGACGCCAATCAGATCCTTTGGCCGTAATCGCGTTTCGAGGTAGTGGGCAGCGGCGGAACCGATAGCGCGCTTGATGGTGTGATCGCTGGCATCCTCTTCGGTATCCACCACGATGGCTTGTTTAATGCCGTAACGATCTTCAATTCCCTTTTCGAGATTGAGAAAAATATTTGACGGCTGGACAACGCTAATTTTCACCACGCCCTCTTTCTGGCAGCGGGTGATCGCTCGGGAGATAAATGACTGAGAAAGCGAGAGAAGTTGAGCAATGTCGGACTGCTTGCGTCCTTCGAGATAGTAGAGCGTGGCAATCTTAACTAATAGCCGTTGTTCATCCTGCTTAGCCATATATTTCCCCGAAAATCATTTACGTGCAGCCATTATCTTAGAGCTCATTATCATACGCGAAAAGAAAAGACATTTAAGTGTGATGGATATCTAACTTTCGCCAATCCTCAAAATCAGCTATGGACAAAAACAGAACAGTAGCTGCATAATTGAATAAAGAATCGTTATTGAATATATATTCATAGCGATTTCAGGTCAACTGAAAAGTGCCCGGGTGAAGTGATACCCGGTGGTAAGGAGGCAGAATGTTCCTGAGTATGATGCAGCGGCGTGAGCCCTACGATGCGTTGCCTGGGGATGTCTGGTTTTTTTAGTCCCTGACGGAATAAATATTCCAAGTTGAAAATAAATTCAGAGGTATTAAATGAATCCCTATAGCTATGATGTCCAGGCACTTGAGCGTAAAGCCCGCGCCGTACGTCGCCATATCGTCAGATTGAATGCCAATAGCCCTGCTGGCGGGCACACCGGCGCCGACCTGTCGCAGGTTGAACTGCTCACTGCGCTCTATTTTCGCATTATGAACGTCGCGCCGGACCGCGTGGATGATGACCAGCGCGATATCTACATCCAGTCGAAAGGCCATGCGGTGGGCTGCTACTACTGCGTGCTGGCCGAAGCGGGCTTCTTCCCGGTTGACTGGCTGGAAACCTATCAGCATGCGAATTCTCATCTTCCTGGTCACCCGGTTCGTCAGAAAACGCCGGGGATTGAACTCAACACCGGCGCGCTGGGCCACGGTTTGCCTGTTGCGGTGGGGCTGGCGCTGGCTGCGAAAAAAAGCAACAGCTCCCGCCGCATCTTTTTAATTACCGGCGATGGCGAACTGGCGGAAGGCAGCAACTGGGAAGCGGCGCTGGCTGCGGCGCACTATGGCCTTGATAACCTCGTCATTATTAATGACAAAAACAATCTCCAGCTGGCGGGGCCGACGCGGGAAATTATGAATACCGATCCGCTGGCCGATAAATGGAAGGCCTTCGGAATGACGGTTACCGAATGCCAGGGTAACGACATGGCGTCGGTGGTGGCGACCCTGGAAGGGCTGAAGCAGGAAGGTAAACCCAACGTTATTATCGCCAACACCACGAAAGGTGCCGGTATTTCCTTTATCCAGGGGCGCCCGGAGTGGCACCACCGGGTACCGAAAGGCGAAGAAATTGCACTGGCACTGGAGGAACTGAAAGATGAGTAATGCAGAACACCTGGCGAGCGTGATGGTTCAGGCCTTTATTGATGCGGTCGACAGCGGTGTCGATCTGGTGCCGGTGGTGGCTGACTCCACGTCAACGGCCAAAATCGCGCCGTTTATTAAACAGTTCCCCGGGCGTCTGGTGAACGTGGGCATCGCCGAGCAGAGCATGGTCGGGACGGCGGCGGGCCTGGCGCTGGGGGGGAAAGTGGCGGTCACCTGTAACGCCGCGCCGTTCCTGATTTCCCGTGCCAATGAGCAGATTAAAGTCGACGTTTGCTATAACAACACCAACGTTAAGCTATTTGGCCTTAACGCCGGCGCCAGCTACGGCCCGCTGGCCAGCACCCATCATGCGATTGATGACCTGGCGGTGATGCGCGGCTTCGGCAATATCCAGATTTTCGCCCCGTCTTCGCCGCGTGAATGCCGGCAGATTATCGATTACGCCATCGGCTATCAGGGGCCGGTCTATATTCGTCTTGACGGCAAGGCGCTGCCGGAACTGCATGATGAAAGCTATCGCTTCGTGCCGGGAGCGGTCGTTACGCTGCGGGAAGGCGAGGATATCGCTCTGGTCGCTACCGGATCGACGGTGCATGAGATCGTCGATGCCGCGCAGATGCTGGCCGACGCGGGGATTCAGGCTAAAGTGGTGAGCGTGCCGTCCATTCGCCCTTGCGATACCGCCGCGCTGCTGGCGGCGCTGAAACCGTGCAAGGCGGTGATAACGGTGGAAGAGCATAACGTCAACGGCGGGTTGGGTAGCCTGGTGGCGGAAGTGCTGGCTGAAGCCGGGGCGGGAATTCCGCTCAAACGCCTGGGGATCCCGGATGGTGAGTATGCGGCGGCGGCAGATCGCGGTTGGTTGCGTAAACACCACGGTTTCGATGCCGCTTCCGTCGCCGGGCTGGCGCAGAAAATGCGCTGACTTTACGCCGGCTTAAACCGATAACCCGTGCGGCTGCCGCGCGGGTTTTGCTTTTACGCCGCGCAGAGCGTAATGACGTAGTCACCGGCCTTAATCCATTGCAGCCGATACTCCCCGGCGGAGAGCCGAAGAAGCAGATTTCCCTCCTTTATATACGCCAGCGTAAAATCGCTAAAACCGACGCCCGCCTGTACGTCGGGATGGCTGGCCTTAAACGCGCTCTCTTTCGCCGAAAATGCCAGCGTGAGCGCCAGCTCGGGGCCCAGGCCGCTGGCGTCCAGCAGACTTTTTTCCGCGCTGTTGATGATGCAGCTTTCCAGCTCAGCCGCCAGGTCAGGAGTCAAGATGCGCTCAATATCAACGCCGATCGGCCGGACAGAGACGACTGCCAGCGCGCTGCGTTCACAGTGGCTTATGCTGCCGTACCACGGGTGCGGCCATAGGGGCTGGCGTTGGTCGCCAATGGCAGGGACCTCTGTCTCACCGACTTCCCGCAGCGCATAAACCGCAGCGATACGCCCGGCAAGATGTTCGCTCTGCCGCTTGCGGGCGCAGCCGGTTAGCCGGGCATGGTGCGGCAGCCAGAGGAGATCTTCAGGCCGAAAGGTCAATGGGTCGAAATCGACACGCTGCAGCGAGCGATCGGCAAGCTGAATGATAGAACGTTGGGTTTGCATAGGGGGATGTTAACAGATTCTCCCCTCCGCCCTCTATGGGAAGAGGGCGGGGGGAACGGCCGGACAATCAGAAGTGGGTATTGACGCCCAGATACCAGGTGCGGCCTGATTCGTTATAGGTATTGGCGCCAGCGCCAGCCATATAAGAAACATCCGTCAGGCTACCGGTGGTTTGCGCATTACCCGCGCGCCAGTGGCGCTTGTCGAAAACGTTATCCACGCCGCCGGTCAGGCTGACGTTTTTCGTCACATCCCAGGTGGCGCTCAGGCCAACGATGCTGTAAGGGCTGACTTCATCCGTTTCAGAACCCACCGCCGGCTCACCTTTGTAGTTATATTTCTTCGGCTGCTGCTTGCCGTACCAGGTGAAGGTCGACTGCACCGAAATATCCTCCTGAATCTGCCAGCTCAGAGTGGAGTTCAGGGTATATTCCGGAATAATCGACAGACGATCGCCGGTTTTCTTGTTTTTACTTTGCAGCATATAAGTGATGTTATTGGTCCAGTTCACCGTTTCGCTGACCGGCACGTTCAGGGTGCCTTCGAGACCTTCAACCACCGCTTTAGGCACGTTTTCCCACTGATAGATATCGGTTTTCACTTTACCGTTCGTCGTCTGTGAAATCGGCGCGTAGCCCGCTTCGATTTTATCGCGGTAGTCGTTACGGAACCATGTCACACCCGCCAGCCAGCCGTCGCGTTTAAACTCAAGGCCAATCTCTTTGTTGATGCTGGTTTCGGCTTTCAGGTCATCGTTACCCATCATGTAGCAACCGGTACCGTTGCCGCTGGCATAGCAGCCCTGGCCTTTACTATAGAGAATATAGTTCGGGTTGGTTTGGTACAGGCTCGGCGCTTTATAGGCGCGGGCGATGCCCATTTTTAACGTGAAGTCATCCCACAGACCCTGAGACAAGTTAAGCGACGGGCTCCAGTTGTTGCCGACGATCGTGTGATGATCGAAACGCAGCGCCGGCGTCAGCATGGTGGTGTCGGTCAGCTCCACGTTGTCTTCGGCAAACAGGGAGAAGATCTCGGCCTTCGAGTATGGGCTACGGCCGGTGCTGTCATAGCCGTCGATATCGCCGCCCATAAAGGTCTGGGTATTTGACGCCAAATCCTTCATCCGCTGCTGATTCCACTCGGAGCCCAGCGTCAGGTTCTGGTTAAACACCAGATCCAGAGGGATGTTGACTTCGCTGTGCAGCATCACGTCGGCGAGGTCGATATCGCTGAACTGGTTGCTGTTGAAGATACCTTCCGTGCCGCCCGCCAGACCTTCGCCTTTACGCGAGTTACGGGTACGTTCGTACTGGGCCCAGTTGCTGGTGGTCACGCCGTTATCCCAGCCGCCGTTCCAGGTGACGGAATAAGTCTGGCGATAGAGGCGGTTCGTCTCTTTCCCGTAGTTCTCTTTCACCAGATCGTTAGTATTGGTGTTCTGCGTATCGCCCGCGTAGAGGTTGCCCTGACGGCTGTAGCCGGATTCAAACTCCAGCGACTGCATCGGCGCGAAATCCCAGCGCACGACGCCGTTAATATTCTTATTTTTCACCCCTTCACGCCCGGCAGGCATGGTATTGGCATAGGCGCCGGTACGCTCGGATTGATGTCCGTCGTTGATATCCCAGGCATCGGCCTGGGTTTTGTCGAGGTTGCCCAGCAGGCGGAAGCTGAAATCGCCCCCCAGCGGGCCGCTGAGGCTAAAGTTGGTGCGTTTAGTCGAACCTTCGTCTTTATGCTCCGGGGCGTTCATGTAGGTATTCCATGAACCGTGCCATTCGCCGTCACTCTTCTTGGTGATGATATTGACCACGCCGCCCGCCGCGCCGTTGCCGTAGCGCGCGGCCGCCGGGCCGCGAATGACTTCAATACGTTCGATCAGCTCCGGCGGTACCCATGAGGTATCGCCGCGGGTATCGCGCTCGCCGCGCCAGCCCAGACGTACGGAGTTGCGGCTGGTCACGGGCTTGCCGTCAATCAGGATCAGGGTGTTTTCCGGGCCCATGCCGCGAATATCAATCTGGCGATTGTTGCCGCGCTGGCCGCTGGTGGAGTTGCCGGTCAGGTTTACGCCCGGCATGGTACGGATAATTTCAGATACGTCGCGCGCAGGCGGACGTTTACGAATTTCATCTGCGGTGATGGTTGATACGCCAGGCGCCTGCAGGTTCTGCTCGGCGGCGGTGACAACCATGGTTTCATCAGCGGTTGCGGTTTTGCTATCGGAGACCGTTTCCGCCGCGCTTAGCGGAAAAGCAGCCCCGTAGATTCCCAGATTGACCAGCAAGGCCAGGGATTTGATCCTGTTATTCATTGTAAATCCTGCTTTTCGTCGCCGCCTTCCCCAAAGGCCCCTTCCCGTCGGGAGGGGAGGCGGTATCAATGTTGCCGGTAGAGAGCACAGGCACTCCGTCGCTGACCAGAACCCGGCTTTCGGGCTAAATTGTTTCCCCGAAAGTCCCGGCGCTGCATAAGCTCTCTCTGACATGTTTATTTTTTAAAAGACGCGCTTCCCACAGCGCGCTAATACGCTATTGCAAATGAAAATAGTTATCAATAATATTATCAATAAATATTGCGTTTATTAATGCGTTTGTTGATAAATGTCACGATAAACATAGGGTTGAAAGGAATGCATAAGACAGGATGCGAAGACTGGTGGCGCCATATCTCCGGTCCGCAAATTGAGGTCGTGGACGACGCGTATCGGGTGACCTTTTGGTGGCGCGATCCGGCGGGCAACGAAGCCTCTTCGCCAACCCGGCGGGTATGGATTTATATTACCGGCGTGACTGACCATCATAAAAACGCCGTACCGCAAACGCTGCAGCGCATTCCCGGTACCGATGCCTGGTGCTGGCAAACCACTCTCTCTGCCGCCTGGCGCGGCAGCTACTGCTTTATTCCTTCCGCGCGGGACGACGACTTTTCCCCTCAGCTTTTTAACGGCGACAGCCCGGACCGCGCGCTGCTGCGCGAAGGCTGGCGCAAGCTGCTGCCGCGGGCGATTGCCGACCCGCTTAATCCGCAAAGCTGGAAGGGCGGGCGCGGCCACGCGGTCTCTGCGCTGGAGCTGCCGGACGCCCCCGACCAGCCCGGCTGGGCGCTGCGTGATGAACCTTATCAGCCGCCGGTCTGCATTGAATGGCAGAGCCAGCGACTCGGCAACCGGCGGCGGATATGGATTTACGCCACCGGCGATGCGCAGCCGCAAGCGCGCCCGCTGGCGATTTTGCTTGATGGTCAGTTCTGGGCTGAAAGCATGCCGGTATGGGCGCCGCTAGCAGGATTAACCCGCGAGAAGCGGTTACCGCAGGCGGTTTATCTGCTGATTGACGTTATCGATAACCAGCATCGCGCCGAAGAGCTTCCCTGCAATGAAACGTTCTGGCTGGCGGTTCAGGAAGAGCTGCTGCCGATGGTTCACCGGATAGCACCTTTCAGCGATAGCGCCGACCGAACCGTGGTGGCAGGCCAGAGCTTTGGCGGCCTGGCCGCGATGTTCGCCGCGCTCTACTGGCCCCGGCGCTTTGGCTGCGTGCTCAGCCAGTCTGGCTCCTACTGGTGGCCGCATCGCGGCGGCGTGCAGACGGGCCTGCTGATTGAGCGGCTCAGCCGCGGCGAAATACAGCCGCAAGGGCTACGCATCTGGCTGGAGGCCGGCGTTCGCGAGCCGATCATTTTTCGCGCGAACCAGGCGCTGCTGACGCATCTGGAACAGCAGACGATTTTCTGGCGTCAGGTTGACGGCGGACATGATGCGCTTTGCTGGCGCGGCGGGCTGACGGCCGGGCTCATCCAGCTGTGGCAGCCATTAGGCCGTGAAGAGTAGCAAAGCGCGATTTACGAGGAATTTGATATGCAATTCAGTAACCCCTTCGACAATCCGCAAGGGCAGTTTTACATTCTGCGCAATGACCAGCAGCAGTTCAGCCTGTGGCCGCACCACTGCGCCCTGCCGGAAGGCTGGACGGTAGAGTGCCCGCCGCAGTCGTTAGAGGCGTGCAACGCCTGGCTGGCGGAGAACTGGTCAACGCTTACCCCCGCGCACTATGCATCCTGAGGAGCCCACAATGACCACACGTTTACCGCTGGTTGCGGCTCAGCCGGGGATCTGGATGGCGGAGCGCCTCTCGACGCTGCCCGGCGCCTGGAGCGTGGCCCACTATGTTGAGCTGCGCGGCGATATCGACCCGACCTTGCTCGGGCGGGCGATTGTCACCGGGCTCTCTCAGGCTGACACCCTCAGCATGCGTTTTTGTGAAGATAACGGCGAAGCCTGGCAGTGGGTCGATGAAAATCGTCATTTTGCCGAGCCGGACTATCGGGATCTGCGCACGTCGCACGACCCGCACGCTGCCGCGCTGGCGCTGATGCAGGCCGACCTCGGGCAAAACCTGCGCGTGGACGGCGGTAATCCGCTGGTCTGCCATCAACTGCTGCGGGTGGGGGATAAGTGCTGGTACTGGTATCAGCGTTATCATCATTTGCTGGTCGATGGCTTCAGTTTCCCGGCCATTACCCGCCAGATCGCCGCGATTTATCGCGCATGGCAGCGCGGCGAAGAGACACCAGCTTCGCCGTTCACGCCGTTTGCCGAGGTGGTGGAAGAGTACCAGCGCTACTACGGCAGCGACGCCTGGCAGCGTGATAAACAGTTCTGGCAGGCGCAGCGTCAGGCGCTGCCGGCTCCGGCCTCCCTTTCCGACGCGCCGCTGGCGGGAAGGGCGACCAGCACCGATATCTGGCGCATGAAGCTGGAGGTCGACGCCGGCGTATTTAGCCGGCTGGCGGCAGGCGCGCCGCAGTGCCAGCGCGCGGATCTGGCGCTGGCGCTGACCGCCCTGTGGCTGGGACGGCTGTGCAGCCGAATGGATTACGCCGCGGGCTTTATTTTCATGCGCCGCATGGGCTCTGCGGCATTAACCGCTACCGGCCCGGTGCTCAACGTTCTGCCGCTGGCGGTCAATATTGACGCCCGGGAAACGCTGGCGGAGCTGGCCATGCGTCTTGCCGGACAGCTCAAGAAAATGCGCCGCCACCAGCGCTATGATGCCGAACAGATTGTCCGCGACAGCGGCAGGGCGGCGGGCGATGAACCGCTGTTTGGCCCGGTACTCAATATTAAAGTCTTCGACTATCAGCTGGATATCGACGGCGTACAGGCGATTACCCACACCCTGGCCACCGGCCCGGTCAATGACCTGGAGCTGGCGCTCTTCCCGGATGAAACCGGCGGTCTATCGCTGGAGGTGCTGGCGAACAAGCAGCGATATGATGAGCAGACGCTGCGCGGGCATATCGCCCGTCTATCTTCTTTGCTGACTCAGTTTGCCGATAATCCCACTCTGCCCTGCGGCGAGGCGAATATGCTGTCGGCGGCGGAAAACCAACGCCTGGCGCAGGTGAACGCGACCGCTGTCGACCTGCCGCTCACCACCCTGAGCGCGCTGGTGGCGGCGCAGGCGGCAAAAACCCCGGATGCCCCGGCGCTGGCGGATGGCTGCTGGCAGTTTAGCTACCGTGAGATGCGCCAGCAGGTGGTAGCGCTGGCCGAGCGTCTGCGCGCACGGGGCGTCAAACCGGGCGATAGCGTGGCGGTCGCGCTGCCGCGATCTGTATTCCTGACGCTGGCGCTGCACGGCATTGTTGAGGCCGGAGCCGCGTGGCTGCCGTTGGATACCGGCTATCCCGACGACCGCTTGCGGATGATGCTGGAAGACGCCCGTCCGTCGCTGCTGATCACCTCTGAGGATCAGCTGGCGCGCTTTAGCGATATTCCCGGCCTGGAAAGCCTCTGCTACCAGCAGCCGCTGGCGGCGGGCGAGTCCGCGCCGCTGGCGCTCTCGCAGCCGGAGCATACCGCGTATATCATCTTTACCTCCGGCTCCACCGGGCGACCGAAAGGGGTGATGGTCGGGCAGACCGCCATCGTCAACCGCCTGCTGTGGATGCAGGACCATTATCCGCTCTGTGCTGAGGATGTGGTGGCGCAGAAGACGCCGTGCAGCTTTGATGTCTCGGTATGGGAGTTCTGGTGGCCGTTTATCGCCGGTGCGCAGCTGGTGATGGCCGAGCCGGAAGCCCACCGCGACCCGCTGGCGATGCAGCAGTTTTTTGCCCGCTACGGCGTGACAACGACCCACTTTGTGCCGTCGATGCTCGCGGCGTTCGTTGCCTCGCTGGAGGCGGAAAACGTCGATTGTTGTCAAACCCTGCGCCGGGTATTCTGTAGCGGAGAGGCGCTGCCGACGGCGCTATGCCGTGAATGGGAGCAACTCACCGGCGCGCCGCTGCATAACCTGTACGGCCCGACGGAAGCCGCTGTGGACGTCAGCTGGTATCCGGCCTGCGGGCCCGAACTGGCGGCAGTCACCGGCGCCAGCGTACCGATTGGCTGGCCGGTGTGGAATACCGGCTTGCGCATCCTTGATGCCGCCATGCGCCCGGTACCGCCGGGCGTGGCGGGGGATCTCTACCTGACCGGCATTCAGCTGGCGCAGGGCTATCTGGGGCGTCCCGATTTGACCGCCAGCCGCTTTATTGCCGACCCCTACGCGCCGGGCGAGCGGATGTACCGCACCGGCGATGTTGCCCGCTGGCTGGATAACGGCGCGGTCGAGTATCTCGGACGCAGCGACGACCAGCTAAAAATACGCGGCCAGCGAATTGAGCTGGGCGAAATTGACCGCGCGCTATCTGCGCTGCCGGACGTTGCGCAGGCGGTGGCTCACGCCTGCGTCTTCAACCAGGCGGCGGCGACCGGCGGCGATGCCCGTCAGCTGGTGGGCTATCTGGTTTCTGCTTCCGGTCTGCCGCTGGACACCGCCGCGCTCAAAGCGCAGCTTGGCGAACAGCTACCGCCGCATATGGTGCCGGTGGTGCTGATTCAGCTGCCGGCGCTGCCGCTAAGCGCCAACGGCAAGCTGGATCGTAAAGCGCTGCCGTTACCCACGTTGAGCAGTGAGCGCAGCGGACGTCCGCCGGAGCCGGGCGTGGAAACTGCCGTTGCCGCAGCGTTCAGCCAGCTGCTCGGCTGTGAGGTAAACGACATCGATGCCGATTTCTTCGCCCTTGGCGGCCATTCGCTGCTGGCGATGCGCCTGGCGGCGCTGCTGAGCCGCGAACTGGAACGCCAGGTGACGCCTGGCCAGATAATGGTCGCTTCTTCCGTCGGCAAGCTGAGTGCGCTGCTGGCATCGGATCTGAGCGATGAGCAGGCGCAACGGCTGGGCTTCGACGCGATCCTGCCGCTGCGCGAGAGCGACGGTCCGACGCTGTTTTGCTTCCATCCGGCTTCCGGTTTTGCCTGGCAGTTCAGCGTGCTGGCGCGTTATTTAAGCCCGCGCTGGTCGATCGTCGGCATTCAGTCGCCGCGACCGCAGGGGCCGATGGCGACGGCGGCGGATCTGGATGCGGTATGCGAACATCATCTGCAAACCCTGCTTTCGCAGCAGCCGCGCGGCCCGTACTATCTGTTTGGCTATTCGCTCGGCGGTACCCTGGCGCAGGGAATTGCCGCCCGTTTACGCCAGCGCGGCGAAGCGGTGGCCTTCCTCGGGCTGCTGGATACCTGGCCGCCCGAGACGCAGAACTGGGCGGAGAAAGAGGCGAACGGTCTGGATCCTGAGGTGCTGGCGGAAATTGCCCGCGAACGTGAGGCGTTTCTGGCCGCCCAGCAGGGGCAGGCTTCCGGCGAGCTGTTCAGCGTGATTGAAGGCAACTATGCCGATGCGGTGCGCCTGCTGACTACCGCGCACAGCGCGAAGTTTGACGGTAAGGCGACGCTGTTCGTGGCGGAGAAGACCCGGCAACCCGGGATGGACCCGCAGGTGGTGTGGGGGCCGTGGATCGGCGAGCTGGAGGTGTTTAGCCAGGATTGCGCCCACGTGGATATTATCTCTCCGCAGGCTTTTGAAGCGATCGGTCCGGTGGTCAGGGAGATACTCGGTTAGGGAAGATGAACTCCCGGGTTGCGGCTGACGCCTTACCCGGGCTACCGTTTGTGCCAGATTGGGTAGCCCGGCTAAGCGCAGCGCGAGCCGGGATGCAGTAGCGCCAATGTATCAGCCCGGCTCATTTACCGGAGGCGGCACCTGACACGGCTGTCCGGGTTACCGGCCCGCAGATGGCGGTGAACCTGTAGCCCGGCTAAGCGCAGCGCGAGCCGGGAATTTCTACTTGCGACCCAGCGGCACTACCAGCGGCGTATGCGCCACCGGATCTTCAATAATCGTACAGCGCAGGCCGTAAATCTTCTCGATCAGCGCCGCGTTGACAATCTCCTTCGGCGCGCCCTCGGCGACGATTTTACCGTCGCGCAGGGCAATCAAGTGGGTGGCGTAGCGGCAGGCCTGATTCAGGTCGTGCAGCACCGCCGCCAGCGTATAACCCTTTTCCTGATTCAGCTCGCTCAGCAGCTCCAGCAGATCGATTTGATGGCTGATATCCAGCCAGGTGGTGGGCTCATCCAGCAGCATAATCGCCGTTTCCTGGGCCAGCACCATGGCGATCCACGCCCGCTGGCGCTGGCCGCCGGAGAGCGTATCGACGCTTTGTTGCGCGAGGTCGGTAATGCCGGTGGCCTTCATCGCCCTGGTGACCGCCTCTTCATCCTCTTTGCGCCAGCGGGTAAACAGCGGCTGGTGCGGATAGCGGCCGCGGGCGACCAGCTCCTGAACCGTTATATCCCCCGGCGTGGTGGCGTTCTGCGCCAGCAGGCCGATGCGCTTTGCCACCTCTTTACTGGCGTAATGCTGGATCTGTTCGCCGTCGAGCCAGACATGACCGCTGGTAGGCGTCATCAGGCGGCTCAGGGTGCGCAGCAGGGTCGACTTACCGCAGCCGTTGGGGCCGATAATCGCGGTAAAGTGGCCATCGGGAATGGTGACGTTCAGCGATTCGGCGATGGTCTTTTTGCCGTACGCCAGGGTCAGCCGATCGCCGCGCAAACGGGAGGTAACAGCGGTCATTTTTTGCGGGACTCCTGAATTAACAACGCGATGAGGTAGATGCCGCCAATGCTGACGGTCACCACGCCCACCGGTAACTGATAGGGCATAAACAGACGCTGCGCGGCGTAGTCGGAGATGGCCAGCAGCAGGGCGCCGCACAGCGCCGCCTGAGTCAGCCCCCAGCGCGCGGTACCGCTGAGGCGGCGCGCGATATGCGGGGCCACCAGGGCGATAAATGAAATCGGCCCGGCGAGCGCGGTGGCGGCGGCGGTCAGTACCACCCCGACCAGCATCATCAGCAGGCGCGAACGCTCAACCCGCACGCCCAGCGCACAGGCGGTATCGTCACCCATCTCCAGCAGCCGCATGCGCCGCGCCAGCAGCGCCCCGCAAACCAGCATCAAGAGAATCAGCGGCGCGGAGGGCCAGGTTTTTCCCCAGGTCAGTCCGTTAAGCGAGCCGGCATACCACAGCCCGGCGGAGAGGGCGGTTTCCAGCGAAGCGCGCAGCAGTAGCCAGGTATTGAATGCTACCAGCATGGCGCGGACGCCGATGCCGATAATAATCAGGCGAAAGGTTTCAATCCCGTTGCGCCACGCCAGTATCCAGACCACCAGCGCGGTGAGGATCCCGCCAGCCATGGCCGCCGCGGCGATGGCCGCCAGGTTCTGGCCGAACATGACCATGGCGACCAGCACGCCGCTCCACGCCCCGGTGTTAAAACCCATCACGTCCGGGCTACCCAAGGGGTTGCGGGTGAGCGACTGGAAAATCGCGCCGCTGACGCCGAGGGCGGCGCCGATCAGCAGCGCCATCAGCACGCGGGGCAGGCGCCACTCGGTCACCACCAGGGTGATATTGCGCGGCGCATCGCCGAGCAGCGCGGAGATAACCTGTTCAACGCTTAACGGTACCAGGCCGGTGCCGAGCCCCCACAGGGAGACCAGGGCGCTGGCGATCAGCAGCAGCAGGCAGCTAAACATCAGGCGGCGGGACGGGGCCATCACATTCCACCTCCGCGCGGCTGGCGGCGGACCAGCCAGATCAGCACCGGCGCGCCGATAAAGGCGCTGACTACCGAAACCCGCAGCTCACCGGGGACCAGCAGACGGCCCAGCACGTCGGCAAACAGCAGCAGGGCAGGGGTGGCCAGCAGGGTGACCGGTAGCGACCAGCGATGATCCGCGCCCACCAGCCAGCGGGCCATATGCGGCATCATCAGGCCAATAAAGGCGATGGGCCCGACCACCGCCGTGGCGCTGCCGCACAGGACGGTAATCGCCAGCAGGCCGATGAGCTGGGTACGTGCCACCCGGCTGCCGAGCGCGGTGGCCGTATCGTTACCGAGGCTCAGGCTGTTTAAGGCCCTGCTCAGCAATAGCGTCACCAGGCTGGCAATGAGTACCGGGATCAGGACAATTTTAAGCGTTTGCAGGGTGCGCACGTCCAGCGAACCCGCCTGCCAGAAGCGCAGTTGATCGTAGACGTCGGGGTTGAGCAGGGCGATACCGCTGGAAAGGCCTTCCAGCACCGCCGCCAGGGCGACCCCCGCGAGGGTCAGGCGAACCGGGCTCAGCTGGCCGCCGCCCTGGCTGCCGGTAAAGGCGACCAGCAGCGAGGCGCCGAACGCGCCGCAAAAGGCCATCAGCAGCTGCTCTTGCGGTGAGGAGATACCAAACAGCGCCGCACCCAGCACGATAGCGAAGCTGGCGCCGGAGTTGACGCCGAGGATCCCCGGATCCGCCAGCGGGTTACGGGTCAGCGTTTGCATCAGCGCTCCGGCCAGGCCCAGCGCGGCGCCGGCCAGCAGCCCGGCAAGGGTTCGCGGCAGTCGGGCATCAAGGACGATGGTGCAATCGGCGCTCTGGCAGGTGCCGGCGAAAGCATCGATGACGACGCTAAACGGTAGGGGTTTGGCGCCGATCAGCAGGCTGAGCGCAACCGCAATGATTAACACGATTAAAAGACCCGGCACGGCAAAGGCGCGCGCCGCGGTCGTTGAAGACGACATGGCTTACATCCCTGACATGATAATGATAGTAATTATCGTTATCGATTCTATCCAGTTATGTTAGCATGTGCACCCATAAAAATGGTATGGAAAATAATAACAAGGCGCTGTCATGAACCGACAATCCTGGCTGCTGAATCTCAGCTTGCTGAAAACCCACCCGGCCTTTCGCGCCGTCTTTATCGCCCGCTTTATCTCAATTCTGTCGCTTGGCCTGCTGGGCGTGGCGATCCCGGTACAGATCCAGATGATGACCCATTCGACCTGGCAAGTGGGGCTGTCGGTCACCTTAACCGGCGGTTCGATGTTTGTCGGTCTGATGATCGGCGGCGTGCTTGCCGACCGCTATGAGCGTAAGCGTCTGATCCTGCTGGCGCGCGGCACCTGCGGCATCGGCTTCGTCGGCCTGTGCCTCAACGCCATGCTGCCGGAACCGTCGCTCATCGCTATCTATCTGCTGGGCATCTGGGACGGCCTGTTTGCCTCAATCGGCGTGACCGCGCTGCTGGCGGCGACCCCAGCGCTGGTTGGCCGGGAAAATCTGATGCAGGCCGGGGCGATCACTATGTTGACGGTGCGGCTGGGATCGGTCATTTCACCGATGATCGGCGGTCTGCTGCTGGCAACCGGCGGCGTGGCCTGGAACTACGGGCTGGCGGCGGCAGGTACTTTTATAACGACGCTGACCCTGCTGCGTTTGCCGCGGCTGGCACCGCCGCCGCAGCCGCGCGAGCACCCACTAAAATCGCTGAACGCGGGATTGAAGTTTCTGTTTAATAGCCCGCTTACCGGCGGCATTGCGCTGCTTGGCGGACTGCTGACGATGGCCAGCGCGGTGCGCGTGCTCTATCCGGCGCTGGCCGGAAGCTGGCAGATGTCGGCGTCGCAGATTGGCCTGCTGTACGCGGCGATCCCTTTGGGAGCGGCGTTCGGCGCGTTGACCAGCGGACAGCTGGCGCAGACGGCGAAGCCCGGCGTGCTGATGCTGGCGACCACCGTCGGCTCGTTTGTGGCGATTGCGCTGTTCAGCCTGATGCCGGTGTGGGAGCTGGGCGCGCTGTGCCTGGCGCTGTTTGGCTGGCTGAGCGCAATAAGCTCGCTGCTGCAATATACGCTGATCCAGACGCAAACCCCGGAGAATATGCTCGGGCGCATCAACGGGCTGTGGACCGCGCAGAACGTGACCGGCGATGCGATAGGCGCGGCGCTGTTGGGCGGTCTGGGCGCGATTCTGACGCCGGCCGCTTCGGCGAGCGCCAGCGGCTGGGCGCTGGTGATTGTGGGCGTAGCGCTGGTCGGGCTGCTACGCGAGCTGCGCCGCTTTCAGCGCCCGGAGACGGTCAGCGAAAGCTAGTTCCGCTGGTCTTCCCGGAGGCGGCGCGTCGCGCCTGTCCGGGCTACTGGCCCGCAGACGGCGGTGAACCCGTAGCCCGGTCAGCGCAGCGCCACCGGGGAAGCACACCGCAGACGACGGTGAGTTGGCCGGAACCACAGACGGCGCGTTACCCGTAGCCCGGGTAAGCGCAGCGCGACCCGGGAAGAAGCCTCACCGATGTACTCATCCCGGCACCTCCTCGGGTTGCGGCGTAAACGCCTGACCCGGGCTACTGGCCTGCAGACGGGGGGGGACTCGTAGCCCGGGTAAACGCAGCGCGACCCGGGAAGAAGCCGCGTCGATGTATTCATCCCGGCGCATCCCTGGCTATCGACTTGAAGTAGCCCGCTAGCGCCACCGGGTAAACCGAAAAGAGCGCCAATAAAAAGCCCCGGATGGCTCCGGGGCTGGCTATCACTCGTCAGTGACGATTAAGGCTTAGTACGCGCCGAGGTCGGTCCACACCTGGAACTGGCCGCAGTTCAGGTCCGGCTGATTGCCCTGAGACCACCATTTCACCTGGTAGTTATGGCCTTTCCAGCTGACGGTTTCAAAGGTACCCCAGTTGCCGCCATACACGGTGCTGGCATTCCACAGCGGATAAGGCGTGGTTTCGTCTGACGGCACTACATCATCATCCGCCGGTTGAGGTTGATCATCGCTGTTATCCTGGTCGTCCGCCGGCTCATCATCGTTCTTGTCTTCCGACTCGTCTTCGCTGTCATCGCTCTGGGTAGCGGCGACGACGGAGAGCACAAAGCGCTGCTGCGTTGACGGCTCACCCCAGGTATCGCGTACGAACAGAGTAAAGGTGAACTCGGTATCTTCGCTCACTTTCGGGACGTCGAACTCGATGACGGCGGCGGTTTTATCCGCCACGGCGATCGCCGCAGGCACGCCCCAACTGAAGGACAGGTCGTCGCTATCTTCATCCGAGGATTTTTCGCCGGAAAGACGCACGCGGGAGCCGCCAACCACCATCAGTTCGATGGCTGCTTTCGGCGCGTGGTTGACCGCCGGTTCAGGCTGAACGTCGTCTTCCTCATTTTCATCCGTTTCATCCGCTTCATCCGTCGGTTCGACGTTGATGCCTTCGAAATAGAACGGCTCCATATCGATAACTTCAGAGGCCATTTCATAGCCCAGACCTTCACGCGCGGCGTTCACCAGCACGCCGTTGTCCTGGTCGATAGTCCAGGTGAACAGCGCGCCCAGACCGAGGCTGGCGGCGTATTCGCCCTTGGCTTTCACCGTACGCGGGGTGTCCAGAGACATGAACAGCTTCGTTTCCGGATTGTAGAGGTAATCCGCGTTGGCCACCTGGTCGGTATAGACGTTGAAACCGTTACGGCCTTTCTGGTTTTCCAGATCCAGGTAGTTATAAATGGTGTCATACCATTCGGTGGTACCCGACTCGAAGGTACCCACGGTGGTGCCGGTGCCCGGGTTATAGGTACCCTTGAGCGGAGACAGAGATTCTAGCTCTGCATTGCGGCCGTTACGGCTGTAGGCAGCGTAACCAATATTAATGCGGTCTGACGGGAAGCCTTCGGCCAGCAGATGGTTGACGATGGTATCGACCGCCCAGCCGCCTTCTTCCAGCGCGTTCAGGTTGGTGTGATGCGTCAGGGTTTCCGCCCACGGCGTACCGAAGAAGTCATAGGTCATCACGTTGATGCCGTACAGACCGGCCTGCAGCAGCGCTTTCACGTTGGAGTAATCGAAGGTCTTCACTACCGCGGAGCTGGCAATGGAGATTTTGACGTTGCTCAGACCGGCGGAATCCAGCTGCTTACGCAGCTCGCCGATCAGCAGCGCATAGTTTTCGCCGTCTTCCGGGCCGTAAGGGTTGCCCGCGCCTTCCGCGTTCGGGTATTCCCAGTCGATATCCACTTCGCTGAACATCGGGAACTGTTTGAACAGTTTTACCACGCCTTTCGCGAAGGTTTTACGGGCGGAATCAGAAGCTGCGGTTTCGTGGAAGCTGTTACTCATGGTCCAGCCGCCGATGCTCATGGACAGCACCAGATCGTGACCCTGCTGCTTCGCTTTGGCCTGCAGATCGCGCAGGCCGCCGAGCAGACCTTTGGTATTCGCCTGAGTGACGGTTTTCGGATCGACGTCCCAGCCGCTGACGGAGTGGCCAACGTTAACGTAGGACTGGAAATCGCCCCACGGGTCGAGGAAGGTCGGCTCATATTTGACTTTTCCGCACTGCTCGGCGGCTTCGGCAACCACATCGCGGTACATCCCATCCACTTTATGGAAGCCGGTGACGCCGACGAAGCCGACGATGATTTTATCGTAAGCCGTAGGGGAGACGTTAGTCAGATCGTAGCCGCGACCGCGGTTATCTTTCGCATCGCCGCCCTGCAGACGTCCGTCATACTGAGACCAGTCGGTGTAGTAACCAAAGACTTTCGGTTTGCTGGTTGAGGCTTTGTATTTGTTATAGACCGGTTTGGCGACGCGAGCGGAGGTATAGCTGTAGTTGCTCACTTCGGTTGCCGGGTTAAAGCCGTCTGCGGCGTTGCTGGTTTCGGTCAGCGTATCGCCCTTAATCAATTTGCTTGTTGCCACGTTAATTTCCTTCTGTGTTGAATGCCCACCTCAAGCGGTGTGGGGCAAATAATCGGGCAACGCGGCGGCCAGGGCTAATCACAAAACAACACCGGCGACGATGATATTTTGGCTGAGGCGGCGATGAGACTGATGAGGTTCAGTGAGGGAAAATAAGCTTTTATAACAAACAGATGATGTGAGGAGTGATGCGCGATGAGATCCCGGCGACCCGCGCCGGGAGAAGAGCTTTAAGCAAAGAGCGCGGCTAAGCGCTGCAGCACCAGTACGGCGCTGTAATAATCCAGGCGAAAGGTTTCCGTTCCCAGCGGATAAACGCGTTTACCTTCGACTGCGGGCAGATGCGACAGCAGCGGGTTGGCGTAAATCGCATCGGCGTCTTTTTGGTCGCCAGCGAACAGGAACAGGCTCTGACCGTTAAGTCCGGCGGCTAAATTTTCACCGCCCAGCTGCACGATATCATGACGTTTCCCCTGACTCTGGCTGGCATGCAGACCGGCGGGCAGATCGGCAAGGGTAAAGCCCAGCTGTTGAAGCATCTGCCCCTGAGCGGACTCTTTCGTCCAGATATTGGCGCTATGGGCCGCGGCGGTGTAGACCAGCGCGGTGACCGGCTGCGGCGGCAGCTTCATCTTCTCTTTCAGCGCCGCCAGCTTAGTATCAAATTCCGCAATTCGCTCTGCCGCCTGTTTTTCATGGCCGGTGATCGTCCCCAGTTGGGTCAGCAGGGCCTGCCAGCTTTTGTCATCGTAGTTAATGACAAGCGTTGGGGCGATGGTGGAAAGCTGGTCGTAGAGCGTCAACGCCGAATCGCCGCCGGTGGCGCTAATCAGAATCAGATCCGGCATTTGCGCAGCGACGGCCTCAGCGCTCGGTTCGCCAATGTAGAGGCGCGACAGCTTCCGCGCTTTCGCCACATCGCTCCACTGACGTAAAAATCCCTGACCGTCGGCGACGCGGTTGTTCGGCGTCGTGGCGCCGCTGGCGACTACCGGCGCGTCAATCGCCAGTAGTGAGCCGGTCAGCGTCACGCTGGTGGAAACAATTCGCAGGGGCTGGCTTTCCAGCGTGTGCGTTCCCCGGCTGTCGGTTATCTGCCGCGGCCAGTCTGCCGCCAGCGCTGAGCTAATTCCTAAAATCGCCAGACCGCTGGCGAGGAGGGTACGGCGGCAAAAGGTGGAGAAATTCACGTATTCGCATCCTGATTAAGTGGTGATAAATGCTTCTCATTTTCAGCTTTGCGCCGCGTGGATGCAAGCCTAAGTCGCACAACATGCTACCTGTACGGTTGACATAGCGCGCAATACCTTTTAGGTTACCCAACCAAAATATAAATGATAATTATTCGTAATATCTTTATCGTTTTTTGGAGGATGATATGGAAACGTCTTTGGCTGAGGAAGTACGGGAGAAAAAAATGACTCTGCCGCCGGAAAGCTTCTTCTTTATGTCGCCGTACCGCAGTTTCACCACCGCTGGCTGCTTTAGTCGGTTTTCTCATCCTGCCGCCGATGGCGAAAATCTGGATGGGGAATTCCAGCACAAAATGGCCGCCGCCTTTACAGCGGCGCGGGCTGCCGGGATCGCTAAGCCGATAATGGTCGGCGCCATTCCGTTTGATACCAGCGAGCCGTCCGAGCTGTTTATACCCACAAGCTGGGAAACCTTCTCCCGACCAGAAAAGCAGCACTCCGCGCGCTATGCGTCGGGGCTGCAGCCCATGGACGTGATTCAGCGCCGGGAGATCCCCGAACAGGACACCTTTATGGCGATGGTGACGCGCGCGGCGGCCCTGACCGCGACGCCGGAAGTGGACAAAGTGGTCCTGTCGCGCCTGATTGATATCACCACCCGTGAGCGGGTTGATAGCGGTGCGCTGCTGGAGCGCCTGATTGCCCAGAACCCCGCCAGCTATAACTTCCACGTGCCGCTTTCGGACGGCGGCGTGCTGCTGGGCGCCAGCCCGGAGCTGCTGTTACGTAAAGAAGGGGCGCATTTTTACTCTCTGCCGTTGGCCGGTTCGGCCCGCCGTCAGCCGGACGATGTGCTGGACCGCGAAGCGGGGCACAAGCTGCTGGCGTCGGAAAAAGACCGCCATGAACATGAGCTGGTGACCCAGGCGATGAAGGCCGTACTGGCGCCGCGCAGCAGCGAGCTAAGCCTGCCGGATTCTCCGCAGCTGATCACCACGCCGACCCTGTGGCATCTGGCGACGCAGATTCAGGGCGCCGCGCTGGCAAACGAGAATGCCATGTCGCTGGCCTGTCTGCTGCATCCCACCCCGGCGCTGAGCGGCTTCCCGCATCAGGCGGCAAAACGCCTGATTAACGAACTGGAGCCGTTCGATCGCCAGCTGTTCGGCGGTATCGTCGGCTGGTGCGATGATGAAGGCAACGGCGAGTGGGTGGTCACCATCCGCTGCGCGCGCCTGCATCAACGCACGCTGCGGCTGTTTGCAGGCGCAGGGATCGTCCCGGCGTCTTCGCCGCTAGGCGAGTGGCGCGAAACCGGCGTCAAACTGACCACCATGCTGAACGTATTCGGCTTGCAATAAGGGACTATGATGATCGAATTTACCCGCTGGCCGGAAGCGTTCGCGGCCCGCTATCGGCAAAAAGGTTACTGGCAGGATCTGCCGCTGACTAACCTGATTACCCGTCATGCCGAAAACGATGCTCCCGCCATTATCGACGGCGACAAACGCTACAGTTATCGTGAGTTCAACCGCCTGGTTGATAATCTCGCCTCCTCGCTGCAGCGTCAGGGCCTGAAGCGCGGCGAAACGGCGCTGGTGCAGCTGGGCAACGTCGCGGAATTTTATCTGACGTTTTTCGCGCTGCTGCGGATCGGCGTGGCGCCGGTGAATGCGCTGTTCAGCCATCAGCGTAGCGAGCTCAACGCCTACGCCGCCCAGATTGAACCCGCCTTGCTGATTGCCGATCGCGAACACGCGCTGTTTGCCGATGACGAATTTCTGAATGATTTTGTCAGCCAGCATCCGTCGATACGCGTGGCTCTGCTGCTCAACGACAGCGGCGAACGGAGCCTGACGGCAGCCATTGAGCGGCCTGGCGATAATTTCATTGCCGGACCAACGCCTGCCGACGAAGTGGCCTTTTTCCAGCTTTCCGGCGGCAGCACCGGTACGCCGAAGCTCATCCCGCGTACCCATAACGACTACGACTACAGCATTCGCCGCAGCAACGAGCTGTGCGGCGTGAGCGCCGAAACGCGCTACCTGAACGCGCTTCCCGCCGCCCATAACTACGCGATGAGTTCGCCAGGTTCTTTAGGCGTCTTCCTCGCCGGCGGTGTGGTGGTACTGGCGCACGATCCGAGCGCCACACTCTGCTTCCCGCTGATTGAAAAACACCAGATTAACCTGACCTCGCTGGTTCCGCCTGCGGTCAGCCTGTGGCTGCAGGAGATCCAGGATTCCGGCAGCAACGCCCGCCTGCAATCGCTGCGGCTGCTGCAGGTTGGCGGGGCGCGCCTGTCCGCGACGCTCGCGGCGCGTATTCCGGCGGAAATCGGCTGTCAGCTTCAGCAGGTCTTCGGCATGGCGGAGGGGCTGGTGAACTATACCCGCCTCAACGATAGCCCCGAGCGCATTATCAATACTCAGGGTTGCCCAATGTGTCCGGACGATGAAGTGTGGGTGGCCGATGCGCAGGGCAATCCGCTGCCGCGGGGCGAAGTCGGACGGCTGATGACCCGTGGTCCTTACACCTTCCGCGGCTATTACAAGAGTCCGCAGCATAATGCCGAAGCCTTTGATGCCGACGGGTTCTACTGTTCTGGCGATCTGATCTCGATCGATGAAGACGGCTATATCACCGTGCAGGGACGGGAAAAAGATCAGATCAACCGCGGCGGGGAGAAGATCGCGGCGGAAGAGATCGAAAACCTGCTGCTGCGCCATCCGGCGGTGATCCACGTCGCGCTGGTCAGTATGGAAGATAGCCTGCTGGGAGAAAAGAGCTGCGCATATCTGGTGGTAAAAGAACCTCTGCGCGCGGTGGCGGTACGCCGCTTCCTGCGGGAACAAGGGGTCGCAGAATTTAAACTGCCGGACCGCGTGGAGTGCGTTGATGCGCTGCCGCTGACGCCGGTGGGCAAAGTCGATAAAAAACAATTACGTCAGTGGCTGGCTGAACGCAAGCTGGGCTGAAGGAGAAGACAGAATGGCAATCCCTAAATTACAGGCTTACGCGCTGCCGGAAGCCAGCGATATCCCGGCGAACAAAGTGAACTGGGCATTTGAGCCGTCCCGTGCCGCGCTGCTGATCCATGATATGCAGGAGTATTTCCTTAATTTCTGGGGCGAAAACAGCGCGATGATGGAGAAAGTGGTGGCCAACATCGCCGCCCTGCGCGAGTTCTGCAAACAGAATAATATTCCGGTTTTTTACACCGCCCAGCCGAAAGAGCAGAGCGATGAAGACCGCGCGCTGCTGAACGACATGTGGGGGCCGGGTCTGACCCGTTCTCCTGAACAGCAGCAGGTCATTGCCGCTCTTGCGCCGGACGACAACGATACCGTACTGGTGAAGTGGCGCTACAGCGCGTTTCATCGCTCGCCGCTGGAGGAGATACTGAAAGAGGCGGGGCGCGATCAGCTGATTATCACCGGCGTGTACGCCCATATCGGCTGCATGACCACCGCAACCGACGCGTTTATGCGCGATATTAAGCCATTTTTCGTTGCCGATGCGCTGGCTGATTTCAGCCGCGAGGAGCATCTGATGGCGCTCAACTACGTGGCGGGTCGCTCCGGTCGCGTGGTGATGACGGAAGAGCTGCTGCCGCTGCCGGCATCGAAAGCGGCGCTGCGCGCGCTGGTGCTGCCGCTGCTCGATGAATCCGATGAACCGATGGATGACGAAAACCTGATCGACTACGGCCTGGATTCGGTACGCATGATGGCGCTCGCCGCGCGCTGGCGTAAAGTGCACGGCGATATTGACTTCGTGGTGCTGGCGAAAAAACCGACCATCGATGCCTGGTGGGCGCTGCTTTCTCGCGAGGTGAAATAATGAACGGGCTAGATTTTCACGGCCAGACCGTGTGGATCACCGGCGCGGGTAAGGGGATCGGCTACGCTACCGCGCTGGCGTTCGTTGAGGCCGGCGCGCAGGTAACCGGTTTTGATCTGGCGTTCGACGGTGAAAGCTATCCGTTTGCCACCGAGACGCTGAACGTCGCCGACGCGCAGCAGGTGGCGCAGGTATGCGGCCGCCTGCTGGCAGGGATCGAGCGGCTGGATGTGTTGGTTAATGCGGCCGGTATTTTGCGGATGGGGGCGACCGATGCGCTGAGCCTTGAAGACTGGCAGCAGACCTTTGCCGTCAACGTTGGCGGGGCGTTTAACCTGTTCCAGCAGACGATGGCGCAGTTCCGCCGCCAGAAAGGCGGGGCGATTGTGACTGTGGCGTCCGACGCTGCGCATACCCCGCGCATCGGCATGAGCGCCTACGGCGCATCAAAGGCGGCGCTAAAGAGCCTGGCGCTGACCGTCGGCCTGGAGCTGGCGGGCAGCGGCGTACGCTGTAATCTGGTTTCTCCTGGTTCTACCGACACCGATATGCAGCGGACGCTGTGGGTGAGCGATGATGCAGAGCAGCAGCGCATTCGCGGCTTCGGCGAGCAGTTTAAGCTGGGGATTCCGCTGGGTAAAATCGCCCGCCCGCAGGAGATTGCCAATACCATTCTGTTCCTCGCCTCCGCTCACGCCAGCCATATCACGCTGCAGGATATCGTGGTGGACGGCGGCTCGACGCTGGGGGCATAAATGGCCTGGAAACGTCAGCTGACGCTGGATGAGCTTAACGCCACCAGCAGCAATACGATGGTGGCCCATCTGGGCATCGTCTATACCCGGATTGAGGAGGGCGTGCTGGAAGCGGAAATGCCGGTCGACGCGCGAACCCATCAGCCGTTCGGGCTGCTGCACGGCGGCGCCTCTGCGGCGCTGGCGGAAACCCTCGGCTCGATGGCCGGATGGTTGATGACCGCAGAGGGACAGTGCGTGGTGGGGACCGAGCTCAACGCCACCCATCACCGGGCGGTCTCCAGCGGTAAAGTCCGCGGCGAATGCCGGGCGCTGCACCTGGGGCGTCAGGGCCAGAGCTGGGAAATTGCGATATTCGACGAGCGAGGACGGCGCTGCTGCACCTGCCGTCTGGGCACGGCGGTCCTCGGCTGAGGCATAGCCTGTTCCCGGGTCGCGCTGCGCTTACCCGGGCTACGGTTTCACCGCCGTCTGCGGGCCGGTAGCCCGAGTCAGGCGTTTACGCCGCAACCCGGGGATGCGCCGCGATGAATACATCGGTGCGGCTTCTTCCCGGTGGCGCTGCGCTGACCGGGCTACGGGTTCACCGCCGTCTGCGGGCCGGTAGCCCGGACAGGCGCGTCAAGCGCCGCCTCCGGGGAAACAACCTGCGATGCAGTTACAGAATATCCCTCCCTGTTTTCATCCATTTTCCTGCCAGAAGTGATCTCGCTTGCAATGTGAGATAAATCCTTGCCGTCAGGCGACATCTGCAACGTTTCAGAGTTGTTAAAACTCGTATTGTGTTCTAGAAACAAATTGTAACATCCTGATTACCCTACCTGTGGAACACAATGATGAATAATTCAGGGAAATACCTCATCTGGACACTGCTCTCCGTTATCGGAGCCTTTGCCCTGGGCTATATCGCGCTAAACCGGGGTGAGCAGATTAACGCGCTATGGATTGTCGTTGCGGCAGTCTGCGTCTATCTGATCGCCTATCGCTTCTACGGCCTATATATCGCCAAAAACGTGCTGGCGGTTGACCCGACGCGCATGACTCCGGCGGTGCGTCACAACGACGGCCTTGACTACGTTCCGACCGATAAGAAAGTGCTGTTCGGCCACCATTTTGCCGCTATTGCCGGCGCAGGGCCGCTGGTTGGCCCGGTGCTGGCGGCGCAAATGGGCTATCTGCCGGGAATGATCTGGATCCTGGCGGGCGTGGTGCTGGCCGGGGCGGTACAGGACTTTATGGTGCTGTTCGTCTCAACCCGTCGCGACGGACGTTCGCTCGGCGAGCTGGTGAAAGAGGAGATGGGCCCGACCGCCGGGGTGCTGGCGCTGGTGGCCTGCTTTATGATCATGGTTATTATCCTTGCGGTGCTGGCGATGATCGTGGTGAAAGCGCTAACCCACAGCCCGTGGGGCACCTACACCGTGGCCTTCACCATCCCGCTGGCGATATTCATGGGCATTTATATTCGCTATCTGCGCCCCGGGCGCATTGGCGAAGTGTCGGTGATTGGTCTGGTGATGCTGGTGTTCGCCATCATCTCCGGCGGCTGGGTGGCGGAAAGCCCGACCTGGGCGCCGTGGTTTGATTACACCGGCGTACAGCTTACCTGGATTCTGGTGGGCTACGGGTTTATCGCCGCCGTACTGCCGGTCTGGCTGCTGCTGGCGCCTCGCGACTACCTCTCTACTTTCCTGAAAATCGGCACCATCGTCGGTCTGGCGATTGGGATTCTGATCATGCGTCCGACGCTGACGATGCCGGCGCTGACCAAATTTATCGATGGCACCGGGCCGGTATGGAGCGGCAGCCTGTTCCCGTTCTTGTTTATCACCATCGCCTGCGGCGCGGTTTCCGGCTTCCATGCCCTGATCGCTTCCGGCACCACCCCGAAAATGCTGGCCAACGAAGGCCAGGCGTGTTTTATCGGCTACGGCGGCATGCTGATGGAGTCCTTCGTAGCGATCATGGCGCTGGTGGCGGCCTGTATTATCGACCCGGGCGTCTACTTCGCGATGAACAGCCCAATGGCGGTGCTGGCTCCGGCGGGCGTGACCGATGTGGTGGCGTCGGCGGCGCAGGTGGTGAGTAGCTGGGGCTTTACCGTAACCCCGGATACGCTCAATCAGATCGCCAATGAGGTAGGGGAACAGTCGATTATTTCACGCGCGGGCGGCGCGCCGACGCTGGCGGTGGGCATGGCCTATATCCTCCACGGTTCGCTGGGCGGCCTGATGGACGTCTCTTTCTGGTACCACTTCGCGATTCTGTTTGAGGCGCTGTTTATCCTGACCGCGGTGGATGCCGGCACGCGGGCGGCGCGCTTTATGCTGCAGGATCTGCTTGGGGTGATCAGCCCGGGGCTCAAGCAAACCAGCTCCCTGCCGGCGAACCTTCTTGCGACCGCGCTGTGCGTGCTGGCCTGGGGCTACTTCCTGCATCAGGGCGTAGTTGACCCACTTGGCGGCATCAACACCCTCTGGCCGCTGTTTGGTATTGCCAACCAGATGCTGGCAGGGATGGCGCTGATGCTCTGCGCGGTGGTACTGTTTAAGATGAAGCGCCAGCGTTATGCCTGGGTCGCACTGCTGCCAACCTCCTGGCTGCTGATCTGTACCCTGACCGCGGGCTGGCAGAAGTCGTTCAGCACCGATACCAAAGTGGGCTTCCTGGCGATTGCCAACAAGTTCCAGGCGATGATTGACAGCGGCAATATTCCGCCGCAGTACACCGAGTCGCAGCTGGCGCAACTGGTGTTTAACAACCGTCTGGATGCCGGGCTGACCATCTTCTTCATGGTGGTGGTGGTGGTTCTGGCGCTGTTCTCAATTAAGACCGCGCTGGCGGCGTTGAAAGAGGACAAACCGACGGCGAAAGAGACCCCTTACCAGGCGATGCCAGCTGATGCTGAAAGCCTGGTCACCCAGGCGAAACGCGCCCATTAAAGCGTCATTTTATTGCCCTCCTTCATGAGAAGGAGGGCGGTTAGCGGAGTTGGAAATGTTTGATACCCTTTCGAAAGCAGGAAAATATCTGGGCCAGGCGGCGAAGATGATGATCGGCGTCCCGGATTACGACAACTACGTGGAGCACATCCGCGTGACCCACCCCGAGCAAACGCCGATGACCTATGAAGAGTTTTTCCGCGAACGTCAGGACGCACGCTACGGCGGTAAAGGCGGCGCGAAGTGCTGTTAACCCTCTTTCGGCAGATACAGGCTGATCTGCTCCTGCGTACAACCGTAAATGGCCGCCAGCTTTTCGCGAGTGCGCTTTTGCGGGCGGGAGTCGATAGCTTCTAGCTGGGAAACCGCAGACTGGCTAATCCCGAGCTTATTGGCCACCTCCTGCTGCGACAGGCCGCGCAGAATGCGCCAGGCCGCCTGCAGGCTGACTTTCTCTTTATCCATGATGTCGCAGACGTCACCCGGCAGCATCACGTTGTCGTAGATATCGTGTTCTACCGGAATATCTTCAAGATCGGCTTCCGTTTCATCATCCAGCTCGGCTAGCTGCAAACACATCTGGAAGTATTCGTCGTAGGGGATCACCGCGTACTGCGCTTTCCCTTCATCATCCTTAATTATCTGAACAGCCATATGGCATATTCTCCTCATGCAAATAGGTTGTTGAGGTTCTGCGCTTAACGGACACGATAAACAGGTCGTTCAGCGTCAGCCCCTGACGTGTGAAAATGATCCGATAATCCCCTACCCGAAGACGGTAATGATTCTCTGGTTTAGATAACTTTCTGACATCGGGCCGAGGAGCCGTACGGTCACCTAAATCCGCTAGCCTGCTTTTGATTCTCTGCTGATAGCGATAATCGATATTTGCCAGTTCCTTTTTTGCCACTTTTGACCAGATGAGCATGCTATGTACTTCCACTGTACACCTCAGTTGAACATAAGAAAATAATAAGTTTATAAGATAAGTTTGCTATTTTCTTATGAGGGTACCCTAACGCAGAATCGTCATCTGGCGAAGGCCGAAACATCGGCTTTGCGAGGCGGCTCGAAAGCGCCTCCGCCGGGCGGCAGAGGCGAATAAAACGGAGGGGTTAACCGGCGAAACGTTCGACTTTTTCAAACGCGGCGCGCAGGGTTTCGGCGTTCAGTTCAACCGGCAGAAAATGGATAGACTCCACCGGGCGCAGGGTATGGGCAATCACCTTATCCAGCTGTTCGCGGTTATTGATATCCACCTCCAGCGCCGCCAGGGTGGTTGGCAGATTAAAGCGCTGATACGCCTGCACCAGCTGTGCCAGCACGTCGTCCTGGCCGAGCAGGGCGCTCTGGACCAGAATACCGTAGGCGACTTTGGTCCCGTGAAGATACTTCTCGGTCTGCGGCAGCACCGTCAGCCCGTTATGCACCGCATGGGCGGCGGCGACGCGGGTATAGCGCTCGCCGAGCCCGCCGACCATACCGCCGCCGGCGACGATCGCATCCACGACGTCGCGGAAAGCCTGGGTTAGCTCGCCGCGTTGCTGGTCGGCCAGCGCGGTTTCGCTGCTTTCCAGCAGTACATCGCGGATGGCCAGCGCGCCGTTGATGCCAAGACGCACGGTGAGCGGCAGCGTCTCCGGCTGCGGGGCCAGCACTACCGCTTCATACCATTTCGCCAGCGTATCGCCGATGCCCGCCAGCAGATATTCCGCCGGCGCGTTAAGAATAATGCGCGGCTCCACCAGTACCAGAAAGTTGGCATCGTCGAAGATTTCAAACTGCAGCGCCTGACCGGCATCGTTATACCACACCGACAGCGGCGTCCAGGCCGCGCAGGTGGCGGCGATGGTGGGGATAGCCACCACCGGCAGGCCGAGGCGTCGGGCCAGCGCCTTCGCGGTATCCAGCAGCGCGCCGCCGCCTACGCCAATTACCACCGACCGATCGTCGCCGGACGCGCGGGCCAGCTCGCTGACATCGCTTTCGCTACAGTGGCCTTTAAAGAGGATTTTTTTGGCTCCGGGAGCGTTAAACGCTGCCGGCAGAAAAGCCTGGGCGCCTGCGATAGCCCGCTCGCCGTAAACCCACACCGCACGTGAAAGCTGTTCTTCGCTATAAAAATCCTGCAGCCGGGCAAGGCTGCCGGGATGGGAATAGTAGTTGGCGGGGCCGGGGACCACGCGGATATCACTATGACTCATTCATGCTGTCCTTGTTCTGTTTCGCTAACCCGATGTTATGTCTGGACATCCAGATGGCTAATATTATTTCGCTTTATCTTATGCCTTTTATGCATTTGTCAGTCAAGGGCAGCTATGAAAAATTCGTTAAATCAGAAGATTAATCGACAGGGTGCAGGGGATGACCGGCAATCGCCTTGAGATGCAAAATATTAGCCTGGCCTTTTCCGGCTTTCGGGCGCTCAGCAACGTGGCTTTTACCCTGCAAGGGGGCTCGGTGCATGCGCTGACCGGCGCTAACGGCGCAGGCAAGTCCACGCTAATGGCGGTGCTGTGCGGCACCCACGCCCATTACGAAGGCGAGGTGGTGATTAACAACCAGCCGGTGAGCATTCGCTCGCCGCGCGATGCTAAACAGCTGGGGATTCATCTGGTGCAGCAGGAGGTAGACGTGGCGCTGGTTCCGGGCCTGAGCATCGCGGAAAACATCATGCTCGACAGGCTGGCGGAACCGGGGCTCGCCTTCCGCTGGGGACGGCTGCGCCAGCTGGCGCGCGAGGCGCTGGCTCAGCTTGACGTCAGCCTCGACGTGCGCCGCTCCATCGACAGCTGCACGCTGGCGGAAAAACAGCAAATCCTGCTGGCTCGCGCCCTGTCGCATCACTGCCGCTTTCTTATCCTCGATGAGCCAACCGCGCCGCTGGACCAAAACGAAAGCGAGCGCCTGTTTGCGGTGGTTCGCCGCCTGCAACAGCAGGGCCTTGGCATTGTGTTTATCTCGCACCGCATTCATGAATTAAAAGCCGTTTGCGACACCCTGACGGTGCTGCGCGACGGCCGACTGATTGAGAGCGGGCCGATGGCCGATCTCAGCGGCGAACAGATCGTCGAGAGAATGCTCGGTCATGAGCTGAGCGATATCTTCCCGCCGAAGCGGCCGCCCCATAGCGATGAGGTGCTGCTACAGGTGGAAGGGCTGCACGACGAAGGGTTATTGCAGGATATCTCCCTGCGTTTGCGCAAGGGAGAGATTCTGGGGATCGCCGGACTGGCGGGCGCCGGCAAAACCGAGCTGTGCAAGGCGCTGTTTGGCGCCAGCAAAAGTCGTTTGACGCGCGGCGAACTGAATAGTCAGCCGTGGCGACCGCGTGACCCGGCGGACTCGGTAGCGCGCGGCCTGGCGCTGGTGCCGGAAGAGCGGCGCAAGGAGGGCATTTTTATCGAGGAGCCGGTGGCGATGAATCTGGCGGTCAGCGCCGATAGCAGCTTCTCCCGCTGGAGCCTGTTTGGCCATCGTCAGGCCTGGCGCTGGGCGGAAGAGGTGATTGCCCGCGTAGGCATTCGGACTTCAGGCCCGGCGCAGAGCCTGCGCCGGCTCTCCGGCGGTAATCAGCAAAAGGTAGCGATTGGCAAATGGCTGCGCGGCAACGCCAACGTCCTGATTTTCGATGAGCCGACCAAAGGGGTCGACGTCAAAGCCAAAACGGATTTATTCAATGTGATCGACGGCCTGGCGCGGGAAGGCAAAGGGGTGATTTACGCCTCGGGCGAATTCGCCGAGCTGGTCGGCCTGTGCGATCGCATCTGCGTGCTGTGGGACGGACGCATCGTGGCGGAAATTGCGGGCGCGGAGGCCCGGGAAGAAAACATTCTTTATTACTCCACCGGAGGAGCAGCAGCGTGAGTAAAGCCCTGGCAGTTAACGCGGCGGTTTCTGGCCGTCAGCGATTTTTCGATTTTCTCTACAAATGGGGCATGTTGCTGACCGTCGTCCTGCTGATCGCCGTTTTTGGTCTGGCATCGGACAACTTCCTCGACCCGTTTAACATCATCAATATCCTGCGATCTATCGCCATCGTGACGGTGATCGCTATCGGCGTATCGATATCCCTGACCATCGGCGGCTTCGATTTGTCCGTAGGCTCCACCGCCTCGCTGGCCAATGCGCTGGTGATTTCGCTGTTTGTCTGGCACGGCTTCGGCACCACCGAGGCAATTCTTGTCACCCTCGCGCTCTGTACCTTAGTGGGGCTGTTCAACGCGTTTCTGATTGTGATCCTGCGTATACCCGACATGCTGGCGACGCTTGCCAGCCTGTTCGTGATTCAGGGCGTGGCGATGACTTACAGCTACGGCGGGTCGATCACCGAAAATATGGTGCTGCCGAGCGGCGATATGGCGGAAGGCGCGATTCCGGCGGCGTTTGGTTCGCTCGGACAGGTGCCGACGATAGTCATCATTATGCTGGTGGTGACCGTTGTCGCCCAGCTGGCGCTCTCCTTGACCACTCACGGCCGGCGGATGTACGCCATCGGCGGCAATCCGGAAGCGGCGCGCCTCTCGGGTCTGCGGATCACCCGGTACAAAGTCGCCGCTTACGTGATCGCCTCCCTGCTGGCGGGGCTCGGCGGCATTCTGCTGGCGTCGCGCATCGGCTCATCGCAGGTGAACGCCGGCGGCGGCTATCTGATGGATGCGGTGGCGGCGGCGTGGATTGGCTTCTCGCTGGCCGGTTCCGGTAAGCCGAACGCGCTCGGTACGCTGGTGGGGGCGGTCATTTTAGGCGTGCTCTCCAATGGACTGGTGATGCTCTCGGTTCCCTATTACGCGATGGACATTATTAAAGGGCTGGTGCTGGCTGGCGCGCTCGCACTGACCTATTTTCAGCGCCGTACCTAAAATTTTACAGGGTAAACACTATGAAAAAGATAACGCTTTCACTCATCGCGCTGGGATTGTTTAACGCGACGGCAGCTTTTGCTGAAACCCCGGCGCCGCTTCCGACAGCGATCGCCGACCATAGCGGGCCGATTCGCATTGCGGTGATCCGCAACCTGGGCTCCGACGATAACACCACCCAGTTTGTCTCCGGAGCGGTCCAGGAGGGCAAAAAGCTCGGCTTTAAAATCAGCACCTTCCTCAGCAACGGTGATGACGCCAAATTCCAGGACTTCGTTAACCAGGCGATTAGCCAGAAATACGACGGCATTATTCTTTCTCAGGGACGCGATCCCTACGCCACCGCGCTGGTGAAAAAAGCGGTGGACGCCGGGATCAAAGTCTCGGTCTTCGATACCGCGGTAAACGGCCAGATCCCGGGTGTCACCGTCACCCAGCAGGATGACGCTTCCCTGACCGAGCTCTCCTTTGGCCAGCTGGTGAAAGATTTCAACGGCAAAGCCAATATCGTCAAACTGTGGGTCGCGGGTTTCCCGCCGATGGAGCGTCGCCAGGCGGCCTACCAGACGCTGCTTAAACAAAATCCCGGTATCAAAGAGCTGGAATCGATCGGCGCCGTCTCATCCGATGTGCAGGGCGATACGGCCAACAAGGTTGGCGCGATCTTAGCGAAATACCCGAAAGGTAAAATTGATGCTATCTGGGGAACCTGGGACGCGTTCAGCCAGGGTGCTTATAAAGCGCTGAAAGAGAACGGTCGCAGTGAGATCAAACTCTACAGCATCGATATTTCTAACCAGGATCTGCAGCTGATGCGCGAATCCGGCAGTCCGTGGAAGGTGAGCGTAGCGGTGGATCCGAAGCTTATCGGCGCCACTAACGTGCGTCTGATCGCCAATAAGATTGCCGGCGAACCAACCCCTGCAACCTACGACTTTAAAGCGGCGGCGATTCCGCAGGCGCTGCTGGCGGCGCAGCCGGGAGCGGTCAACGTCGCTTCGCTGGGTAAAATTATTCCAGGCTGGGGCCAGACTGAAGACTTTATCGCCCCGTGGTTTGCCACTCTCGAAGCGAAAAACAAATAATAGCGTCCGGCGGCTGTCAGGTACCCTCTGCCAGCGGTAGAGGGGAACCAGCGCTGCCCGGCAACAGGAGGTTATGTGGCTGAATTACCGCGCCCGGAATACAGCCGCAATATGCGGCTGATTGGACATAGCGATCAGGGAGGACGCCCGGACGGCGTCCAACTGATGGTACATCGGGGTTATGCCTATATTGGCCATATGGTATCGCAGGGCTTTTCCGTAGTGGACGTACGTGACGCGAAAAATCCGCGAACGGTCAATTACATCGCCGCGCCACCCGGTACCTGGAACGTCCATTTACAGGCGCACGACGATCTGCTGCTGGTGATCAACGCCCGGGATCTGTTCGCCGATGCCCGCTTCGCCGACGAGAAGGTTTATTACACCCGTTCGGTGGGCGAGACGGTCAGCGACGTACGGGAGAAGGGCTGGAGCGCCGGGCTGCGGATTTTTGATATCTCCACCCCGGATAAACCGCAAGAGATCGCCTTTCTGTCGCTTAACGGCATCGGTATTCACCGAATCTGGTACGTCGGCGGGCGCTGGGCCTACGTTTCCGCGCTGATTGACGGCTTTAGCGACTATATTTTCCTGACTATCGACCTGGCCGATCCGCGTAAGCCGGAAGTTGCCGGGCGCTGGTGGCTGCCGGGGATGAACCAGGCGGCGGGGGAGACCCCGCAGTGGCCGGAAGGTAAGCGCTATGCCCTGCATCACGCGATTATCGCCGGCGACACCGCCT
This sequence comes from Klebsiella sp. GW_Kp181, assembly GCF_040062315.1. Lineage (NCBI taxonomy): Bacteria > Pseudomonadati > Pseudomonadota > Gammaproteobacteria > Enterobacterales > Enterobacteriaceae > Klebsiella > Klebsiella sp. GW_Kp181. The sequence continues at coordinate 58,005 of NZ_JBEAFR010000051.1, forward strand.
ACGGCAGCTGGCGCGACGGCGGCCTGACCCTGCTCGATGTGCAGGATCGCTCTCAGCCGAAGCTAATCAGCCACCGTAACTGGAGCCCGCCGTTTGGCGGCGGTACCCACACCGCGCTGCCGCTCCCGGACCGGGATCTGCTGGTGGTGCTTGATGAGGCGGTACTGGATAACCAGCAGGATGGGGAGAAGCTGATCTGGCTGTTCGACATTCGCGAGCCGACGAATCCGGTGAGTATCGCCACTTTCCCGCAGCCGGATGAAGCTGATTACGTGGCGAAAGGTGCGCACTTCGGTCCACATAACCTGCATGAGAATCGCCCCGGCAGCTTTGTCAGCTCAACGCTGATTTTCGCCACTTATCAGAACGCGGGCGTTCGCGCTTACGATATTTCCAACCCTTATCGGCCGGTGGAAACCGGGGCGCTGGTGCCCGCCGCGCCGGCGAAAATGATGGATACCCGCCCCGGTCGTCCGCGGGTGATCCAGTCCTGCGATGTGTTCGTCGACGCTCAGGGAATAATCTACAGCACCGACTATAACGGCGGGCTGTCGGTGATTGAGTATCTGGGGTAGGGGATGGTGGGTTGTTGCCTTCCCGGGTCGCGGCGCAAACGCCTTAACCGGGCTACAGACGGTGGTGCCCCCGTAGCCCGATGTGATGGACACCTCCCCCTTACGGCATCAAAGTGCCAGACTGA
>NZ_JBEAFR010000052.1:0-57340 GCF_040062315.1 Klebsiella sp. GW_Kp181
GGTGTGGCAGGTGTGGCAGGTGTGGCAGGTGTGGCAGGTGTGGCAGGTGTGGCAAGTGTGGCAGGTGTGGCTGTCGGATTTACTGCCGATGCGACCTGATTTTTAGAAGCCGCCGTCGCCTGCTGCTTACGCGCCATTTCATCCACGATCAGCCGATAAGCAATGTAGTACTTATAGATATTGCTGACATAGCTTACGGTCTCGGAGCCGATTTTCTCGGCGGCCAGATACTCAACGTTGCCAAACCACACGTTCGGGTCAAAACCGCGCCTTTTAGTATCCGCCCGTAGCCGGGCAATGCGCCCGGGGCCCGCGTTATAAGAGGCGAACGAGAACAGCGCCTTATCAAGCTGGGTCATTGGTTCATCGCCATAGTAGCGGTCTATCATCCAGCGCATGTATTTCACCCCCGCATGAATATTGGGGTCGAGCTGCTTAATATCGCCGACGTTGAGCTCCTTACCGGTGCTCGGCATGACCTGCATAACGCCAATGGCGCCGACGTGGCTAAGCACCGACTGATTAAGCCGCGATTCCTGATACCCCTGAGCGGCCATCAGCAGCCAGTCAACATCGTAGCGATCGCCATATTTGCGAAAGATCTCCACCATGGCCAGAAATTTACGCCGTTCTTTTTGCCCCGCCGCGTTTTTAACGTAGCTGGCATCCTTCAGGTAGCGCAGCAGTATCGTATTACCCAGCCTGCTGCCCTGGCGATTCTTGTTGATGAACGCATTAAGCAGGGCCAGCAGCTGCGGGCTATTGTTACGTACCGCCCAACCGATATTACCTTCGTCGCGCAGAACAATGTTCTGATGAACCTGAATCCTGGGGAAGACCTGTTTCCAGAACAGGGCCTTGTGGCGGTCGACCACGATCAATGGGATCAGGCCCGCGCTGAGCATCTCTATCAGATCCTCATCTTCCAGCGCTTCGGGCGCCGGTTCGATGGTGATGGGGGGCAGCGATTGCTGCGCAAAGCGTGCGTTGAGCGCGACCAGGCTCGCGTAATAGCTGGATGAGGTGCGGACAAAGACCGTTTTACCAGAAAGCTGCTGTAGATCGTCCACTTTGGGAGAGCCGGGACCAGAAAGAAGCAGCTCCTGAACGTGAGAATAGAGCGGCGCAGTAAAGGTCATCTCCTGCTGACGCTCAGGCGTGATCGTCAGGTTGGCGGCAATAATATCCCCTTTACCTGCGTTAAGCGCGCTGACGAGCTGGTCACGGGCCACCGGAACAAAGATGATCCGCACTTTAAGGTGACGATGCTTGAGCTTTTTCTCTTTCGCCAGGCTTTGATTGAGACTGCGTTCAAACTCCATAAATATATCGTGAGTCGCGCCGCGCTGGGTGCCTTTATTGATAAAGAAAAAAGTTTTGCTGAAGGGGGTTAATACGCGAATGGTTCGCCGGTCGAGCATACCCGGTAAATCTCCCCTCCATGGCTGTAGCATATCGTCAACGTTGACTTCCAGGGCGTCGCGTTCCGCTGGTTCTGATAGTTTGTTCTCTGTAGCCGCGTAACCGGATGTGAGGCACAGCAGCGCGGCAAAGCATGCCAGCCAGCCGATAAGGTATCGATAGAACGACGAAGTGTTCATGGCGCGGTGCTCCGCAGGGGGATGGTCTTATTTTAGTCAATTTCTGGCCGTTAGCATGTCCGCGAACAAGTGTGAGAATCGGTTAGCCGGTTATTTTAATTATTTTATTAATTAGCATGCTCGGTATTTTTGGCGAGATTATAAAACTATAAATCTCAAATTAATTGTGGAGGCAATATGGTTGAATTATGTTTTTTTAATGTGGATGTTATTCATTTTTTTAATTTCTCTTCCCGATAAATGCGCTTCTGCTATTTATATCTTTTTGTTTTTATTGCATTAACCAAAAACATTCATGTGATAAATGATTATCGACTTGATAATAAATCTCATTTCTAATAACGTTGTGTGGCACAATAATCCTATTACTGCTGTTCGGCAAAGGCTATCAAAGAATAGCGTGGCGCGTTTATTTCTTCGTTTTTGCCAGAGTAATAAATCTATTTTGGCCACCCATTATGATTGCTATCTCGCTATTTAAGCGGGAGGGCCTGACTACGCCAAAAAGAGATGTTGCTCTATGCAGGGAATGTTTATCTGACGGAAGAAGAAGGCGTGCCCCGACAGCAAAAAAGAAAACAGGGCATATTCCATGAAACACAGTTCACACTACTCGCTGGCCGCGCTGATCCCGATGGCCATCTGGGGAGGGATGCTGCCAGCGCAGGCCGCTGATGGCACGACTCCAGACGATACGAAGAAATCTGAAACGACTGCGGTAAATGACGATGAAACCATGGTGGTCACCGCGGCGGCGCAAACGCTGCAAGCCCCCGGAGTATCCACCATCACCGCCGAAGAAATCCGTAAACATCCGCCCGCGCGCGATGTCTCCGAGCTGATTCGTACCCAGCCCGGCGTCAACCTCACCGGTAACTCTACCAGCGGGCAGCGCGGCAATAACCGCCAGGTCGATATCCGCGGCATGGGGCCGGAGAACACCCTGATTCTGGTGGATGGTAAACCGGTGACCAGCCGTAATTCCGTGCGCTATGGCTGGCGCGGCGACCGCGATACCCGCGGTGATACCAGCTGGGTGCCGGCGGAAATGATCGACCATATCGACGTCATTCGCGGCCCTGCTGCGGCCCGCTACGGTAACGGCGCGATGGGCGGAGTGGTCAATATCGTCACTAAACCGGCCACCAGCGAGTGGCATGGTTCATGGAATACCTATATGAACGCGCCTCAGCACCGTAAAGAGGGCGCGACGAAACGGACAAACTTTAGCCTCAACGGCCCGCTATCGGATGAGGTCAGCTTTAATTTATGGGGAAATCTGAGCAAAACGCAGGCCGATGCCCAGGATATTAATTCCGGTCATGAAGCAGCGCGAACCGGTAGCTATGCGGGATCGTATCCTGCAGGACGCGAAGGGGTAGTGAATAAAGATATTCACGGCAAGCTGCGCTGGGAGTTTGCGCCAATGCAGGCGCTGGAGTTTGAAACCGGCTACAGCCGCCAGGGCAACCTGTATGCAGGGGATACCCAGAATACTAACACCAGCACGTTGGTGAAAAGTATGTACGGTAAAGAGACTAACCGTCTCTATCGTCAGACTTACGGCGTGACGTGGACCGGCGGCTGGGATAACGGCGTGACCAGCAATACCTGGGCGCAGTATGAGCACACCCGTAACTCGCGCATGAACGAGGGGCTGGCGGGCGGAACGGAAGGGATCTTCTCCAGCAGCGAATTCTCCGATATCGACCTGTCGGATGTGCTGCTGCACAGCGAGGTCAATATTCCGTTTACCCTGGGATTTGAGCAGAATCTGACGCTGGGTACCGAGTGGAACCAGCAGCGGATGAAGGATGGCGTGTCGACTACCCAGTCACTCTCTTATGGCTCCATTGACGGCGTTTCGGCAACCGGTCGTACTCCTTATTCCAGCGCCGAGATCTTCTCGCTGTTTACCGAAGACAATATCGAGCTGACCGATAGCACTATGCTGACGCCCGCTCTGCGCTTCGATCATCACAGCATCGTCGGTAATAACTGGAGCCCATCGCTGAATCTCTCGCAGGGGCTGGCGGATGACTGGACGCTGAAGCTGGGGATCGCCCGCGCCTATAAAGCGCCGAACCTTTATCAGCTTAACCCGAACTATATCCTCTACAGCAACGGCCAGGGTTGCTATGCCAGTAGCTCAGCCTGTTACCTGATGGGGAATAGCGATCTGAAGGCGGAAACCAGCGTCAATAAAGAGATTGGCCTTGAGTATAAGCACAATGGCTATCAGGCCGGGCTGACTTACTTCCGTAACGATTACCATAACAAGATTGAATCGGGCTACTCGGCGGTGGGGACGGCCAGCAACGGCACCACCAATATTTACCAATGGGAAAACGTACCGAAGGCGCTGGTTGAAGGGCTGGAGGGCTCGCTGAATCTCCCGGTAAGCGAAACGGTCAACTGGAGCAACAACCTGACGTGGATGCTGCAGAGTAAGAATAAGACCACCGGCGATCGCCTGTCGGTGATCCCGCAGTTTACGCTGAACTCTACCCTGAGCTGGCAGGCACGCGACGATCTTTCGCTGCAGAGCACGTTCACCTGGTATGGCCGCCAGAAACCTAAACGCTTCAATTATAAAGGCGAGTCTGTTTCCGGCAGCGAGCTGAACGAAGTGAGCCCGTACAGCATTGTCGGTCTTAGCGCGACCTGGGATGTGAATAAAAACCTGAGCCTGACCAGCGGAGTGGACAACCTGTTCGATATTCGCCACTACCGTGCCGGTAACGCGCAGACGACGGGAAATTCGACGACCGGCGCTTATCTGTATGGTGCAGGCGCGGAAACTTATAATGAATCGGGGCGGACGTTTTATGTCAGCGTGAATACGCATTTCTGATTAACGATTCAAACACCCGCCGGAATAATGAACTATTCCGGCTTGTTATTTTTTATGCCGGGAAAAACCAGTGATATAAATTATGACAAAATCTCCACGGCCTCTACACAATTAATTCAACTTAGCAGCCTACAATGAATCCTGTTAATCGGATCTGCTTGATCCCGGAAACGGTTAACGGTGGCATCCTGCCATTTCCATTCTAAAGTAGTTCCTCTTCCCCCTTCCATTCCCAACCGCAGCAATGCGGAGGAGGGGGATCCTCTATCAGGTCAGGTTCAGGCTTCTGCGAAACTGCGTTGGTGTCATCGTATAATACCTCTTAAAGGTTCGGTTAAAGGCGCTGATATCTTCATAACCAGCCATCAGACAAATATCAACGATGCGGAAAGGCGGGTTGATCTGCAATAAATTAAGGGATAGTTGCATTCGCTGCTGGCGGATATACGCCATCGGCGACATGTTAAAATAGTGGCGAAACAGGCGAAAGAGATGCCATTCGGAGTAGCCGGAAAAGCGGCTTAGCGCCTGCATCGTGAGCTTCTTTGCAAGATTGTTTTTTATCCATTGCACCAGTTCGTTAAGCACTGAACGCTGAATTTCATTTCGCGGCATAATGTCTACCCATTTCATTACTATAGAAATCTGGCTGCATAATTTATTCAATATCTCTTCATTTTATCTACGGGATTATGCGTTAATTTCTCCCTGTTCCTGGTTTATCCCAGAGAGCATCATTCCTAACAAGATCTTTTCCCCCTTTCAACCAATGAGAAAGGGGGCTTTTTGTTTTTTTAGTTAAAAAAACAAAAACTATAGAGTTTCGATGTTATGAGGAAATGCTTATCTGACCAGGCTCAAGAGGGAAGGTTCCGTAGAAAAATATTTTTTTCAATATTCTCTCGTATCCATATTTTCTCCATTTTCTCGTCATAATTGCGTGCAATTCTGCGCCTCGTTCAGGTTATTTAAGATTGCGTCAGCAACTGTCTGGTGCAATGAACAGCATTATTCCCGGCAGGTATCTGCTATTGCTAAATATCTTCTAGACGACACCTTCATGCTAAAAAAAACGAGTATCATCGCCGGTCTATTGATTTCCCCTTTAACGCTCTATGCATCAACTTCATATACGGTTGATGACATTCGTTTCGAGGGTCTACAGCGCGTTACCGTCGGCGCCGCGCTACTGAGCATGCCTGTTCATACAGGAGAAGAGGTTTCTAATGAGGATATCAGCGACTCGGTCCGCGCCCTGTATGCCAGCGGCAATTTTGACAACGTACAGATCCTGCGCGATGGCAGCACGCTGGTAGTACAGGTAAAAGAGCGGCCTACCATCGCTAAAATCAGTTTTTCCGGCAATAAATCCGTTAAGGACGATGCCCTGAAAGAGAACCTGGCCGCCAGCGGCATTGAAGAAGGCAGCGCGCTGGATCGCAATACCCTTACGGAAATAGAAAAAGGATTACAGGATTTCTATTACAGTACAGGAAAATACAGCGCTCAGGTTCATGCCGTCGTCACCCCGCTGCCGCGTAACCGCGTTGATTTAAAGTTTGTCTTTCAGGAGGGGGTCTCGGCGAAAATTGCGCAAATAAATATTATTGGCAACAAGGCTTTTAGTGAAGAAACATTATTGGATCAGCTGCAGCTACGTGACAGCGTTCCGTGGTGGAACGTGATTGGCGATAAGAAATATCAAAAGCAAAAGATGGCGGCGGATCTTGAAACCCTTCGTAGCTATTATCTCGATCGCGGCTATGCGCGTTTTAGCATAAATTCAAGCCAGGTGAGTATTACGCCGGATAAAAAATCGCTATATATCACCATTAATATTGCCGAAGGTGCTCGTTATAAAGTCGCCAGTACGATGGTGACCGGCGATATGGCGCAGCATAATCAGGAAATTGAGGCGCTGGTGAAGCCTTTAGCGGGGAAATGGTATAGCGGTGCGGAAATCACGGCAGTCGAGAACAGTATTAAGACGCTGCTGGGAAAATACGGCTATGCCTGGCCGCAGGTGAACACCACATCGGATATTAATGATGCGGAAAAAAGCGTCATTTTGCATATCAGTGTCGATGCCGGACGCCGTTATTCGGTACGCCAGATTCGCTTTCAGGGTAACGATACTTCCCGTGATGCGGTGCTGCGTCGCGAAATGCGCCAGATGGAAGGTGCGTGGCTGAATGATGAGAAGGTCGAGCAGGGAAAAACGCGGCTGGATCGTACAGGATTTTTCGAAACTGTCGACAAGCAGATTGTTCCGGTAAGCGGTAGCCAGGATCAGGTGGACGTGGTCTATAAGGTGAAGGAGCGCAATACCGGCTCCTTTAACGTGGGTCTGGGCTTCGGCACCGATAGCGGCGTGAGCTACCAGCTCGGCGTCACCCAGGATAACTGGCTGGGAACCGGTAATAGCGTCAGCTTCAACGGCACGCGCAACAGTTACCAGTCCTATCTTGAGCTGGGAGCGACAAACCCTTACTTCACCGTGGATGGCGTTAGCCTCGGCGGTAAAATCTTCTACAACAGCTACGACGCCTCGGATGCCGATTCCGGGAGTTACAACCAGCAAAGCTACGGCGTCGGCAGTACGCTGGGATTCCCGATTAGCGAGAATAACGCTCTTAACCTGGGCCTGGACTATGTCCATAACCGCCTGACCAATATGGACCCGGAGCTCACCACCTGGAGCTATCTTAACTCGCGGGGCATCTATCCTGACGTTGTCACCAAAGATGGCGATAGCGGTGCGACCTATAGCGCCAATGACTATTTTGCCAGCGTTGGCTGGAGCTATAACAATCTGGATCGCGGTTTCTTCCCCCGGGCGGGGAATAAAAGCAGCCTGACCGCCAAGGTTACCGTACCCGGTTCGGATAACAGCTATTACAAAGTGACTTTCGATACCACCCAGTATATGCCGCTGACCGAGAACAAAAGCTGGGTGTGGATGGAGCACCTGCGTGCGGGCTATGCCGATGGGCTGAACGGCAAATCGGTGCCGTTTTACGATAACTTTTATGCCGGTGGATCGTCGTCGGTTCGCGGATTTTCGTCCAATACGATTGGCCCAAAAGCAGCGTATTATCGTTGTAATGGTTCTGAAAGCAGCTACAGCACCTGTCCGCTGGATTCTTCATCCGATGCGGTTGGCGGTAACGCGATGGCGGTCCTGAACAGCGAATTTATTGTGCCGACGCCGTTTGTGAATGACAAATATGCCGACAGCCTGCGAACGTCGCTATTCCTCGATGCCGGTACGGTATGGAGTACCACCTGGCAAAATACCGGTCAGACGCTGGCGGCAGGGATCCCGGACTATGGCGACCCTTCGCATATCCGTATGTCTGCCGGGATTGCGGTGCAGTGGATGTCGCCGTTAGGCCCGCTGGTGTTTTCCTGGGCTGAGCCATTTAAAAAATACGATGGAGATAAAGCTGAGCAGTTCCAGTTTAATATTGGTAAAACCTGGTGATGCCCGCGTTTAATATGCGCACAATCGCTTAGATATTTTTGACTCACTCCCGGTGTAATATTACAGGCTACCGCTTTTGGTAGCCTGTAATTTATTGTCAATATATACTTATTTATGTATGTTCATTGCTGGCGCTATCGTTGATTATTATGGCTAACCATTCATTGTTATAATGCAATATTCACGCTACATCTTAGTGAGTATAAAGCGCTTTGAGTATTGTCTGATATCACATTATTAATCGATCGCCTTGCGGTTATCTATGATGAATGCTATCAATATATAGAGTCATTAATCAGCAATGCACGCAAGGATAGAAAATGAAATGGACTATTCATAATACTCTTGTCTGCCCGCATTCCGGGGTAGCTTTTTCCTCAATTTCCAGCCTGCGGTTTTTAAAGTTTATTCTGTGGTATGAGGCCGACATTTTATTACTGCCGGGAGAGTCGATAAAACTCTACTCATCGAGCGTGTTAATCAACGAGCAATATCATGCGGTAAAAGTTTATAACATCACGCGATACGATGAAGCGCAGTGGGAGAAGCTGCGGGAGCGGCCTTCCTGTCCTTATCATTCTACCGCCACGACGGCAGACTCCTGCCGTTACCAGGCGCTCTGCGCCATAAAACGCTGCCCGAACGACTTTCCACGTGCAGTACCGGGGCTGCCGTCGGGGCAGCACGATCTGGGCCAGCAGATACGGTAAAACCTGACCCGTATCTGGCCATTGTTGTTGTTCATGCAGGTGATGTATTGTCGCAAAGGGGGAGAGTGCAGCAGGTTCCCGGTGATTAAGGTCTTACTCTTCTCTGGTGGCCAGAAGAGACGCATCCTCCCGGAGGCGGCACGTAGTCCCTGTCCTCCGGGCTACCCTTTTGTTGGCCCTGTCGCCCGGCTATGCACAGTGCGGACCGGGGATTTTCGCTAACGGCGCTTCGCCAGTGCGGGCATTCACGATGGTGTGGGCGTGGCCGCCCGGATAAGGCGGCCCGAAATCAGGTCATCATCATCGGCCATTCAGGCGGAGTCTGGCTCATGACTTCAATCATCACGTCCTTGATATTGCCCCAGATTTTCGCCACGTCCAGCAGCGTAATGCCCAACAGACCGGTGGCAAACCAGCAGGCCGCGGCCAGGCCAATACAGCTACAGATTACCGCTAAACCGGCATAATCACTTTTACGCAGCTGAATGTTCAACGAGCTGGCCAGAAACATCAGCACTGCGCTCACGAGCGGCCAGCGCAAAAGTACGACACTGGTAGTAATGGAAGCCATCAACCTATCCTCAACGAAATTTGGAAGCCTTTGACAACCTGGCGAGACTGACGGTGATGCGATGCTCTGGCTATCTTCAGGCAAACAGGAACGTAATGAAACAACGTTTTTGTTTCATTAGCTAATGTGAACTATATCACATTTGTTCTTTTATTCACCAGTCCAAAATGGGAGTTTTCTTGCGCTCATTGACCCTGCAAAGTTCATGGTTAATAAGGGGGGAGGGAGAGCTTTCATCGCGAAGGTCGATTATAAGCGATAGTCGAGCGCATTTCTTTTTTAATAAGGTTTAGGTTCTGCGGATTTTATTACATATTCCGGCGAATTATACGGATAAACCGAATTAGATAGTGGGGCTAATCTCATTATGTTGAGAATGTTTCTCACGTCTTGCATTAGCAAGTATTATTCATCATTCGTAGTCATGAGGTTTTTACGTCAAAGCGTGGGTTGCTGAGATACCCTGATTCATATCACAGTAAGAGGAATCATCGGGGCCTTTCACCTTGATTAAGGCGTATCGCATGGATAAAAAGCGTAAATGAGTCGTAGCGCGCCACACAAGGCGTTGAGAATTGTTGGCATCGTGCTGGTCATTCTGCTACCGGTGGTGCTGGCATTGTGGTTTGCGCAAATCCGCGCCAAAGCGGAAACCGCCGATCAGCTGCGGCTGTTTTCTCGGCTGGCGCTACAAAAAACGGAGTTGGTTATTCGAGAAGCTGACGAAGCGCGCGATAAGGCCCGTTTGTATCAGGGAGAAGTGTGTTCGCCGTATCATCAGCAATATCTGCTCGGCATTGTACGCGGTCTGCTCTATATCGACGACTTAATCTACGCCAACGGCAGCCATTTTTTCTGCTCCACTGCGGTACGCCGCGAGAGGGGGTGGCAAATTCCGGCCGCAACCTATACCAAAAAGCCGGATATCGCGATTTACTACTACCGCGAAACGCCTTTCTACCCTGGCTATGCGATGAACTATCTGCAGCGCGGCCACTATGTGGTGGTGATTAATCCGCTCTCGTTCAGCGCGCTGATATCCAGTGACAGCAATCTCGCCTGGGGCGTGTTTGATACCAAAACGAACCATTTTTTTTCCGTCAGCAAGAACGCCGACCCTGAGGAATTACGTCATCTGATTCGCGCTGAAGAGGCGCTCTTTCAGCAGGATGGCCGCGTTTATGCCATCGCCCATTCCACCGTTCGCCCGATTGCCGTCATCATGTCCACCTCGCGCGTCAGCTATTACCAGAATTTTTATAATCAGGTGACGCTGACTCTGCCGCTGGGGCTGATTTGCAGCGTGTTGCTGTTACTGGTGTGGTTGCGCACGCGGCAGCAGTACCACTCTCCGCGTAATATGCTGCAGCGCGCGTTAAGCCGTCGCCAGCTGTGCCTGCACTATCAACCGATTATCGATATTAAAAATCACCGCTGCGTTGGTACCGAAGCGTTATTGCGCTGGCCGGGGTTTGATGGCCCGGTGATGAGTCCGGCGGAGTTTATTCCGCTGGCGGAAAACGAAGGGATGATCGCCCAGGTTACCGACTATGTCATCGATGAGGTATTTTCCGATCTCGGCGAATTTCTGGCGCGGCATCCGCACCTGTACGTAGCGATTAATCTCTCGGCTGCTGATTTTCAATCCGCGCGCTTGATTGAGCATATCAATGAGAAGGTCCGGCGCTACGCCATCAAGGCGGAACAAATAAAAATCGAAGTGACCGAACGCGGGTTTATTGACGTCCCGAAAACGACGCCGGTGATTCAGGCTTTTCGCGACGCGGGATATGAAATCGCTATCGATGACTTCGGCACCGGCTACTCCAATCTGAACAATCTCCATGCGCTCAACGTCGATATCCTCAAGATTGATAAATCTTTTGTCGATACGCTGTCAAACAACACCACCAGCCACCTGATTGCCGAACATATCATCCAGATGGCGAACAGCCTGCATTTAAAGATCGTCGCTGAAGGCGTGGAAACGGCAGAGCAGGTCGCCTGGCTACAAAAGCGGGGCGTGCAATATTGCCAGGGCTGGCTTTTTGCGAAAGCGATGCCGCCGCAGGAGTATATGCAGTGGCTGGCTAACGACCGCACCAGCCTCTGCCCCTGGCAACAACGTTATCAGGCGGAAATCTGATGGCGATAGTCGGTAGGCGTACGGTCGAATTCGCGGCGGAACACCCGTGAGAAAGTCTGCTGCGATACGTAGCCGAGATCCATCGCGATATCAAAAATAGGGCGCTGGGTGGTTCTTAGCGCTTCCGCAGCGAGCAGCAGACGGCGCTGGCGAATGTAATCACCTAGCGTTTGATGCATCACGGAGCGGAACATCCGCTGGAGATACCATTTTGAGTATCCCGATTTTCTGGCGACTACATCAATGTTAAGTGGTTGATCGATATGTTCATCAATCCATTCAATAAGCGTTTGGATAATATCCTGATGGGACATAAAGCGGCCTCTCTCAATTCTCGATTCGTCGTTTTGTCTGCGGGCGAGTATAATTCCTCAAGTTAACTTGAGGTAAAGCGCTTTATGGAAAAGAAATCTCCCCGCATCAAAATGCTGCTGACTCCCGGCGAAGTGGCAAAACGAACCGGCGTGGCCGTCTCCGCGCTGCACTTTTATGAAAGCAAAGGGTTGATCCACAGTCAGCGCAACGCGGGCAATCAGCGGCGCTACCGGCGCGACGTCCTGCGTGCGGTGGCGATCATTAAGATTGCGCAACGCATTGGTATTCCGCTGGCCACTATCGGTGATGCATTTGGCGTACTGCCGGAAGGGCATAACCTCAGCGCCAAAGAGTGGAAGATGCTGTCGTCCCAGTGGCGGGAGGAGCTGGACCGACGGATTCACACCCTGACCGCGCTGCGCGATCAGCTTGATGGCTGCATCGGCTGCGGCTGCCTGTCGCGCCGCGACTGTCCGTTACGCAACCCGGGCGATAAGCTGGGAGAAGAGGGGACCGGCGCACGGCTGCTGGAAGAGGATTAAAAAACTAAAGCGCCACAACAGGGCGCTTTAGTTGTTTTCCGGTCTTGGTCTTTCGCACTATCCCGCTGGTACGCAGGAGGGTTTCCCCCGACGTCGGCTCACCTCAGTATTGCGCAATATATTGATGGAGGTTCCGGTTTGCGCCGACAACTTAAGTGTGGCTCTTTTCTCTGATTTTGCCGCCTCATGTTGCCGAAAAATTCCCGTCATTCGCTGCCTGTTCCTATAGTTAATTTGAACAAACAGCGGGAGAGGCCCATGTTAACGGTACATCATCTCAATCAGTCACGATCGCAGCGCGTATTATGGGCGCTGGAAGAGTTGCAGCTGCCTTATCAGGTTGTCTCTTATCAGCGGGGAAAGGATATGCTCGCGCCAGCGGAGTTAAAAAGCGTTCATCCGTTGGGGAAATCGCCGGTCGTTGAAGATAACGGCCATATTCTGGCGGAGTCCGGCGCCATTCTGGAGTATTTACAGGAAACCTATGATAGCGCCAGGCGCTTAAAGCCTGAGTCGGTGGAAGATAAACTGCAATACCGCTTTTGGCTGCACTATGCCGAGGGTTCGCTGATGCCCCTGCTGCTGATGAAGCTGGTGTTTTCCAGCCTGGGCAAGCCCCCGGTGCCGTTTGGCATACGCACGCTGGGCAATGCATTAGGCAAAGGGGTGCAAAAGACCTGGCTTAACCGACAGGTTGAGACCCATGCCCGCTTTATTGAATCGCACCTTTCTCGCCAGCGCTGGTTTGCCGGCGCTGAGCTGAGTATGGCTGATATTCAGATGAGCTTTCCGGCAATGGCGCTGCTGGCGCGCGGCGGGGTGGGGGATTTACCGCATCTGACGCAGTGGGTTCAGCGGGTAGAGCAGCGTCCGGCCTGGCAGAAGGCGATTGAGCGTGGGGGCCCATTTACCTTACCCGGCGAATGAACCATTACTCAAGCCGATGACAGGGGAAAATTGCTATCAGCGCAATACAAAAATGTTACCGGATTGCGCATGGACGATAACGTTTGCGCATCGGCTGGTTATTTCATGAACGTCATAAGCGAAATTTAGCTAAATCCGACAAACTTCTGTTGAAAAGGCCCGTCTAAAGGCTGGATAATCGTTTGCCTTTTTATTTTGCTCATCATTTCCTCTGCTGACAGGGGGGAGCAAAGTCATTCTTCACACCGTATTGTATGCGCGGAGTTAAACGTTTGCTTTTCACAGCCCCTGGCGCTGCGATGTAGCACAAGGAGATCGCGTTTAACTGGCAGTGGATGGTCCACCTCGCATCCAGACGAACGATAAAAATTCTCAGGGGAAGTTTTCTATGTCTACGCCTTCAGCGCGTACCGGCGGTTCATTAGACGCCTGGTTTAAAATTTCTGCTCGCGGCAGTACCGTGCGTCAGGAAATCGTTGCCGGTCTTACCACCTTCCTGGCGATGGTCTACTCCGTCATCGTGGTGCCGGGGATGCTCGGCAAAGCGGGTTTTCCGCCAGCTGCGGTATTTGTTTCCACCTGTCTGGTTGCCGGCGTCGGCTCGCTGGTGATGGGGCTGTGGGCGAACCTGCCGCTGGCGATTGGCTGCGCCATCTCGCTGACCGCTTTTACCGCTTTTAGCCTGGTGCTGGGCCAACAGATCAGCATTCCGGTCGCGCTGGGCGCGGTCTTCCTGATGGGCGTACTGTTTACCGTCATCTCCGCAACCGGCATTCGTAGCTGGATCCTGCGTAACTTGCCGCAGGGCGTTGCGCACGGCACGGGGATTGGTATCGGTCTGTTCCTGCTGCTGATTGCCGCCAACGGCGTTGGTCTGGTGATCAAAAACCCGCTGGACGGTCTGCCGGTGGCGCTGGGTAATTTTGACAGTTTCCCGGTGATTATGTCGCTGGTCGGGCTGGCAGTGATTATTGGCCTCGAAAAACTGAAAGTGCCGGGCGGTATCCTGCTGACGATTATCGGCGTTTCGATTATCGGCCTGATCTTCGATCCTAACGTTCACTTCTCCGGTATCTTCGCCATGCCGTCGCTGAGCGACGATAAAGGCAACTCGCTGATCGGCAGCCTGGATATCGTGGGCGCGCTCAACCCGGTCGTGCTGCCAAGCGTGCTTGCGCTGGTGATGACCGCGGTGTTTGACGCCACCGGCACGATCCGCGCGGTGGCCGGTCAGGCGAACCTGCTGGATAAAGACGGGCAGATTATCAACGGCGGCAAAGCGCTGACCACCGACTCCCTGAGCAGCGTCTTCTCCGGCCTGGTCGGGGCGGCGCCGGCGGCAGTGTATATCGAGTCTGCTGCCGGTACGGCGGCGGGCGGTAAAACCGGCCTGACCGCAGTGACCGTCGGCGTGCTGTTCCTGCTGATCCTGTTCCTCTCTCCGCTCTCCTATCTGGTTCCGGCTTATGCTACCGCGCCGGCGCTGATGTACGTCGGCCTGCTGATGCTGAGCAACGTGGCGAAAATCGATTTCAACGACTTTGTTGATGCGATGGCGGGGCTCATCACCGCGGTCTTTATCGTGCTGACCTGTAACATCGTTACCGGCATCATGATTGGTTTTGCGGCGCTGGTGATTGGCCGTCTGGTATCCGGCGAATGGCGTAAGCTGAACCTGGGGACGGTGATTATCGCCGCGGCGCTGGTCATCTTCTATGCTGGCGGTTGGGCGATTTAACTTTTCCTGCTAACGGCGGGCGGCTTTGGCCGCCCGTTTAATTTTTAAGCCACATCCTGTTTCCTTTTGCGTTAATCTGAGTAGCGTATTATGCCGAGACATGACGCCTCAGATGTAAAAAAGAAAACGCAGCAAACAGGGAACACATGGAAATATTCTTTACCATACTCATCATGACCCTCGTGGTCTCTCTCTCCGGGGTGGTTACACGCGTACTGCCCTTTCAGGTTCCACTACCTTTAATCCAAATCGCCATCGGCGCGCTGTTGGCCTGGCCTACCTTCGGATTGCATGTTGAATTCGATCCTGAACTCTTTCTGGTTCTGTTCATCCCGCCGCTGCTATTTGCCGATGGCTGGAAGACGCCGACCCGCGAGTTTATTGAGCATGGGCGAGAAATCTTCGGTCTGGCGCTGGCGTTAGTGGTGGTGACGGTGGTCGGTATTGGCTATCTCATCTACTGGATCGTTCCCGGTATCCCGCTGATTCCGGCTTTTGCCCTCGCGGCCGTCCTGTCGCCAACGGATGCCGTCGCGCTGTCCGGCATCGTCGGCGAAGGGCGTATTCCGAAAAAAATTATGGGAATTTTGCAGGGCGAAGCGCTGATGAACGATGCGTCCGGCCTGGTCTCCCTGAAGTTTGCCGTTGCGGTGGCGATGGGCACGATGGTCTTTACCGTCGGCGGCGCGACGGTGGAGTTCTTCAAGGTGGCGGTCGGCGGTATTCTCGCGGGCTTTGTGGTCAGCTGGCTGTACGGGCGTTCAATGCGCTTCCTTAGCCGCTGGGGCGGCGATGAACCGGCAACGCAAATTGTGCTGCTGTTCCTGCTGCCGTTCGCCTCTTACCTGATCGCTGAACACATCGGCTTTTCCGGCATCCTGGCGGCAGTCGCGGCGGGGATGACCATCACCCGTTCCGGCGTGATGCGCAGCGCGCCGCTGGCGATGCGCCTGCGCGCCAACAGCACCTGGGCGATGCTGGAGTTCGTGTTTAACGGCATGGTGTTCCTGCTGTTGGGCCTGCAGCT
This sequence comes from Klebsiella sp. GW_Kp181, assembly GCF_040062315.1. Classification (NCBI taxonomy): domain Bacteria; kingdom Pseudomonadati; phylum Pseudomonadota; class Gammaproteobacteria; order Enterobacterales; family Enterobacteriaceae; genus Klebsiella; species Klebsiella sp. GW_Kp181. Next base: position 15,916 of record NZ_JBEAFR010000052.1, read on the forward strand.
GCCGGATATTCTCTCCAGCTCGCTGGTGGCCGCAGAGGCGGATCCCAACGTCGAAACCTGGATGTTGTTTACCGATATCATCCTGATTTATGCCGCCCTGATGCTGGTGCGTTTTGGCTGGCTGTGGACGATGCGCAAGCTGAGCCAGCGTTTCCTGAAAAAGAAACCGATGGAGTTCGGCTCCTGGACCACGCGCGAGCTGCTGATCTCCTCCGTCGCTGGCGTTCGCGGGGCCATTACCCTTGCTGGTGTGCTGTCGATTCCTCTGCTGCTGCCGGACGGCAACGTCTTCCCGGCGCGCTATGAGCTGGTATTCCTTGCCGCCGGGGTGATTCTGTTCTCTCTGTTTGTCGGCGTGATTGTGCTGCCGATTCTGCTGCGCCATATCGAGTCGACCGACCATGTACAGCAGCGCAAAGAGGAGCGCCTGGCGCGGGCGGCAACGGCGGATGTGGCGATTGTCGCGATTCAGAAAATGGAAGAGCGTCTGGCGGCGGATACCAAAGAAAACATCGATAATCAGCTGCTGACTGAGGTCAGCTCGCGGGTGATTGGTAACCTGCGCCGTCGCGTTGATGGGCGTAACGATGTGGAAACCTCGATGCTGGAAGAGAGCCTCGAGCGCCGGTTCCGTCTGGCGGCGCTGCGTTCTGAACGCGGGGAGCTGTACCACCTGCGCGCCACCCGGCAGATCAGTAACGAGACGCTGCAGAAGCTGCTGCACGATCTCGACCTGCTGGAAGCGCTGCTTATCGAGGATCAGTAACACCGTACTCGTCCGCGACGGCGCCTGAGGCGCCTTGTCCGGGCTACCGCCCCTCAGACGATGGGGAATCTGTAGCCCGGGGAAGGCGTTGACGCCGCGGTTAAGCGTGCCGCTTTCGGCATCTTACTTCAGCCAGAACGCCTTACTGCACTCCAGCCACGCCCGCGCGCTGTGCGACATGTACACGCCTTCCCGCCAAATCATTCCCAGTTCCCAGCGTAGATCGCTTTGTAACGGTATCCAGCAAAAGCTCTGCGGGTCGAGGCGCTGGCAAATCGGCTCCGGTAAAATCGCGACGCCAATTCCGGCCTGTACCATCGCGGCCAGAAAATCCCACTGTCCGCTGCGCACGGCGATACGCGGCTTAACTTCATGCTGAGTAAATAGCCGCATCAGCTGCTGGCTGAGGGCGAAATCCTCGTTGTAGATCACCAGCGGATGCGCGGCGAGCGCTTCCGGCGACAACGAACTGATGCCTTCCCACTGCGCCGTTCTCGGCGTCAGCACGCAGAGCGGATGGCTGAACAGCGAGAGCGTGGTTAAGCCGCTGGCCTCATCAACGGGAAGCGCGGTCATGGCTAAATCCAGTTCACCGTTGCTTACCGCCTGCTGCACGGTCAGCCCGCCGAATTCGGAGATTTTCAATTCCACACCCGCATAGCGCTGGCGAAAGCGGCTAATCGGTTCGGCCATCAACATCCCGACCATCGGCGGAATGCCGAGACGCAGTACGCCCTTGTGCAGATGATTAATATCGCTTAGCTCCGACTCCAGCTGATGAAATTCACCAAGGATGGCCTGTCCGCGCTCGAAAACTACCCGACCGGTATCGGTCAGCAGCAGCCGACGACCGTCGCGGATCAGCAGCGTGCAGTTCAGCTCATCTTCCAGATTCTTGAGCATCTTACTGATGGTCGGCTGCGTGACGAACAACTTCTCCGCTGCGCGGGTAAAGCTTTGCTGGCGCACCACTTCGACAAAATAGCGCAGCGTTCGGATATCCATAATTATTCCCTGAGACTATACCTGTGATGATTTTAATTCATTTCTGCCGGGCCCGGCGGCTCTCTATACTGCTCGCCTGTCTTCTTTTTCAGGAATACCGCTCATGGCCTTTGCGCCAGCTCGCGTGACGCCCTTCGTTATGCAACGTCTTCAGGTACCTGTTCAGGTACTGATCTACGCCGGACTGTTCGTCTGCGCTGACTATTTTGTTAACTGGCTGCACCTGCCGCTTCCGGCGAACCTTGTCGGCATGCTGATGATGTTGACGCTGATAGTCTGCCGGGTGATCCCTTTAAACTGGGTACGCGCCGGCGCCCGCTGGCTGCTGGCCGAGATGCTGCTGTTCTTCGTGCCGGCGGTAGTGGCGGTCGTCAACTACGCGCAACTGCTGATGGTGGAGGGCTGGCGCATCTTTCTGGTGATTGGCTTAAGTACCATGATGGTGCTGGGCGCGACGGCATGGGTGGTTGATAAAGTGTATCGCTATGAAGTCAGCAGGATGAAACATGAGTGATTTCCAGCTGAGCGTCCTGTGTCTTCTTGTCACGCTGGGGCTCTATTTTGCCAATAAACGGCTTTATCGCCGCTTCCATAAACTGCCCCTGATGCCGCTGGTTTTCACCCCGATCCTGCTGGTGATGATGCTGGTATTCGGCCATATCTCTTATCAAAGCTATATGGGGGAGGCCCACTGGCTGCTATGGCTGCTGGGCCCGGCGACTATCGCTTTCGCCGTGCCGGTGTATGACAATCTGGCGATTATTAAACGCCACTGGATGTCGCTGACGGCCGGAGTAACGACCGCGTCGGTTGTTGCGGTGACCAGTTCGGTATGGCTGGCGCGACTGTTTACCTTGCCCGATGAGATCCAGCGTAGCCTGGCGGTACGTTCGGTGACCACGCCCTTTGCGCTGGCGGCAGCTAAACCGCTGGGCGGTCAGCCTGATTTAGTCGCCCTGTTTGTCGTGGTCACCGGGGTATTCGGCATGGCGGTGGGTGATGTGCTGTTTCTGCGTCTTTCTATTCGCGAAGGGATGGCTAAAGGAGCGGGTTTCGGCGCGGCATCCCACGGCGCCGGTACCGCGCGATCTTATGAACTGGGGCCGCAGGAGGGCGTGGTCGCCAGCCTGGTGATGATGCTTTCCGGCGTTGTGATGGTATTGGCCGCGCCGCTGGTGCGCTGGGCAATGTTCTGACTATTATTTTCTGTGGTTTATCCTCCGCAAGGAAATAGACCACAGAAAAAATATATATCATCAATATTTATTTCAGTTGTCATTTCATATTTGATATACCTCAACCAATATAATCAGCACTTGAATCGTTGAAAACATGAAGTCATGTAAAAGTAGATGAAGTTTATCCGCCGATGTTAATCTCACTTATTTTACGTTTAAGTGTAACTAAATGTTTCAAAATCGCTTCATTTTAACTTGATTCACAAATATAAATCACTATATTTATTTGCAGTATGAATGAGTGGTTTTTGCAATCTGTTGTTTTTATTTGTTTATTTTTAAATCATGTCTTTATCTTATAGGTTAATCTCATTTATGATTTTAGGATTATTCTTCATTAGTTATTGAGGGTAATCTTGTTTTTGGATATCTTATTGAGGTGAGCTTTTATTATTGAATGGATTCATGTGGAGCTTGAGCTTTTGCTTCAATATTTAAAATAATATTGTAAGCAGGCAGTTTATTTCCCTAAGCGCTGATATAACTTATAGATTGAGTTGATGCCTGTTTCCCTTCTCTAATAGAGTGCCATAAACAATTGATGGACTGATTGTTAATCTTAATAAACAGGAGAATACCAATGAAAATGAATGCAATAACTCTGGCTAAAATAGTCGCCTTCTCTGCGGGCTGCTCACTGGTGACAATGGCGCAGGCGGATAACACCATTACTTTTACCGGCACGGTCTCTGATACTACCTGTACAGCTACTATCGATAACGGCGTCTCATCTATTGAGATGGGGACCTCCTCCGTCGCGGATCTGAAGGCGAATACCTATGGCGCGGCTAAGAGTTTTTCTTTCACCCTGACCGGTTGCCCGAAAGTGGCTGATGGCGGTAACGCTAAGGCCAGAGTCACCTTTGGCGGTGAAGCCGATGAAACTAACAGCGATTACTTTAAGAACCAGGCTTCCGCATCGCCTGCGACGGGCGTTGCCGTGGCTATTTTTGATAACCAGGGTGCGCTGCTTAAAAATAATACTGAAGGCGCCGATGTGGATATTTCCTCCGGCGCTGCGACCATTCCTTTCACCGTAAAAATGGCGAAAGCAGGCAGTGCTGAACCGACTAAAGGCGCCGTTCAGACAACGGTAACCTACAACGTTACGTACTATTAATTCAGACGCTAATAAATACCAAGGGAAAGGGTAATTCTTTCCCTTACTGGACTCCATTATGAGCAGATTATTCTACTTTATTTGTTTTTATTTGTGTGCGTCTGCGGCGCAGGCAAGCGTAGTCGTGGGCGGCACGCGGGTGATATTCGATGGCACACAAAAGTCGACGACGGTATCTGTTCAAAATAAGGATAATGTGACCAATATCGTTCAGTCCTGGATCTCCGTTGTCGATGCGGCCTCGCCAGCGAAAGATTCATTCATCACAACGCCTCCGCTATTTCGCCTGAAATCCGGAGAGCAAGGATTTGTACGCATTCTACGTTCGGGTAAACCTTTAGCGGAGGATCGGGAATCCATGTTCTGGTTGAATATTAAAGGGATTCCCGCCATGGAGAACGCACCGGACAAAAATATGGTTCAGTTTGCGATTAATTCCAGGATAAAGCTTATTTTTCGACCCGCCGCATTGAAAAGCGCCATACCAGAAAATTTTGCTGAAAAGCTGCAGTGGTCTGCTGAAGGGCGAGATATAAAAGTGAAAAATGTTTCTCCTCTATATATGAATTTCTCTGAAGTTTTGGTTAACGGCAAAGCAGTACCTGAAGCGTGGTTTGTTGCCCCCTTTTCAACAATAAAAATACCGGTAGCAAATGCCTCTTCTGCGGGCAAAAAGAAAATCACATGGAGCGTGATCAATGATTATGGAATGCCTGGACCGAAATATACCGCCATCATTCAATAACGTTGGAAAGAGTTATACCTTTTTATTGACCAGCGGCTATGCCGCCCTCATTTTCAGCTTTGCCACAATACCTCTCCCGGCGATGGCAGGTGAGTACTTCAATCCCCACCTGCTGGAGGTAAACGAAACCGGTACCTCCGCCGTTGACTTAACCTATATTTCTGAAGAGACCATTCCGCCAGGTGACTACAACCTGGATGTCTATATTAACCATACGTTTGTGGCTTCTGAGTCCGTCATTTTTACGCGACAGGATCAAAATAACGCCGCTTCATCCCGGCCATGTCTTTCCGTCGCGCGCCTGAAAGAGTGGTCGATAAAAACCGAAGATTATCCTGAGCTTACCGTGGCGGGTTCGGAGTGCGCAAAACTGTCTGCGATCCCCGGATGGGAGACGGCGGTACAGCTCTCGCAACAGCGAATCGACTTTACCTTACCCCAGGTGGCTTTAGTGCACCGTCCGCGGGGGTATGTCCCGGAAAGCCGATGGCAGCAGGGCATTACCGCCGGGCTATTGAATTACAACATTTCCGGGCAAAAAACCGATCCGCGAGATGGAGGCGTTTCCACCTCCAGCCAGTTTGTCAGCCTGCAGCCGGGATTGAACGTTGGGCCGTGGCGTTTACGTAATTACAGCACCCTCAATCATAATGACGATGGCAGCCAGTGGGACTCCGTCTATAGCTATATTTCACGCGATATCCACGCCCTGAAAGGTCAGCTGATAGTGGGGCAAACCTATACTTCTTCGGCGGTGTTTGACAGCATCAGCTTCACCGGCCTGCAGCTGAACTCTGATAAAGAGATGCTCCCGGACAGCCTGAACGGCTTCGCACCGGTTATAAAAGGCATCGCGCGCTCGACCGCAGACGTGACGGTTTATCAAAACGGATACAGCATTTATAAAACAACGGTCTCTCCCGGCGCCTTTGAAATAAACGATCTTTATCCCACGGGAAGCGCGGGCGATCTCTACGTGACGGTGAAAGAATCAGACGGTAGTGAGCAGAGCTTTGTGGTGCCGTTTGCTTCACTGGCAATATTACAACGTGAAGGGCAGGTTGATTACGCTTTCAGCGGCGGCAAGACGCGCTCGGGAAGCGCGGGCGGAAAGGAGTATCAGTTTCTACAATCCAACGTTGCCTGGGGAGCGTTGAGCAACGTCACGCTGTACGGCGGCTTTCAGCAATTAGAGGATAAATACAGTAATCTCCTGCTGGGGGCCGGGTTTAATTTGGGTTCAGTCGGGGCGCTCTCTTTTGATGCTTCTCAGTCCTGGGCTGACATAAAAGAAAATTCCTCATCGGATAACGCCTCATCCAGCGAAGGGCAGTCATACCGCGTGCGCTTTAGTAAAGATTTTCCACAGACGGGGACAAACTTTTCCGTTGCCGGGTACCGTTACTCAACGCATGGTTATTATTCTCTGCAGAACTTTATCGATCGGGCGGACTCTCATCGCGCCTGCTGTTCGTCATACGGTCGGACTAAAGACCGCTTTGACGCTTCAGCGTCGCAGATTTTCTCCGGATTCGGTTCACTCTCCCTTTCGCTGGTCAGTGAGTCTTACTGGGATAACTCGCGGATGGAGTCGCTGGGCGTGAGTTATAGCAATACGTTTGGCCGGATGTCCTACTTCATTAACTACGCCTATAACCGCAATGTGCAGAGCAGCGGCCAGAATGAAAATAGCTCGCCTTCCAGCGACAGCATTATTTCGCTAACCGTGAGTATTCCTTTCGGCGCCGATATATCAGCCAGCTACAATATGAACAGCAGCCGGGTGGGAGACACCACTCACAGTCTTGGTTTAAATGGCTCCGCTTTCGCCGATCGTTCTCTGAACTGGAACGTGCAGGAGGGATATAACGCCAGCGATAAAAGCACCTCAGGGAACATCAACCTCAACTACCAGGGCTCAAAAGGTGAAGTCACCGCCGGATACGGTTATGACAGCAACAGCGCCCACTATAATTATTCGCTACGCGGTGGGATGCTCGCCCATTCCGGCGGGATAACGCTGTCACGCTATCTGGGCGAGAGCGTTGCGCTGATTGAAGCGCCTGGCGTCAGGGATATCGCGGTACGCGGGCAGACTAACGTCATGACCGATTCTGCCGGGTATGCTGTAGTGCCTTTCGTTCGCCCTTATCATGAAAACAATCTCTCCCTTGATGAACAGCAGGTCTCGGGAGCGGAAATAGATAATATCGTCAGAACGGTGGTCCCGACGCGCAATGCGATCGTAAAAGTTAAATATGATACCTGGATTGGCTATAAGGCCATGATGACCTTGCAATTTCATCATAAAGATGTGCCGTTTGGCGCGGTGATTACGCTAGAGGATGAAAGTCAGGAGTATAAACAAAAACGCAGCGCTATTGTTGGCGATTCCGGGCAGGCCTATTTGACCGGGCTGCCAGAAAAAGGCCGTTTATATGTGAAGTGGGGCGATAGCCAAAATACCCAGTGCTCTGTTAACTACGATTTATCCGCCAATAAATCGGTTGATGATATCGTTTTTTATGCAGCGGATTGCCGATGATGGAACTTAATATATTCGGATTAGGCCAAAAAATCAGGATGACCGGGATGAGCATCAATAATATCAGGCGATTGGCAATATATGCAGGATGGTTGAGCCTCACCAGCACCTTTATTTTTTTGTACAGTATGATGCCGGCCCGGGCCTACGAAGCGAATAGTACCGTCAATTTAAATATTACCGGTAATATTGAAGAGCCCGTCTGCGAGGTGTCGGTTAAGCCTTCCAGTGCAATCGATCTGGGAACCGTCTCTTACCAACGTCTGACCGGGAAGCCGGGCTCGAGCAGCGATAGCACTGCGCTTTCCCTTGTGTTTGATAACTGTTCAACTGGCACTTCTTCCGTAACGATTACTTTCAGCGGTTTATCTTTTGATAATACTTTTAAATCGATTTATGTGAATGAAATTATCTATGGTGCCAAAGAGGTTGGGCTACAGCTTTTGAGCGCCCAGGATCAGCAATCGTTGGGGCCGAACGATCGGTACACCTATGTATTCAACGATGGTGCTGATGGGAATGTTTTTAATATGCTCGCCAGAATGTATACACCTACTGGAAGGGTGGCAGCCGGTAAAGTCGCCTTTACCGTCACCTTTAACGTGTCATATAAGTGATTCACAGCGACAGGGAAAGATATGAAAAAATATATTTTATTATTGCTGGCCTGTCTCGCTCCGATCTATAGCTGGGCGTGTGAGACAGGAACGAATTATGGCGATGTTTCAATGGCTAATTTGCCCGCGAAAATATTGATTAATGCCGGCAGTTATTCGACCGGGACCGTACTTTATGATTCCGGGAAGCTCACGCATCCTACAACTTTTTTTATCAACTGTCAGGGATCAATATATTCAAATTTAGCATGGAGTTCGGGTAATGCCGGCTCGTTGATTGGCGATAATATATATACAACCTCTGTACCGGGTATCGGTATCAGAGTTAAGGTCTGGCTGAATATTACCGGCGAATATAATGGTGATAATAACGATTTTACTCCGGATTATAACGAGCATCATATCGGTGATGCGGACTTTTATCTTGGAAAGCCAACCGGGCTTTTAGATTTTTGGGCAGGCACATATTATGCGCCAACATATCAGGTGCAGCTCGTGGCAACTGGCGGAGCCATTGCCAGCAACAGCACGCTGACGCTGGGGGAGCCGATATCCACTGTGTCGGTTAGAGACGATCACGGAACGATGGTCATTTCCCAACTGCACGTCACCGGAAGCACCAAAATCCAGCTGACGCCGATGGGCTGCAACGTGAGTTCGACCACGCTGAATTTCCCTATGGGCTCCGTGAAAACGAGTGAGTTTACTCTTTCCTCGACAGTCGGCTCCGCCCAGCAAACGCTGACGCTTTCTTGCGAACCCGGAACCAATATATCAATGCGTGTGACGGCGACTGAAGCCGAAGGCGATAATCCGAACAGGAGCGTTATTGCGTTAACGGCGGGGGAAAACGTAGCAACCGGTGTGGGTGTGCAGTTAAGCCTCAACGGGAAGGTCATACCGTTAAACACCAGTTTTTATTTAAGTACATCCAGCAGAAGTGTAACGTTGAATGCCGGAGCTGAGGCCAGCTACGCAACCTTCACCTATCCGAATAATCCCGGCGGCGCTGCCGCATCGAACTCGCTCATCTTTTCAACCAACTATTACAAAACCGGGGCTGAAGTGACGCCTGGAACGGCCAACGCCAGCGGAACGATAACATTTATCTATAACTAGAATCACACGTACCCCAGCCGCCAGGCCGGGGTAGGGATAATCATTAATGCGCCTGACCTTTCTCAATACCGATCCCGGTCTGAGAACGAATAAACTGGGCGCGGAACAGTTCACGCTCGCGCGCGCCTTCCGCGGAGCTATCGGTAGCCGAGAAGAACCAGATACCGATAAAGGCCACGGCGATAGAGAACAGCGCCGGATATTCATACGGGAATATCGCCTTTTCGTGACCGAGGATCTGCACCCAGATAGTCGGGCCGAGGATCATCAAAATCACCGCGGTCAGCAGACCCAGCCAGCCGCCAATCATCGCCCCGCGCGTGGTCAGCTTCGACCAGTACATCGACAACAGGATAATCGGGAAGTTACAGCTGGCGGCGATGGAGAACGCCAGGCCGACCATAAAGGCGATGTTCTGATTCTCGAACAGGATACCCAGCAGAATCGCCACCACGCCGAGGATCAGTACGGTAATTTTCGACACCTTCAGCTCCTGACGCTCGGTCGCGCCTTTGCGGAACACGTTAGCGTACAGGTCGTGAGACACCGCCGATGCGCCCGCCAGCGTCAGGCCAGCAACCACCGCCAGAATCGTGGCGAAGGCGACCGCTGAGATAAAGCCAAGGAACAGGTTGCCGCCGACCGCATCCGCCAGATGCACCGCCGCCATATTGTTGCCGCCGATAAGCTGCCCGGCCGCGTCTTTGAACGCCGGATTCGCCCCCACCAGCATGATGGCGCCGAAGCCGATGATAAAGGTCAGAATATAGAAGTAACCCATAAAGCCGGTGGCATAGAACACGCTCTTACGCGCTTCTTTGGCATCGCTCACGGTGAAGAAACGCATCAGAATATGCGGCAGACCCGCGGTGCCGAACATCAGCCCGAGGCCGAGTGAGAGCGCCGATATCGGATCTTTTACCAGTCCGCCGGGGCTCATAATCGCCGAGCCTTTCGGGTGCACCGCCATTGCTTCGGTGAACAGATTATTGAAGCTGAAGCCGACGTGCTTCATCACCATAAAGGCCATAAAGCTGGCGCCGAACAGCAGCAGGACCGCTTTAATAATCTGCACCCAGGTGGTGGCGAGCATGCCGCCAAACAGGACGTAGAGCACCATCAGCACGCCGACAAGCACTACCGCGACGTGGTAGTTGAGGCCGAACAGCAGTTGAATCAGCTTACCCGCGCCGACCATCTGGGCGATGAGGTAGAGCGCCACTACCACCAGCGAACCGCAGGCGGAAAGGGTGCGAATCGGCCCCTGTTTGAGACGATAGGAGGCCACGTCGGCAAACGTGTAGCGGCCGAGGTTACGCAGGCGTTCGGCGATCAGGAACAGAATAATCGGCCAGCCGACAAGGAAACCGAGCGAGTAGATCAGCCCGTCGTAGCCGGAGGTGTAAACCAGTGCGGAAATACCGAGAAACGAGGCCGCCGACATAAAGTCGCCGGCAATCGCCAGACCGTTCTGGAAACCGGTAATGTTGCCGCCAGCGGTGTAGTAGTCGCTGCGTGAACGTACGCGTTTTGACGCCCAGTAAGTGATATACAGGGTCAGGGCGACGAAAATCAGGAACATGATGATCGCCTGCCAGTTGGTCGGCTGGCGCTGTACCGCGCCGGTGAGGGCATCTGCGGCATTGACGGTCAAAGGGAGCGTGGCGGCGAGCGCCGTCAGGACTTTCTTCATGATGCTTTAACCTCGCTGAGAATGCTTTTTGTCAGCCGATCAAATTCACCATTTGCCCGCCAGACGTATATTCCGGTTAATACGAAAGAGATAACGATCACGCCGATACCAATCGGAATACCCCGGGTGACGCTGGTTCCCGCATGCAGCGGCGTGCCCAGCCAGCCGGGGGCAAAGGCGATAAGCAGAATAAAGCCCACATAAATCACCAGCATAATCAGTGACAGGATGGCGGCAAACCTTTGCCGGGCTGCAACAAGCTCCTTAAAATGCGCACTATTTTCTATCCGCTGACAAATCTGATCGTTCATCATAGCGTCTCCAGAGGTTCCCTTTTGTCATCCACGCGCCGGTCGTCGGCAACACTTATCCCCCCGGCAGTTAACTGTCGGGAGTCAGCCTGTTTACCGCTTTCCTGCTACCTGAAATCCTTGGGGAGTGGGTATTTATATCCTCTCCCCTGGTGGGGAGAGGGTGTAGGGGATCGGTTAGTTTATGATGGCATAGCGATGGCCTGCTTCTCTTCGAGCAGTTTTTCCACCACGCCAGGATCGGCAAGCGTTGAGGTATCGCCGAGATTACTGGTATCGCCCGCGGCAATTTTGCGCAGTATACGGCGCATGATTTTGCCCGAACGGGTTTTCGGTAACGAATCGGTCCAGTGCAGTACGTCCGGCGTCGCCAGCGGGCCAATCTCCTTACGGACCCAGTTTCGCACCTCGGCGTAGAGCTCCGGCGTCGGTTCTTCGCCATGGTTGAGAGTGACGTAAGCGTAAATGGCCTGGCCTTTAATGTTATGCGGAATACCGACCACCGCCGCTTCGGCGATTTTCGGATGCGACACCAGCGCCGATTCGATTTCGGCGGTTCCGAGACGGTGGCCGGAAACGTTCAGCACGTCATCGACGCGACCGGTGATCCAGTAGTAGCCATCTTCGTCACGGCGCGCGCCGTCGCCGCTGAAGTACATATTTTTAAAAGTCGAGAAGTAGGTCTGTTCGAAGCGTTCGTGGTCGCCAAACAGCGTACGCGCCTGGCCCGGCCAGGAGTCGGCGATCGCCAGGTTACCTTCGGTGGCGCCTTCCAGCGGCGTGCCTTCGTTATCCACCAGCACCGGCTGAACGCCGAAGAAGGGACGCGTCGCGGAACCGGCCTTCAGCTCAATGGCGCCGGGCAGCGGGGTGATCATAAAGCCGCCGGTTTCTGTTTGCCACCAGGTGTCCATCACCGGGCACTTCTCGTTGCCGATCTTCTTCCAGTACCACTCCCAGGCTTCCGGGTTAATTGGTTCGCCGACGGAGCCGAGAATGCGCAGGGAAGAGCGGTCGGTGCCTTCAATAGCCTTATCGCCTTCCGCCATCAGTGCGCGGATCGCCGTGGGGGCGGTATAAAGAATGTTGACCTGATGCTTGTCGACCACCTGGCACATGCGCGCCGGGGTTGGCCAGTTCGGTACGCCCTCGAACATCAGCGTCGTCGCGCCGCAGGCCAGCGGACCGTACAGGAGGTAGCTGTGGCCGGTGACCCAGCCGACGTCGGCGGTGCACCAGTAGATGTCGCCCGGATGGTAGTCAAAAACGTATTTAAACGTTGAGGCCGCATAGACCAGGTAACCGCCGGTAGTATGCAGTACGCCCTTTGGCTTACCGGTCGAGCCGGAGGTATAAAGGATAAACAGCGGATCTTCAGCGTTCATCTCTTCAGGCTGGTGTTCCGCGCTGGCTTTCTCAATCAGATCGCTCCACCACAGGTCGCGGCCTTCCTGCCAGTCGATTTTGCCGCCGGTACGTTTAAACACCACCACGTTTTTGATGCTCTTCACGTGCGGGTTTTTCAGCGCGTCGTCGACGTTCTTCTTCAGCGGGATCGCGCGACCGGCGCGCAGGCCTTCATCAGAGGTGATCACCAGGCGGGAGTTGGAATCGATGATACGTCCGGCGACCGCTTCCGGTGAGAAGCCGCCGAAAATCACCGAATGGATAGCGCCGATGCGGGCGCAGGCCAGCATGGCCACCGCGGCTTCCGGCACCATCGGCATATAGATAGCCACGACATCGCCCTTTTTAATGCCGAGGTCGAGCAGGACGTTGGCAAAGCGGCAGACATCGCGGTGGAGTTCGCGATAAGTGATATTTTTGCTCTGGCTGGCGTCGTCGCCTTCCCAGATGATGGCCGTCTGGTCGCCGCGCTCCGCCAGATGGCGATCGAGACAGTTAGCGGCCAGGTTAAGGGTGCCGTCTTCGTACCATTTGATGGAGATATTACCCGGCGCGAATGAGGTGTTTTTCACGCGCGTGTAGGGCTTGATCCAGTCGAGAATTTTGCCCTGTTCGCCCCAGAAGGCATCTGGGTCGGTGACGGACTGCTGATACTGCGCCTCGTACTGTTCCGGGTTAATCAGGCAGCGTTCCGCAATATTAGCGGGAATAGAGTGTTTATGTATTTGGCTCATGGCTTTTTTTCTCCTGTAGGTTGTTAAATATATGTCAAATAAACGTTAATAGTAGGGGCTTTGGCGGCTTTGTTTGCTATTTGGGGGACAGATCACGCATTGATTGAACTGAATGAAAATCAATCAAATGAAACTTTGAGGTGAAATAATTTCTAAAATGGATTTATAGAAAATGAATTTATTAAATATTTTTTATAACAAATACTTATGCAAGATAAGTTGGGGATATTAGCGAGTTTATGCATAAAACCAGAGTAAACCGCTGTTCTTAAAGACTTGCGCAGCATGCCGTGCAAATGATACTGATATTGCGCGTTAAATAACCCCATAAAGCAACGCAACACAATTCATACCCCTTTCAGTGGGTGCCATTACCTCCTGGAATGGCGCCTTTCATCGAGGAAGTCTGTAGTGAAGAAAAAAACAAAAGTCAGCCTGGCCTGGCAAATTTTGCTGGCTCTGGTGCTGGGCATACTTCTGGGCAGTTACCTGCATTACCACGCCGAAAGCCGTGACTGGTTAATCTCGAACCTGCTGACCCCGGCGGGCGATATCTTTATCCATCTGATTAAAATGATCGTCGTACCGATCGTCATCTCGACCCTGGTGGTCGGCATTGCCGGCGTAGGCGATGCGAAGCAGCTGGGCCGTATCGGCGCGAAAACCATTATCTATTTTGAAGTGATCACCACGGTGGCCATCGTGCTGGGGATTACCCTGGCTAACGTCTTTCAGCCAGGAAGCGGCATTGATATGTCGCAGCTGGCGGCGGTGGATATTTCGAAATATCAAAACACCACGGCAGAAGTACAGAGCCACGCGCATGGCCTGATGGGCACCATCCTCTCGCTGGTACCGACCAATATCGTGGCTTCGATGGCGAAGGGCGACATGCTGCCGATCATCTTCTTCTCGGTGCTATTTGGTCTCGGCCTTTCCTCGCTGCCCGCTACCCATCGTGAACCGCTGGTCACGGTGTTCCGCTCTATCTCTGAAACCATGTTTAAAGTGACGCATATGGTGATGCGCTACGCGCCGGTGGGCGTGTTCGCGCTGATCTCGGTGACCGTGGCGACCTTCGGCTTCGCTTCACTGTGGCCGCTGGCGAAGCTGGTGATTCTGGTTTATTTCGCCATTCTGTTCTTCGCGCTGGTGGTGCTTGGCATCGTGGCGCGGGTATGCGGACTGAGCATCTGGACCCTAATCCGCATTCTGAAGGATGAGCTGATTCTGGCCTACTCTACCGCCAGCTCCGAGAGCGTGCTGCCGCGTATTATTGAGAAGATGGAAGCCTACGGCGCGCCAGCGTCGATCACCAGCTTCGTGGTGCCGACCGGCTACTCCTTTAACCTCGATGGCTCGACGCTGTATCAGAGTATTGCGGCTATCTTCATCGCCCAGCTGTACGGTATTGATCTGTCCATCTGGCAGGAAATTACCCTCGTGCTGACGCTGATGGTGACGTCGAAAGGGATTGCCGGCGTACCGGGCGTCTCCTTCGTGGTGCTGCTGGCGACGCTGGGCAGCGTGGGCATTCCGCTGGAAGGTCTGGCGTTTATCGCCGGCGTTGACCGTATCCTCGATATGGCGCGTACCGCGCTGAACGTGGTGGGCAACGCGCTGGCGGTGCTGGTTATCGCCAAGTGGGAACACAAATTTGACCGCAAAAAAGCGCTGGCGTATGAACGTGAAGTGCTGGGCAAATTTGATAAAACGGCGCAATAAAACAGAAAGCCCGGTGACATCGCACCGGGCCTGAGAGAAAAGCGTCGCGTTTCTGTCGGCGGCTAACGCCTGACCCGGCCGAAACACTCCAGCCAGATCGGCTGGTGAACATCTCCAACAAGCCCGGCGTATGGACTTCGCCGGGCTTTTTCTTATCTTTTACTTATCCTGTCGAACTCTTCACAGCCGGTATCAAACCCCTCCTGACAGCTAACGTTGAGCCAGTGCAGCGCTTTCTGCCGGTTCGGTTCGATAAAGCCTTTTTCCCCCTGCAGGAAAAGCATCCCGGCCCAGTATTCGGCGTAGCCGGTACGGGAGAGGGCAGAGCTCTCTTTAAAGTACTGCGTCGCTTTGACATCATCTTCCAGAAGATGAACGCCGCTGGCGTAAATCAGCCCCAGCAGCATCTGAGCGTCAACGGCTGAATCGCTTTCCGGATCCTGCGCGGCGTGCTGTAACAGAGTGATGGCGTGGGGGTAGTTCGGCGTACCGGCCTGCTGGTTCACCAGCACCCGGGCGAGAACAATTTCCCCCGCCTTGCTGCCTGTTTGTACGGACTTTTCCGCCAGCACTTTAGCCTGGTGGTAGTCTGCCTGCTGAGGATTGCGGATTTTGAGCTGGGCCAGCAGCGCCAGCGCGTCGCCATCGCCGTTGTCTGCGGCTTTCTGCGCCCAGTATTCGGCCTGGGGAAAATCGCCGAAGCTGACGTAAGTATCCGCCAGGTAATATTGTGCACGTGGATCGCCGGCTTCGGCCTGCTGTCTATACTGGCTACCTGGTTCCATGGCGCCTGAGGTGAAGCTTGCTATCACCAGCAGTAAATAGAGGTATTTCATTTTTTATTATCGGTAGAGAACATAACGAGCAGTATAAAGGCAGGGGAAGAAGAAGAAAACGCCGGGAACTCGTGGGGGATACTCATGGTTTATCCGAATAATCGTGCCGTCTGTTTCCCCGCGGGCGGCGCCGACGCGCCTTGCCCGGGCTACAGATTCACAGTCGTCTGCGGTCCGCTAGCCCGGATAAGGTGTTAGCCGCCATCCGGGGGGATTGATTCACAGCCTTCTGCGGTCCGGTAGCCCGGCCAGGTGCGAAGCACCGCCTTCGGGGAGGCGGTCCGATTAACCCAGCGCGCTTTCGCGCAGGCGGGCTTTCAGCTTGTTGTACTCATCAATGACGTACTGCTCAGCGGCACGCTGGTCGGCAATCGGCTCAACGTTGACGGCGCAGTACTTGTACTCCGGCGTTTTGGTTATCGGGCTCAGGTTCTCGGAAACCAGCTCGTTACAGGCGCCAATCCACCACTGGTAGGTCATATAGACCGCCCCTTTATTCGGACGATCGCTGACCTGCGCGCGGGTGATAATACGGCCCTTACGCGAGTTCACCCACACCAGCGCCTCATCCTCAATGCCCAAACGTTCGGCATCGGCGGAGTTGATTTGCGCATAGCCAGGTTCATCCGCCAGCGCGGCCAGCGCCGCACAGTTACCGGTCATCGAACGGCACGAGTAGTGGCCGACTTCGCGCACCGTCGACAGCACCATCGGGTACTCGTCGGTGAGTTTGTCAATCGGCGCGACCCAGTCGCAGGTGAAGAACTGCGCCAGACCGTTCGGGGTATCGAACTTCTCTTTAAACAAATAAGAGGTCCCCTGATCGGCGTCGGACTCATCGCGGCACGGCCACATGACGTAGCCTAGCTCGCCCATTTTCTCGTAGGTGGCGCCGTAGAAATCCGGACACAGATGCCGCAACTCGTCCCAGATCTCCTGGGTGTTGTTGTAGTGCATCTTGTAGCCCATCCGGGTAGCGATTTCGCTGATAATCTGCCAGTCGGTTTTCAGGTCCCATTTCGGCTCTACCGCTTTAAAGAAGCGCTGGAAGCCGCGGTCCGCTGCGGTATAGACGCCTTCGTGCTCGCCCCACGAGGTGGACGGCAGGATAACGTCGGCCGCTGAGGCGGTTTTGGTCATGAAAATATCCTGGACGATAACCAGTTCCAGATCGTCGAATGCTTTACGCACTGCGGACAGCTCGGCGTCGGTCTGGAGCGGATCTTCCCCCATAATATACGCCGCCCGCACTTCGCCATGCGCCGCGCGGTGCGGCAGCTCGCTGATGCGGTAGCCGGTGTGCGCCGGCAGGCTATCGACGCCCCAGGCTTTGGCGAACTTCTCGCGGTTCTCCGGGAACTTAACGTATTGATAGCCCGGATAGGTATCGGGCAGCGCGCCCATGTCGCAGGCGCCCTGAACGTTGTTCTGGCCGCGCACCGGGTTGACGCCGACGCTCGGCTTGCCGAGGTTGCCGGTGAGGATCGCCAGGCTGGTCAGCGAACGTACGGTTTCCACGCCCTGGTAGAACTGGGTCACGCCCATGCCCCACAGGATCGCGGCGGATTTCGCGCTGGCATACATACGGGCGCAGGCGCGGATCTCCTGGGCGCTCACGCCGGTGATCTCTTCCACCGACTCTGGCGTGTAGCCTTCGACGATTTTGCGATACTCTTCGAAGCCCTCAGAACGGCTGGCGACGAAGGATTTATCGTAGAGGTCTTCTTCGATAATCACGTGCCCGATAGCGTTGAGCAGCGCGATATTCGAGCCGTTCTTCAGCGCAATGTGCATATCGGCAATGCGCGCGGTTTCAATTTTACGCGGATCGCAGACGATGATTTTTGCCCCGTTGCGTTTGGCGTTAATCACGTGATTCGCCACAATAGGGTGTGAATCTGCCGGGTTATACCCGAAGATAAACACGAGATCGGTATTGTCGATCTCGGTGATGGCATTACTCATAGCGCCGTTACCGACCGATTGGTGCAGACCTGCAACCGATGGGCCGTGTCAGACGCGAGCGCAGCAGTCGACGTTATTGGTACCAATAACGGCGCGCGCGAATTTTTGCATCACATAGTTGGTTTCGTTACCCGTTCCGCGGGACGAGCCGGTAGTCTGAATCGCGTCCGGGCCATATTTCTCTTTAATAGCGCTGAGGCGAGTGGCGACGTAATCGAGCGCCTCATCCCAGGAGACGGATTCCAGCTTGCCGCCGCGCTGGCGACGGATCATAGGGGTTTTCAGGCGCGGGGTAAGGATCTGGGTATCGTTAATGAAGTCCCAGCCATAATAGCCTTTCAGACACAGGGTTCCCTGGTTGGTTTTCCCCTGTGCCGCCTCCGCCCGAACGATTTTGCCGTTATCGACCACCAGGTTGATTTTGCAACCTGATGCGCAATACGGACAAACCGTGACGACTTTTTTCATCGGTCTTGCTCCAGTTAATCAATTGGCGCATACGCGCTATCGCGCCGTCAATATGCATCTTCTATGCCATGTTTTCATTGTGGGTATCGCCTGATGATACGTTGTTTTTTTGGGCGAAATGCTGACGAAAAACAGGCTATCGTCAGTTTTGACGTGTCGACGCGGGAGCAGGTGACGCGCTCGGACAGGCGATGATGGATAGCCCGGGAGGGGCGCAGCTCCGCTTCCGGGGAGGATAGCGGGCAGGCTTGAAAGCGGTGCTGCGCTTATTGGGCTAGGTCAAATAACGGCTTCTCGCCAGCGCCGCCGCGCCCCGGGCGCCGTTAAACGCCGAGGAGGAAGCGGCGATAAAGCGTACGGCCTGATACGGTAGCGGACGGCGAACGTAGGTTTTAACCCTGGTGATTAGGGCGTCGCGCGGGAAAGCGGGCATATCCATTACGCCGCCGCCGAGGATCACCGCGTCGGGGTCGAACAGGTTAATACTGGTGGCGATGGCGCGGGCGGCATGATTCAGCAACTGCTGCACAAACGGCTCCTGTGCGGCATGAACGAACAGCTCGCCCAGTTCGTACGCGCGCGGCTGCTGTTCATACCAGCGCTTTAGCGCAATGCCGGAGCAGACGGTTTCCAGACAGGCGGGGTTTCCGCAGGCGCAGGTGAGGGCGTCATCGCCCTGGGGGATATGCCCCAGCTCGCCCGCCACGCCGTGGGCGCCGGTCCACGGCCCGCCGTTTAGCCAGACCGCGAAGCCCATACCGGTGCCAAGATAGGCCGCCAGCACCTCCTGCTCCTGCAGGCCGTTCTGCTGCACATCAAAAGAGAGCTGCAGATTCACATCGCGGGAAAACTCCACCGGGCAGCCCAGCGCCGCTTCCAGCCGGTCCGCCAGGTTATACAGATCGTCAGCGGCCAGAGGCAGGTTGGGGGTGGAGATAATCGTCCGCTTGTCTTTTGCCACCAGCGCCGGAAACCCCATCACCAGCCCGCAGCAGCGGGCATCATGTTGGTTTAGCTGCTGCTGTAGCAGGTTTTTAATGCCGTTAACCAGGCCGTCGGCGTTAATCACCTCCGCGGTACGCAGCTTTTCGCAGTGCAGCGCTTCGCCCTGCGCCGTTTGCAGGCAAAAACGGATATGAGTCGCTCCCATATCCACGCCCGCGACGACGTTACGCTGTTTTTGCATGAGGCTGTACCTCGTTTTTTGCCGCCAGAATTTGCTCGACCATGATCTGCCACGCCTCTTCAATCTTCTCGGCGTGATTAAAGAGGCCCGAAGTACCGACGATAAAGACGTCCGCGCCCGCCGCCATCAGTTTTTCATAGGTGCCTTTATTGCAGGAGCCATCGATTTCGATCTCGTAGTTCAGCCCTTCGCGCTCGCGCCAGGCTTTAAGTTCAGCGATTTTCTCCAGCATTTCCGGGATAAATGGCTGTCCGGCAAAGCCCGGATCGACGGTCATCACCGTGATTTTGTCGGCTTTATGAATGTAGTACTTCATGGTCTCAACCGGGGTTTCCGGGTTAAGGATCAGCCCGACTTTCATACCGTGGCGTCGAATTTCTTCGATCAGGCGGAAGGCCTGGCCGTTGATGGTTTCCGGATGCAGGGTGATAAAATCCGCCCCCGCCTGCGCCAGCTGGCTAATGTAATCCTGCGGGCGGGTGACCATCAGATGGCAATCCAGCGGTTTGCTGGCCAGCTTTTTGACCTGGCCGACGAAAAACGGCGACAGGGTCAGGTTCGGCACAAAATGACCGTCCATGATATCGATGTGAAAATAGTCTGCATGCTGGTCGATAAACTCGATCTGTTCTTTAAATTTCAGCAGATCCATACACATTAAAGAGGGAGCAATTTTCATGATAAATTCCTTACTTACTGATAAGACGGTCGAGGGCGACAGCCGCGATGATTAATCCGCCCATTACCACCAGCTGGTAGTAGGTTTGTACTTGCAGAATGTTCAGTCCGTTATTGATAGTGCCGATAATCAGGCCGCCGATGACCACCGAGAAGATGCGTCCTTTGCCGCCGAAGAAGCTGGTACCGCCGATGATGGCGCTGGCGATGGCGTAGGTTTCAAAGCCCATACCGGCCAGCGGCTCTGCTGCGCCGAGACGCGCGGTGGAGACCACGCCCGCCAGTCCGGCGCAAATACCGGAAATGATGAACACCAGCAGCATGTGAAACTTGACGTCGATACCGGAGTAGAAAGCGGAGTTTTTGTTGCCACCCAGCGCGTAGATATTGCGGCCGACGCGCATACGGGTGGTCAGGAACCATAGGATCAGCGCCACAATCAGCGAGAAGATCACCGGCACCGGGATGCCCAGAGGCGTGGCGGCAAAGAAGTTAACGAAATCAAATGAAAAGCCGTACACCGAGTTGGCATCAGAGATAACCAGCGTGATACCGCGGAAGATGGCGTTGGTGCCGAGGGTAATAATGAACGGATGCAGCCCGGTCCAGTTGACCAGACAGCCGTTGATAGCGCCCAGCGCGCCGCCGACCAGCACCCCGCCAATCAGCGCCGCAAGGAACGGGTCAACGCCCGCCAGCATCAGCTTGGCGGTGACCATCCCGGAGAGCGCGAGGATCGCCCCGACCGACAGGTCGATCCCGGCGACGAGGATCGCGAAGAACTCGCCCATGCCGATCAGCACGGTGACCGAACTCTGGACAAAGATCTGCGTAATGTTGTTGGTCGTCAGGAAGTACTCCGACGACAGGGTGCCGAAGATGGCGACGATGATAGCGAGGATAAAAAAGGTACCGTATTTATCCCAGAACAGCGCGAAGTTAAACGGTTTTTTCTCGTCCATATCGCCTTTTACTCTTGTGGTAGTGCCCATGCCATAATCTCCTCTTCGCTCATATCGTCGCGATTGGTCAGGATTTGCGTCAGTCGCCCTTCGCAGAACACGGCAATGCGGTCGCAGACGGCGATAATTTCAGGTAGTTCGGATGACACCATCAGGATGACTTTTCCGTCATCGGCCAGCTGGCGCATCACTTTATAAATTTCGGCTTTTGCGCCCACGTCGATACCGCGCGTCGGCTCGTCAAAAATGATCACTTCGGGGCTGCAGCATAGCCATTTCGATATCAGCACCTTCTGCTGGTTACCGCCGGATAGCTCGGTAATGTTCTGATCGACCGAATGGCACTTCAGCGCCAGCAGCTTGCGCTGCTCTTCCGCCGTTTTGCGTTCGTCGCCTTCGCGGAACAGCCCCATGGCCCCTTTGTAGCCGCCGCGCTTCAGGCTCTGGCTGACTGCCATATTCTGAGCGATAGAAAAATTGGGGAAAAAGCCGTTTTCCCGGCGGCTTTCGGTGATGTAGCCCATGCCTTTCTTTAAGGCGTCCAGCGGCGAGCGGGGGGAGATCGCTTTGCCGTTGAGGTAAATTTCACCGCTGCTACGCTTATCAACCCCAAACAGGCAGTCCATCAGTTCGGTGCGCCCGGAACCGACCAGTCCGGCAAAACCGAGAATTTCGCCGCGATTCACGCTAAACGAGATATCGCGTACCTTTTTCTTGTCATGGCTGGTGACGTTTTTCACTTCAAACACCGTCTCACGGGCGATATTGCCGGTGCTCTCTTTCATGGCGTTGAAGCGGTTTTGCAGTTCGCGGCCGACCATCAGACGAACGATGTCATCATTATTCACTTCGCTGACCATCCCGCTGCAGACGCTGCTGCCGTCTTTCATGACCGTGTAGCGGTCGCAGATGCGGCGTATTTCCGCCAGCTTGTGCGAGATATAGACAATGGCGGTGCCCTCTTTCCGCAGCTGATTCATGATCAGAAACAGATAGTCCACCTCTTTATTGGTCAGCGAGGAGGTCGGTTCATCCATGATCAGGACTTTGGCATCAAGCATCAGCGTCTTGGCGATTTCCAGCATCTGCTTGTGGCTGATGGAGAGATTTGCCACCTTTTCGTCTAAGTCGATCTTCAGCCCGACGCGCAGCAGCATCATCGCCGCCCGCACGCGCATTTCTTTCCAGTCGATCACGTTGACGCCGCAGACTTTTTTCGTCAGATGGCGGCCAATATATAAATTCTCCAGCACCGTTAATTCATCAATGACGCTGAGTTCCTGATAAATAATTCCAATGCCGAGCTGGGCCGCTAATTTATGATCAAGCTTGTCGTAGTTAACGTTATTAATCGTAATGGTGCCTTTGGTCGGTTCATGTATTCCCGACAGAACTTTCATCAGCGTTGATTTACCGGCACCATTTTCCCCTAATAACGCATGTATTTCATGGGGGTAAATAGTTAAATCAACCGATTTTAATGCGTGAACCGGGCCAAAGGATTTGCCGATCCCCGCCATTGAAATATATGGCGTGAGCATAGATTTTCCTTATATTTTCACCCTCTCCGTGGGGGAGAGGGTCGGGGTGGGGGCAACCGTCAGTACAAGGTCAGTCTTATTTCGTCACCAGAATGGAGTCCACCAGCTTAAACTGCGGGGCTTTATCCAGAGGGATGACTTTGCCGCTCTTCTCAGCATCGACCATCAGCTTAAGACCCGTAGCGCCAATATCCGCCGGGTTCTGGGCGACTGTGGCGGTCATCTGTCCGGCTTCGACCATTTTGCGCGCTTCAGGAATGCCGTCGGTACCGACTACCAGTACCTTGCCGGTTTTGCCGGCATTAGCGACGGCCTGGGCGACGCCCATTGCCATGGTGTCGTTGGCGCAGTAGATCGCTTTAACGTTCGGGTTACGCTGCAGCACGTTGGTGGCGACGTCCAGCGCCTTGATGCGGTCCCAGTCGGCAGGCTGACTGGCAACCAGATTGATTTGACTCGCTTTTTTGAAAGCTTCGGTGGCGCCATTGCGGCGGGCCTCACCGGACGCGTTACCGGCTTTGCCTTCGATAATAGCGACTTCGCCGCCTTCAGCACCCAGTTTGTCGATGATAAACTCTGCGCCTTTTGCCCCGACCGCCACGTTATCGGTGGTGACAAAACCTTCTACGTTGCCGCCGGCTTTCTTCAGGTTATCCATATCGATTTTTTCATCGAGGTTGACCAGATAGATGCCCTTTTTCCAGGCTTTAGCCACCGGCATCACCAGGTTTACCGATGAGAGGGGGGCAAAGGCGATACCTTTGTAGTTTTTATTGCTCAGGTCTTCAAACAGCTGCAGCTGCGACTGAAAATCCCCTTCAGAAGGTGAGGCAAAAATATCGACGCTCACGCCCAGGGTTTTGGCTTCGTCTTCAATACCCTTTTTCATATCAACCCAGAATGGGTTGGATAAGGTTTTTAAGACCACGGCATAATCGGCGGCGGCAAAGGCGCTGGTGGATAACATTACGCCCATAGCCGCGCCGCTGAAAAGTTTCAGATATTTATTCATATCAATACTCTCGGTGTAAGATACAATTTTATTGATCCCACTAATGTGGGATCGGCTTTTTATTTACTTCAGCGCGCCTGGAGAAAAGAAATTAACAATTGCGCCGGTTTTTTGCATGTTTAAATTCGCTTGTTCAATATTAAGCTGGGCAACGGAAACAAAGAATGCATCTAATAATGTCAGTTGTAATATACGCGCTGAGGCGTTTCGGCCTAATAAAGGTGTCTCTGGTGCTGGCGAACAAATAATAAAATCAGCTAATTTGGCAATCGGCGAATGATAGCTGTGGGTGATGCAAATAATTTTTGCCCCGTTCTTTTTAGCCAGCTCCACCGCGGATTTAATATCGCTGGTGCGCCCGGAGTGTGAAACCACCAGCACCACATCGCCTTCTTTCAGCAACGAGGCGGACATCATCATGATATGCGCGTCCGGGTAGGCCTGGCAGCGCACGCCGATACGTAAAAATTTATGCTGCACGTCGGCGCAGATGGCGTTGGAGCCGCCCGCGCCGTAAAGATCGCGCTGGTTAGCCTGAGCGAAAAAGCGCGCCGCGCGGTGAATCTCGTCGACGTTAACGATCGACTGGCCTTCCATAATGGTGCGCAGAGTGATGTTAAACACCTTGTTCACCACATCCTGCGGCGCTTCATCAAAGGAGAGCTCGGTCGGTAGCACCTGCTCAGATTGCGAAAAGTAGGCCTCCAGCGCGCTGCGCAGGTTACGAAAACCGCTAAACCCGAGCAGCTTAGAAACCTTAACGATCATGGCTTCTGATACCGACAGCGCTTCCGCGACGTCTTTAATGGCCGGCGCATCGCTGAGATTGCCGGGGGTAAGCAACCATTCGACGATACGGCTCTCGTTTTCGGTCATGCCTTCCTGCTTCATGCGAAGCCAGGGGGCAAGGCCGATACCGTTAGGGAGCGAACTGGATTCTGACTGACTCATCGCTTTCTCTTTGTCCATAAAATGAAGACGACACTATATCACCACAGGCAAAACAAAAAAGATACCGCCAACTTCACAAAATTTATTTTTTTATAAAGTTATGTTTATTGTGAAGTTTTGCTAAAATTCATTTTTACTTTTACATGCAATAAATTCATTATAAATCATACTATTGTGTGATTTATATGGTTCTTTTTCTGAAAAGTGCATATGGCGTTAAATAACGTTTTCGACTTGATTTGTAAAATATCAGCGTGTAGAAAGGAGCCGGATGATGCTATTTTCAGCGTTTCCAGGGGCATTTTTAGGCGTTTAAATCACAACGCCAACCATCCTTGTAAAGTTAACAACAGGCGAGGCTAAGTATGAAAAGGATTGCATTTGGCTGCGATCATGTCGGTTTTATCCTGAAAGACGATATCGTTGCGCATCTGCGCCAGCGTGGCATTGACGTCGTGGATAAAGGCGCATGGTCTACGGAACGTACCGATTATCCGCGCTATGCCAGCGCCGTCGCTGAGTCCGTTGCCGCTGGTGAGGTCGACGGCGGGATTCTGATCTGCGGCACCGGCGTCGGCATCTCTATCGCTGCCAATAAGCATCCCGGTATTCGGGCGGTGGTGTGCAGCGAGCCCTACTCGGCGCAGCTTTCACGGCAGCATAATAACACCAATATTCTGGCCTTTGGCGCGCGGGTGATCGGCCTTGAACTGGCAAAAATGATCGTCGATGCCTGGCTGGATGCCGAATTCGAGGGCGGGCGCCACCAGGGGCGGGTAGACGCGATCGGCGCGATTGAGCAGCAGCGGATTTGAGATTCCTCCGCTACTCGCCGCGGTAGCGCTTGATTAACGTAAAGCCAGCCCACCGATGAGACTGGCTTTATGAAACGTTATACTACTGCTTTGCTTTTTTGCACCCTATCCCTCGCCGGCCAGCTGGCGCACGCCGATGTGATCGACGACGCTATCGGCAATATTCAGCAGGCTATTAACGATGCTTACCACCCGGGCGATAGCCGTTCCGACGACGATGACTATGATGATGGGCGCTATCAGGGCAGCCGTCAGCAAAGCGCCGATCGCCAGCGGCAGTATGAAGACAGACGACGACAGCTTGAAGATCGCCGCCGCCAGCTTGACGAGCGTCAGCGCCAGCTGGACAGCGATCGGCGACAGTTAGAAAACGACTGGCGTCGTCTGGATGATGATTACTGATGCCGGGCGATCCGCGGCGGGAGCCAGGGAATCAGCAGCCCCATAACGATGCCGGACGGCAGCGCCGAGATAAGCAACAGCGGGATTAAATAGAAAAACATCGGAATAAAAGCGCCGATGATGCCGCAGCAAATGGCCGTTATCAGAGGCCCGGCAATCCCGCCTGCCAGCATCCGATAGTACCAGGCGCAATCAGCGTGGCCCGTCAGGATAGCCATGAAAATGCCGGTTAACAATGCGGGTAAAAAGCCAATACCCCAGGTGAGGGATAATACTTCCGGAAGATGATTGAGGAGCTCATCAACTGAGATGACCCTGGGTAAAAAGAGAATGAGCGGTAGCGGTATTAACGGCCCAAGGGCCACGAACCAGCCTGCATGATGAATCATTCGTCCTGTCACGATCGTTTCCTTCCCTGTTTTTTTGTCCGTCGGGAAAGGTATTTCACTACTGTGAAGCGAGGATGAAGTCAGGGTAAAACGGTGATAGAAAATTAGCTCAGTTCGGGCAGGGCGGGGACCAGCTCTTTCAGCAGGGCGACAAGTTCGGGGTCCATATAGCGGTAGTCGTCGGGGATATCCAGCACGTAAAGCGGTTTATTTTCGACCAGGCGACGATATTCAGCGACCAGTCGATTTTTATGTTTCTGCTCCATCACGCAGATAATATCCGCCCAGTTAATCAGTTCAGGAGTAAGGGGTTTTCTGGCGTTCCGGCTTGTGCCCGCAGAGCGCACGTTCATGCCAGGATAACGGCGGAACACCTGTTCCGCCGTCGGGCTTCGCCATTGATTGCGGCTACAAACAAACAGCACGTTGATCAATTCGATAACAGCTCTTCCATTCCCTGATGCGCCAGCTGGCGACGAGTTTTACGGGGATATTCCATTCCCAGCTGCGCGGCGCGTAGCAATTTTTCTGAACGCAAATAGAGATGCTTCCAGTTTTTCTCGCGACGAAAACGTAAGAGGGCGGTGTGAACATCGCGAGACTTATTGCGCTGCTTTTGCGCCATGCGCCAGTCCCGGCTACGGGTTGTTTCCATGGTCTTTTCTCTCTCAGATTAATCGGGTTCAGCAGCCGCGATAATACGGAGAGGAAAGCGCCGCTATGTTAACGCTGCCAGGGGCTCTTTATCCAGCGTTTTCACGCGTGTTGAATACCGGGGCAGGGGCTGCTGGTGTGCGGTCGTCGGAGGAGCCGGGCCGTCTGGATAAGGGTTACCGATGTGCCGCGATCCGCGGCGGAAGCCTGGGAATCATCGGCCCTAGCTCCGCAAACCAGCCGATATGATGCAGGAACTTATTCATTTGGCGTTTTTCTCTGCTCCCTGCCCGGCAGATAGGCTATCAGCCATCCCATAATCAGTCCGGAGAACAGGCCAGAACCTGCGATTACCCGGAACCCATGACCACGCAGAATAAAGGTCGTCAGATCGGTATCGGAGAAAAGCAGCACGCCGGTTAGCGGTATTGCCGCGCATATGGCCAGGCCAATGGTCGCGCTGGCGAGGATACGCCGGTAATGAATCGCATGAATGCCCGTGGGCAAAAAAGCGACGGCAATCCCGGTCAGTAGCGCCGGGATGGCGCCAGCAGCCCAGGGGACGATGAGAAAATACGGCAGTTCAGAAAAGACAAATTCAAAGAAACTACCCACCGAACGGCGCGACTGTATGACGATGGCGACGATGGCCCACAGCAGGCCAATATAGGGGCCAATGAATGTATACCAGCAGGCATGGCGAAGCGTGCGTCGTGTTGTGGTCATGTGAATCCCTTCAGATGGTTAAGTTCGCAGGGAAGATAGTGAGGTTAAGTGAAGGGACAATGAAGTTTGGTTAAGGCAGCACAATCTCCATGCCGTCAAATCCCGCTTCAAACCCCGCCGGCAGAGAGTGCTCCATCATCCACGCGTCGAAGCAGTGGCTAATATGAGTGAGGATCACTCGCGGGCAGCCGATGACCTGGTTAATGGCCCGCACGGTGTTCAGGTCGCAGTGGTTGCGCGGCGGCTGCGGGCGCGGCTCGTGGCTACAGTCGATGATGATAAGCTGCGGCTGATTATTCAGCAGGAACTTCAGCGTTTTTTCCGGCAGCGCGGCGGTATCGGAGAGCCAGGCGACCCGGCTATGGGCCGACTCCAGCAGATAGCCAAACGTGAGCCTTGAGTGATTCAACGGCAGCGGCGTGACGCGCAATCCCTGAAGTTCAAACCGCACAAATGGTTCGACGGTGTGGCTGAAATCCAGCAGGCCCGGATGCTTAAACAGGTCATCGCAGCCCTGATCATCCTGGGGGCCGTATACCGCAATGGATTCGCCCACGCCCCAGCGCAAGGGGAACAGCCCCTGTACGTGATCCATATGATAATGGGTGAGCAGAAACTGCTGAAAGCTGCCGGCGGGCCACTGCGTCATCAGATCCGGCAGCCCGGCATCGAGCAGCGTCACCGCGCTATTGAATTTAACTATCGCGCTACAGGGGCGACGACGATGCGCTTCGTCGGAGCGGGCGCGGCGACAGGCGGGGCAATCGCAGCCAAAAACCGGCACCAGCTGCGCGCCGCCGGTGCCGGTTAAGCGGATACTCAGGCTCATGCTTTCTCCTCGCGCGTCAGGCTGGCTGCCGTTCGCGTCGGTTGCCGTGAATGCGAATCAGCGAAACCAGAGCGTCCACCGACTGGCTAAGGCGACCATCGTTATTTAGCGTCAGACACGCGCTCGGCGTATAGCGCGCCGCGCGCGCCAGGCGCTGGGCGATTTCTGTTTCGTTCTCCCGCCCGCGCCGCGCCAGGCGTTGCCTGAGCACCTCCGGTGAAACCTGCAAACAGATAGGCAGGAGGGCGTCAGCATAGCGCGCCTGCGCCTGCGCAAGGTGCGCGCGTGAACCGTTAGCGACCACGTCGAACCCGGCGTGCAGCCACAGGTCAATCTCGATGCCAATACCGTAGTAATGGTGGTTTGCATGCCAGCTGAGGGCAAACAGATGCTGCTCGGCGCGGGTAAAAAACTCTCGCTCGCTGAGGGCGATATGGTTTTCACCGCCCGCATTGGGCGAACGAGTAATGTAGCGGTGCGCTACCAGCAGCTGCGGATGCTCACGCTGGCGCAGCGCTGCCAGCAGGCTGTCTTTACCGGAGCCGGAGGCACCGACCAGCCAAATCAGTTTTCCTGCCATCAGAAGACCCTCTTACCTTGCCGCCAGACGTGATCGATATGGATATGCTCGCCGTGACGGCGTGCCAGCACCAGGTCCGCCCGCTTACCTTCGGCAATCGCTCCGCGGTCGTGCAGCCCCAGCGCCTGCGCCGGGTTTTGACTTACCAGACGAATAGCCTGCGCGAGGGTAAAAGCGTTGCCCTCGTCGTCAGCGATGCGGAAAGCGGCATCCAGCAGGCTGGCGGGATAATAGTCGGAGGAGAGAATATCCAGCAGTCCGCTGGCCGCCAGATGATGGGCGGCGACGTTCCCGGAGTGCGAGCCGCCGCGCACGATATTCGGTGCGCCCATCAGGACGCTCATCCCATGCTGGCGCGAGGCCTGCGCTGCGGCGATAGTGGTGGGAAATTCGGCGATAACGCTGCCAAGCTGGCGTGACTCGAGCACATGTTCGCAGGTGGCGTCATCGTGGCTGGCCAGCGCGATATTCCGCTCGCGGCAGATCGCGGCGATGCGCTGCCGGTTGGGCTGTGACCAGGCAGCCGCCAGCGCCATCTGCTCCTCTTCGAAGGCGTCCATCTGTTCGTTGGTCAGATGGTATTTGCCCTGGTAGTAGTCGCGGTATTTGCTGCGGTCGGCGTACTGGCGCTGGCCAGGGGAGTGATCCATCAGGGAGACCATGCTCACCGGTTCGCGGCCAACCAGCTTCTCGAACAGCGGCAGAGTGGTGTGATGCGGCAGTTCGCAGCGCAGATGCAGCCGGTGTTCGGCGCGGTTGAGGCCTCGCTTTTGCGTCTCCTCCACGGCGTTGATCATCTTTTCCAGGTTTTCCAGACGATCGCCGCCGTCGCGGACATCGCCAATAGCCACGGCATCCAGCACGGTGGTGATGCCGCTGGCGACCATCAGCGCGTCGTGGCTGCTCATCGCCGAGTGGGCGGGCCAGTCCACCTTCGGTCGCGGGGTGAAAAACTTGTCCAGGTTGTCGGTATGGAGCTCGATAAGCCCCGGCAGCAGCCAGCCGCCGTCGCCGTCAATGGCCTCCGCCAGCCGGCTCTGGCTTTCGGCAAAGGCTGAAATTCTGCCGTCCCGCACCTCCAGCGAACCGTTAACCACCTCGTCTTCGAGGACCAGCTTTACGTTGTTGATAATCATGCTGAAATCCCCATGGGGTGCAGGCGGTCGGCGACCTGTTTACGCGTGGCCTCGTCGTGGAAAATGCCGACGATCGACGCGCCGCGGGCTTTGGCTTCCTGGATCAGTTCCACCACGGCGGCGCGGTTTTTGTCGTCCAGCGAGGCGGTGGGTTCGTCGAGAAGCAAGATCGGGTAGTCCACCGCGAAGCCGCGGGCGATATTGACCCGCTGCTGTTCGCCGCCGGAAAAGGTCGAGGGGGCGAGGTGCCACAGACGTTCGGGCACGTTCAGGCGCGTCAGCAGGCGGGCGGCTTTACCGGCGCTCTCTTCGCGCGGGATGCCCAGCTCGAGCAGCGGCTGCATGACGACGTCGAGGGCGGAGATGCGCGGGATCACTCGCAGAAACTGGCTAACCCAGCCGATGGTGGTTTTACGCACTTCCAGGACTTTGCGCGGCGTGGCAGTGACCAGATCCACCCATTCATCGCCGTGGCGGATATAGATGTGGCCGCTATCGGGGAGATAGTTGGCGTACAGCGAACGCAGCAGGGTCGATTTTCCGCTGCCGGAGTGGCCGTGCAGCACCACGCATTCGCCGACGTTTACGCTCAGCGAGGCGTCGGCGAGTACCGGCAGACGCACGCCGTTCTGCTGGTGCAGAACAAAGGTTTTATGGATGTTTTCCACGCGAATGGCGTTCATTTTTAGCCTCATCGTGCCTGAATTTCCCCGGATCGCGGCGCGAACGCCTTATCCGGGCTACCTGATGCATTAATTCACGAAGCGCGACCGGGGATCGCCGGAGACGGCGCGTTGCGCCTGTCCGTGCTACCGGCTCGCAGACGGTCCGTCACCCGTAGCACGGTCAGCGCAGCGCCGCCGGGAGTGGACATACGCTCAGTTCTGCAATACCGACGACACCAGCAGCTGGGTGTAAGGATGATGGGGATCGTCGAGCACCCGGTCGGTTAAGCCGCTTTCCACCACCTGCCCCTGTTTCATCACCAGCAGACGGTTAGCCAGCAGGCGGGCAACGCCGAGGTCGTGGGTCACAATGACTACCGCCAGATTGAGCTCCACGACCAGGCCGCGCAGCAGATCGAGCAGGCGCGCCTGCACCGACACGTCCAGCCCGCCGGTAGGTTCATCCATAAACACCAGCTTCGGCTGCGTCACCAGATTGCGGGCGATTTGCAGACGCTGCTGCATGCCGCCGGAAAAGGTGGTGGGCAGGTCGTCAATGCGCGAAGGCGGGATCTCCACCTCCTGTAACCACTGCCCGGCGGTGGTGCGAATGTGGCCGTAGTGACGGGCGCCGACCGCCATCAGGCGCTCGCCGATATTGCCGCCGGCCGACACCTGGCGACGCAGCCCGTCCATCGGATGCTGATGCACCACGCCCCACTCGGTGCGCAGCAGGCGGCGGCGATCCGCTTCGCTCATCGCGTACAGAGAACGATTCTGGTACCGCACTTCACCCTGCTGCGGCCTCAGGCGGGCGGAAATCGCCTTTAGAAGGGTGGTTTTACCGGAGCCGGACTCGCCAACGATACCCAGCACTTCTCCCGGCCACAGCTCGAACGATACGTCGCTGAAGCCTTTACCCGGCGCATAGAGGTGGGTCAGGTTATTCACCGCCAGTAACGGATAGCTCATTTTTTCTGCTCCTCGCACTGTTGGCGGCAATAGTCGGTATCGGAGCAGACAAACATCCGCTTGCCGCTGTCGTCGAGCACCACTTCATCAAGATAGCTGTGGCGTGAGCCGCAGATAGCACAGGGTTCATCCCACTCCTGAACGGTAAACGGATGATCGTCGAAATCGAGGCTCTCCACCGGGGTATAAGGCGGCACCGCATAGATGCGTTTTTCGCGCCCGGCGCCGAACAGCTGTAGCGCAGGCATCATATGCATCTTCGGATTATCAAATTTCGGAATCGGCGATGGGTCCATGACGTAGCGGCCGTTGACCTTCACCGGGTAGGCGTAGGTGGTGGCGATATGGCCGAAGCGGGCGATATCTTCGTACAGCTTCACCTGCATTACGCCGTACTCCTCCAGCGCATGCATGGTGCGGGTTTCGGTTTCGCGCGGCTCGATAAAGCGCAGCGGTTCCGGGATCGGCACCTGGAAGATGAGGATCTGATCTTCGGTCAGCGGCGTTTCCGGGATCCGGTGGCGGGTCTGGATCAGCGTGGCGTCCTCGGTACGTTCGGTGGTCGCGACGCCGGTTACGCGTTTGAAAAACTGACGAATCGATACCGCGTTGGTGGTGTCGTCGGCGCCCTGATCGATCACCTTCAGCACATCATTTTCGCCGATAATGCTGGCAGTAAGCTGAATACCGCCGGTTCCCCAGCCGTAGGGCATCGGCATCTCGCGACCGCCGAAGGGTACCTGGTAGCCGGGGATGGCCACCGCTTTCAGGATGGCGCGGCGGATCATGCGTTTGGTTTGCTCGTCGAGGTAGGCAAAGTTGTAGCCGGTCAGTGCGTTAGCCACGTTGATTCTCCCGTTGCAGGCGTTTAAGTAGCGCCAGTTCGGCCTGGAAATCGACATAGTGGGGGAGTTTTAAGTGCGAAACGAAACCGGCCGCCTCGACGTTATCAGCATGAGCCAGCACAAACTCTTCGTCCTGGGCCGGACCCGCCGCCTCTTCGCCGTACTCCGGCGCCTGGAGCGCGCGGTCAACCAGCGCCATCGCCATCGCTTTGCGCTCGCTCATGCCAAACGTCAGGCCGTAGCCGCGGGTGAAGTGCGGCGGTTCATCCTGAGGGTCGACAAAGCCGTTGACCATTTCGCATTCGGTCATCAACAGTTCGCCAATAGTGACGGTGAAGCCCAGCTCTTCCGGGACGATCTCCACCGCGACGTAGCCGCTGCGAATTTCCCCGGCAAACGGATGGTTGCGCCCGTAGCCGCGCTGGGTGGAGTAGGCCAGCGCCAGCAGGTAGCCCTCGTCGCCGCGCACCAGCTGCTGCAGGCGCGACGAGCGCGAACAGGGATAAACCGGCGGATGGCGGGTGATGTCGTCGGGCTGCGCGTCAGTATCCTGCTCCGCCTTCGCCAGTCCCTGCTGGACGAGCAGATTAAAAACGTGCGGCGTGGCTTCCTGCGGCGCGCTATCGGTCGCCAGCGGCGGCGTTTCGCCGTTGGCCAGTAGGGTAAAATCGAGCAGACGGTGGGTGTAATCGTAGGTCGGGCCGAGCATCTGGCCGCCGGGGATATCTTTATAGACCGCCGAGATCCGGCGCTCAAGGCGCATAGCGGCGGTGTCGACAGGCTCGCTGACCGCCAGTCTTTGCAGCGTGGTGCGGTAAGCGCGCAGCAGAAAAATCGCTTCGACGCTATCGCCGCTGGCCTGCTTCAGCGCCAGCGCCGCCAGCTCCCGGTCGGCGATACCGCCTTCGGTCATGACCCGATCCACCGCCAGATTGAGCTGTTGGCTAATCTGGTCAACGCTGATTTCAGGAAGCCGTCCATCGCCTCGGCGTTGCTGTTCCTGTAGGGCGTGAGCGGCGACGATCGCCTTCTCGCCGCCTTTGACGGCTACGTACATTAGCAGACCTCGACGTGAGTGGTGCGCGGAATCGCCAGCAGGCGTTCGCCGCAGGTGAGAATCAGATCGATACCCAGCGGGAACGGATGCGGGCGCTCGGTTAACTCTGCAATAATACATTCCGGCAGCTGCGGGGCGATCATCCGCTCCTCGGCGATCCCGGCGCCGGTCAGGCGCAGCATCCGGCCGCCGCTGAGGCTGGCGAGCTGAACAATCAGCGTAACGCCGGTCTCCGGGGCGACGACGGTACCGGCGGAGAGCACGTTGAGCTGTTCGGCGCTGATGCTGTCACTGGCGACGGCGAAGGTTGCCTGCTGCGGCTGCTCAACCAGCGGCGCGCCGGTATGAAAGCGTAAATTCTGGCCGACCAGATCGTTATCCAGCGTCGGAGCGAGCCAGACCGGCGTCTCGTGATCCACCAGCGTCAGCAGCAGGCTGGTGGTGGCGACGTTCAGCGGCTGCCAGCCGTGCTGAAGCTGCTGCAGGGAGACAATCACGCCCGGCTCGCTCATCGCTTTCAGCAGGCGGCGGAAACTGTGCTGGGCATCCTGCACAGCCAGGGTAAAAGCGGGTTGTAAGGTCATGCGTTATCTCCGCGAACCAGAGTAAAGAAGTCGACCCGGCTGGCGTTGACTTCGGCGCGTCGGGCTTCAATGCGCGCGCTACGTTGTTCTTCCAGCGGGGTTATCAGGGTTTCCATCAGGGTATGAAAATGGTGTGGCGACTGCATCAGGGCATCGATGGCCGCGCAACGTTCAGCGTGCGGACGATCGCGGCCTAAAATCCAGCTATAGCCGAGCGTGCCGTCGGCCAGGCGGATAGCGGCGCGGGTTAAGGTGGCGTCTCCGGCGAAAAATCGATCGCCGATGCCGCCCATGCGCGCCTGCAGCTGGACCAGCCCGGTTTCCGGGGCGCGAATCAGTTCATACTGCGGCGCGAGCTGCAGCGTTTGCATCCGCGCCGCCAGTTCTTGTGGGTCACTGTGGGCCAGCACGGACATCCAGCGCTGGCGGGTAGCGGTATCAAAGTGCATTCAGTGCTCCATGGTGAATTCAATCATGTCGGCGCGGGTCAGGCTGACGGAGTACTCCGTCGCGCTCTGCTCGCCCTGGCGATGATTCAGGGTGCGCACGCACAGCAGCGGCGCCATATTGGGAATGCCGAGAATGCGGCTCTCTTTGGCCTGCGCGCGGCGGGCGCTGATTTTGGTGCGTACGCGGGTCAGTTCGATATCAAGACGATTGCGCAACAGATCATGGAGCGAGCCGTGGGTAAAGGTTTGCAGAACCGGCCATAGCTGCAGGTCGGCAAAGTAGTGGTCTATCAGGCACAGGGCGACACCGTTCACGCGGCGCAGGGTGCGCAGGTGAATGACGTTATCGCCTTCACTGATGGCAAACGCATCGGCAACGTGGCTACTGGCCGGACGCAGCACCGACAGCAGCTTTTCGCTGGTCGGGTGGCTGCCCTGTTCGAGAAGATTCTGGCTAAAGCGCGCCTGGGCGTTGAGCGGGTAATCTATCGGGCGCATCAGTACCAGCACGCCGACACCCTGACGGCGCTGGACCCAGCCGCGCTCGACAAGCTGATCGATGGCCCGGCGCAGGGTATGGCGGTTAACCTCAAAGCGGGACGCCAGCTGCTGCTCGGCGGGCAGATAGTCGCCGCAGCGGTAATGATGGCAAAGCTCTTGCTCCAGTTTGGCGGCAATTTCCTGATATCGCGTGGGGTAACTGGTCGGATGTCTGGATAAGTACATGGCAATCAAGCCTCACTAAGGACAAGAAGGAGTTTTCCTCTGAGCGTGAGCCAATCCTGACGGTTTTTTGTTACGTTTCGGTTAACTCCTGATGACCGGGGGATGAAGAGTTAACGCAGAAGGGATGACAGGTAAGCGGGGATGAACGCACAGATGCCCTCTCCTGAAGGGAAGAGGGGGAAACCGGGGGCGGAGTCAGCTGTGCGTGGGGCTGCAGAGCGGCGCAGGGGTAACAAACTGCACCGCCGGGTTCTCTTTCCCTTTCGGGGAGAGGGTGAGGGGAAAAGGTCAGCGTTAAGGTTCTTTCAACACGTTGACCATCCACGGGACGCCAAAGCGGTCGATCACTTTACCGAAGCCGTGCGCCCAGAATGTCTCCTGCCAGACCATCTCTATCTGCCCGCCATCGGCGAGGCCGTCAAACCAGCGTTTACCCTCGATAACATCTTGCGGATCAAGCACGATAGTAAACCCGGCGTAGCGCTCCATTTTACTGGAGGGGCTGTCGCTGAGCATCAGGATGCTGTCGGCGATGCGCAGACTGGCGTGGGCGATGCCGTCGGCGGCCAGATGCTGGCCGGAGGGGCAGCCATCCTCGGCGTCATGAATATCCTGCGGCATTTCGCCCCAGGTAATTTTATGGAGCAGTTCAGCGCCCAGCGCCTGCTGGTAGAACGCGATGGCGGCCGAGCAGTTGCCGCTAAAAGCGATATAGGGACTCAGGGGCATAAGCATTACCTCAGGTAACGAATATTCCATTAAGCGTAGAAGAGGATTGCAAAATTAAGCCAGGCGGCAGCGAGGGAAGACGCAAGAAGAGGCGGAAGACGATCGGACAATTCGCATAACGGCACGGGAAAATATATTTCCCCCCGACGACAGGCGCCGGGGGAATAAAATCAGTTCTTTTTAACAAATTCGGATTTTAGCTTCATCGGGCCAAAACCATCAATTTTGCAGTCAATATTATGATCGCCTTCAACCAGGCGGATATTCTTCACTTTAGTACCGATTTTTAGCATTGAAGAACTGCCTTTAACCTTAAGATCTTTTACGACGGTGACGCTGTCGCCGTCGGTGAGTAAATTACCGTTGGCATCTTTGACCACCAGCGCGTCGTTATCATCCGCAGGCTCGGCATTGTTCCATTCATGGGCGCATTCCGGGCAGATAAACATGCCGCCATCTTCATAAGTGTATTCAGAATGGCATTTCGGGCAGTGTGGCAGTTGCATGACGTTCCTCGCGATTACTGGGTAAAACAGGACGTTGGTCCATTAAATGGCGGCTGATAGCCGAAAGTGTAAGTGATTATAGCGCAATCCCGCACTTTTGTCGGGCCTTTTTTATGAGCTACTGCAGGGAAGAAAATGAATATACCCCGTGAAGAACGACGGGGTTATTTCCATAAAAACCGCCAGATATTTCCGGAAATGTATCGCTAAGTTCCAATATTCATTGAACTTATTGGTTTTCGCCGACTCTGTTTAAGGGTAGGTGAATTTTTGTGAAGTTGATCCCAAATTTAAACGCTGTTAGGGTAAAAAGGCGAGAACGCAAATTCACTACACTTATTAGCGGCCCCGCATATTCATTATGGCCAGAGCAGGCGTCAACAGGTTCGGTTGTACGGACTGTCAGCAGACAGTGCAGGCAAACCTGCTACGCTTGAAATGTGGAGCACAGCAATTCGCCGCTCCCAACGCATGACGCGAATGACCTTGTCATTCGGCGGAGATTCGTGCGCTCAAGGCGAGAGCAAAAGAGGATAATTATGCTTAAAAGGAAAAAAGTAAAACCCATCACGCTTCGGGATGTGACCATCATTGATGATAGCAAACTGAAGAAAGCGATTACCGCAGCGTCGCTGGGTAACGCGATGGAGTGGTTCGATTTTGGGGTATATGGTTTTGTTGCGTATGCTCTTGGTAAGGTCTTTTTCCCCGATGCCAACCCCAGCGTGCAGATGATTGCCGCGCTCGGTACTTTCTCGGTTCCCTTCTTAATTCGTCCATTAGGCGGCCTGTTCTTCGGGATGCTGGGCGATAAATATGGTCGACAAAAAATTCTGGCGATAACCATCGTCATTATGTCGATAAGTACATTCTGTATCGGTCTTATTCCGTCGTATGCCACCATTGGTATCTGGGCGCCGATTCTGCTGCTGCTGTGTAAAATGGCGCAGGGATTCTCGGTGGGCGGAGAATATACCGGGGCATCGATCTTTGTGGCGGAATACTCGCCTGACCGTAAACGCGGCTTTATGGGCAGCTGGCTGGACTTCGGTTCGATAGCGGGCTTCGTGATGGGCGCGGGCGTGGTGGTACTCATTTCCAGCATGGTAGGCGAAGAGAACTTCCTCGACTGGGGCTGGCGTATTCCGTTCTTCCTCGCGCTGCCGTTAGGCATTATTGGTCTTTATCTGCGCCATGCGCTGGAAGAGACGCCGGCGTTCCAGCAGCACGTTGATAAAATGGAGCAGGGCGACCGCGAGGGCCTGCAGGACGGGCCGAAAGTCTCCTTTAAAGAGATTGCCACTAAACACTGGCGTAGCCTGCTGACCTGTATCGGTCTGGTGATTTCCACCAACGTGACCTACTACATGCTGCTGACCTACATGCCGAGCTACCTGTCGCATAACCTGCACTATTCAGAAGACCACGGGGTGCTGATCATCATCGCCATCATGGTCGGGATGCTGTTCGTTCAGCCGGTTATCGGTATGCTCAGCGACCGTTTTGGCCGTCGCCCGTTCATTCTGATTGGTAGCGTGGCGCTGTTCGCGCTGTCGATTCCGGCATTCATCATGATTAACAGTAACGTTCTCGGCCTGATTTTCGCCGGTCTGCTGGTGCTGGCGGTTGTGCTGAACTGCTTTATCGGGGTGATGGCTTCGTCGCTGCCGGCGATGTTCCCGACCCACATTCGTTTTAGCGCCCTGGCCAGCGCCTTCAACATCTCGGTGCTGATTGCCGGTCTGACGCCAACCCTGGCGGCGTGGCTGGTAGAAAGCACGCAGAACCTGATGATGCCGGCTTACTATCTGATGGTAATTGCGGTTATCGGTCTGATTACCGGCCTGTCGATGAAAGAGACCGCCAATCGTCCGCTGAAAGGGGCGACGCCAGCGGCTTCGGATATTCAGGAAGCGAAAGAAATTCTCGGCGAGCACTACGATAACATCGAGCATAAAATCGAAGATATCGATCAGGAGATCGCCGATCTGCAGGAAAAACGTTCTCGTCTGGTGCAGCAGCATCCGCGCATCAACGACTAAACCGTTTTGCTGTTAATCAATGCCGCCGTGGGCTTCCCCGGCGGCATTTTTTTATGCCCCGGCGGGCGCCAGATTATAGCGACGCTGCTGGCTCAGCCTGCGATACTGCTGCGGCGGCATGCCGACATATTTATTAAAAGTGCTGTAAAAGCGGCTGCTGGAGCCGAAACCGGCGGTCAGAGCGATATCGAGGATGGTCTTATCGGTGTCGCTGAGCAGCGCCCGAACGTGATTAATGCGCATCGCGGTAATGTACTGCTTCATGGTTTGCTGCATCACCCGCTGAAAAATCCCCATCGCGTAGTTGGCATTCAGCTTCACATGCTCGGCGACATCGTTGACGGTGAGCGCCCGATCGTAGTGGATGGCAATATATTCCAGCATCTGGCTGACGTAAAACTGGGCGTGGCGCGAAACGCTGTTCTTGTGCGTGCGTGAAGTCTTGTTCACCAGAATCGGCTGCCAGCCGGAGAGGCTCAGGCGCTTGAGCATCAGAGCGATTTCATCGATCGCTAACTGGCGGATTTGCTCATTATCGCTGTTCAGCTCCTGCTGCCAGCGCTGGACTTCAAATACGCTGAGCTGCTGGGCAGCCAGCGATTTCACCACCATACCGTGGGTGACGTGGTTAATAAGCTCCCGATCCAGCGGCCAGGATAAAAACAGATGCATCGGCAGGTTGAAGATAGCCATCTGCCTGCAGGCCCCTGGTCGGGTAAGGCGATGGGGCGTACATGCCCAGAACAGGGTGATATAGCCCTGCTCGATACGTACCGCTTCATCGTTGATCAGATACTCGACATCGCCGTCGAAGGGGACGTTCACCTCCACCTGACCGTGCCAGTGGCTGGCGGTCATGGCATAAGGAGTACGCAGCTCGATATCCATCCGCTGGTATTCAGAGTAGAGCGCCAGCGGGCTGCGGGGCAGTCGATCGTCGCTGCTGCTCATATACGCGTCGGCGGGATGCGCTGCGCGGGGTTTATCGATCATGATGTGGATTCCTGAATCATCATTCTTGCCGATTTTTGACGCCAGTCAGCGCTTATCTTAGTCGAATTAAAGGCCCGTTTTCTCTTCTTTTTCGCCCATTTATTCCCGAAAAATCAGTTTTCATGCTTGCCGGTAGCCGATCTGAGTTTTCGGGAATGCT
Source organism: Klebsiella sp. GW_Kp181 (assembly GCF_040062315.1). Taxonomy (NCBI): domain Bacteria; kingdom Pseudomonadati; phylum Pseudomonadota; class Gammaproteobacteria; order Enterobacterales; family Enterobacteriaceae; genus Klebsiella; species Klebsiella sp. GW_Kp181. Next base: position 55,799 of record NZ_JBEAFR010000052.1, read on the forward strand.
CCGGCGGGAAGAGGGCAGCCCGCCGGTAGTCCGGCATGCCACTCTGTTAACGTTCACTAACCCTACGGAGAGCACCCTATGTCTGCCCCCAAAATTACCTTTATCGGCGCCGGTTCGACGGTATTCGTCAAAAATATACTCGGCGATGTGTTTCAGCGCCCGGCGCTAAAGTCCGCGCATATCGCCCTGATGGATATCGATGCGACTCGTCTGGAGGAGTCGCATATTGTGGTGCGCAAACTGATGGATTCTCTGGGCGCGGAGGGGGAAATCAGCTGCCATCGCGACCAGAAAGCGGCGCTGCAGGACGCGGATTTTGTGGTGGTGGCCTTCCAGATTGGCGGCTATCAGCCCTGTACGGTCACCGATTTTGAAGTCTGTAAGCTGCATGGCGTGGAGCAAACTATTGCCGATACGCTTGGCCCGGGCGGAATTATGCGCGCGCTGCGCACCATTCCGCACTTGTGGCGCATCTGCGACGATATGACCGAAGTTTGCCCGAACGCCACTATGCTTAACTACGTCAATCCGATGGCGATGAATACCTGGGCAATGTACGCCCGCTATCCGCATATTAAGCAGGTCGGACTGTGTCATTCGGTGCAGGGGACGGCGGAGGAGCTGGCCCACGATCTGGATCTCGACCCGGCGGATTTACGCTACCGCTGCGCCGGTATCAATCATATGGCCTTTTACCTGTCGCTGGAGAAAAAGCTCAGCGACGGCAGTTATGTCAGTATTTACCCGGAGATGCTGCAGGCATTTGCCGAAGGACGCGCGCCGAAGCATCGCGAGGATTCGCGCTGCCAGAACATCGTCCGCTATGAGATGTTTAAAAAGTTGGGCTATTTTGTCACGGAGTCGTCCGAGCACTTCGCGGAATACACTCCCTGGTTTATCAAGCCGGGGCGTGAGGATCTGATTGCGCGCTATCAGGTGCCGCTGGATGAGTATCCGAAACGCTGCGTAGAGCAGGTGGCGAACTGGCACAAAGAGCTGGAGCGGTATAAAACCAGCGAGCGCATTGAGGTCAAACCCTCGCGCGAGTACGCCAGCACCATTATGAACGCCATCTGGACAGGCGAGCCGAGCGTGATCTACGGCAACGTGCGTAACGATAATCTTATCGATAACCTGCCGCAGGGCTGCTGCGTGGAGGTGGCCTGTCTGGTGGACGCTAACGGCATTCAACCGACCAAAGCGGGCAAGCTGCCTGCCCATCTGGCGGCAATGATGCAAACCAATATCAACGTTCAGACCCTGCTGACTGAGGCGATACTCACGGAAAATCGCGACTATATCTACTATGCGACGATGATGGACCCGCATACGGCGGCGGTGCTGGGCATTGAGGAGATCTATGCGCTGGTGGACGATCTGATCGACAGCCACGGCGACTGGCTGCCGGCGTGGGTGCATGGCTAATCAGGTATTGTGCCGGATGACGGCTAGCGCCTTATCCGCCTGGAGGTGGCTTTGCGTTTTTCTCCCGGCTCGCGCTGCGCTTAGCCGTATATGGACACCTCCCGTTATGCAAGCCAT
>NZ_JBEAFR010000066.1:0-49757 GCF_040062315.1 Klebsiella sp. GW_Kp181
CCCAGGCCCTGAAAGCCGCTTAATATGAACTGTCCAACTTTATGGGGTCAGTCCAACTGACTGGCTTTTTTTATGGCTAATCGCAAATCATTCCTTTAATAAATATTAATACCTGCATCCAGAAATTATCAATATATATCCGGGTCATATTCTTATTATTTAATACCATAAAGCCAAACAACTGGACTCATAGTTTTATATTTGTACTATTAGTTCATAAATCGCACTTAATGGACAACGCGAATCTAAATAATAGGGATATTCAATGAATAGCAAACGAAAGATTCAGCTGGCTGATTTTAATAGAACGGTTATTCTGGCCACCGCTAATACGTTATTTCTTAACCATGGTATAGAAGGAACGACCATGGATGAGATTGCGCACGAAGCCGGATTCAGTAAAACCACGCTTTATAGCTACTTTGACAGTAAACAGGATATTGTCGATCACCTTATTCTCGATGGAATGGAGCGCTTTCACCAGGAGGTGGTGAAAATAGTCAGCCGGCAGGCCCCCTTCCGCGAGTTTTATCATGAGCTTTGCCAGTCGTTGGTTGCTATCCACGACTCCGGCATCGTCTATTTCCCCGGCATTACCGGGAAAATAGGTTGCTCTGAAAAAGAGATGAAAAATAATAAAGTACTGACTAATATCTATATGCTCGGCGAGGAGATTAATCATATTATCGCCGGAGAAATTTCCCGCGCGGCAGCAAACAAAGAGCTTCAGTTAAATGCTCCAATGGCAGACGTCATGATGCTGTTCTGGCTCTGCCTGACCGGGCTGATAGAGAAATCAGCAAGTAAAGAAGCCTATATTTTGCGGCATCTTGAGAAGGACCGAAAATCCTTTCTTAACTTCGCTTTTGACGCTTTATTATTAATGATAGAAAAAGGCGAAAGTCGATGATAAAGAAAATATTTCTGTCCTTACTAATAGGTATGATAGTGGTTTGCGCCTGTGCCTATCATAAAGCGAAGCCCCTGCGCCTGACCAAAGATCTTTCACTACCATTTGCGCTGCCAACCGAACAGCGCCATATAGTGTATTACGCCTCGCTGGCGCCAAATGCGCATAATACTCAGCCCTGGCAGATTCGCTATAACCCGGACGCACGGCGATTCACCCTGGCGTTCGACCACAGTAAAGCCCTCCCGCATATCGACCCGGCGGGGCGAGAAGCCTGTATTTCTCTGGGCGCGTTCCTGGAGAACTTCCGCCAGGCAGCCGCCGCATTTGGCATGCGGGCGGAAATAGACATTTTACCGGCGATGGCGCGCAATGGTGATGTTGCCCGCATGACGTTAAGCCCCCTCCACAGCGCCTCTTCTCTCAAACAGCCCGCCGTGCTGAAGTTAATTGAGCGCCGGCACACCGACAAACGTCCGTTTCAGGATATTGCCCTTGCGCCCCGCGATCTCGCTGCCCTGCTCAAACAGCACCAGCCGTATTTAAATTATTATCCACGCGGCAGCGCCGGGTTTAATAAGCTTGAGAGTTTTGCCATCCAGGCAGCAAAGGCTCAGGCGCTCGATGCGGCCAAAAGAGCGGAGTTCGCTCACTGGCTGCGCTTTTCCAACGAAGAGGCCCGCCGGTTGAAAGACGGCCTGCCCGCAGAACAGTTAAGCATCACCGGGATAAAAAAACTGCTCTATTACTCATTTTTCGATCGGCAAAAAGCCCAGGGAGAAGCCTTCGCCGCGGAAAGCATCAGTAAAACGGCCAGCAGCGTAGCGCAGAGCGCCGGATTTTTTATCATCGGCGGAGAGGAAACCTTTCCGCTGATGATGCGCAGCGGCATGAATCTGCAGGCCTTCTGGCTGGATGCCGTCCGCTACGGCATCTCTGTTCAGCCGGTGAGCCAGATGCTGGAGGATAAAGCGTTCCGTAAACAGCTGGCGGAAACCTTAGGCTTAAGCCAGCCGCCGCAAATGATCCTTCGCGCAGGCTACGTTGACGACTATGGCGAAAATAATAGAATTCGCCGTCCTATCGGCGAATTTACCCGCCTGGAACCACCCGGGGCGAATTAAAGCCCTCGCGTTGCCAGCGCCTCGTCAAGCTCCCGGTAGGCCTCCACCAGCTTATCCAGCGTCGCCCGGTTGAGCCCGCTGGGATTTGGCAACACCCATACTTCCGTCGCGCCTATGGTCACCTGCTGTTTGCCCCATTTTACGCCGCGTACCTGAAACGCTTTCTCGAAAGCCTGTTTACCGAGGATCGCCAGCGCGCGCGGCTGATACTCTTCCATTTTCCTCACCAGCTCTCTTCCGCCATCGCGGAGCTCCAGCAGCGCGACCTCGCTGGCCTGTACCGTCGGGCGCTCGACTAGCATGGTAATCCCGCAGCGGGTATCCAGCAGCTGCAGCTCCTCTTCGGGTTTCAGAAGACGGTCGGTAAACCCGGCCTGATGAATCACCTTCCAGAAGCGATTTCCCGGATGGGCGAAATGAAAACCGGTATGGGCGGAAGACTTCCCCGGATTGATACCGCAAAAGACCACCCGCAGGTCCGGCGCCAGAATATCGTTGATCATGTTTTCCCCAGCTCAATACCTAAAAGATAATTATAAAGGATTGAAAATGCGTTGTTTATAAAAACAGCAGGCGTGCGTTTTAGGCTGGATTGCGGGCAACAGTTACTTTATAATCCTTCGCCACGGCCCCTTAGCTCAGTGGTTAGAGCAGGCGACTCATAATCGCTTGGTCGTTGGTTCAAACCCAACAGGGGCCACCAAATTTTAGCTTTAAAATCATATAGTAAGCCACTTCTCGCGAGGTGGCTTTTTCATATCAGAAACGCCATTGGCAGCAAAATGGCAGCAGGTTTTTCACGTACTCATACTTTTTAAGGACAGACTCGTATGAAAAAACCTCTTTTGGCCTTGCTACTTGTCGCATCTCAAAGCGCCTTCGCAGACAAAATCCCAGACTCTATTGAGAATCTCATTGCTGTTTACGATACAAGATCGCACAGCCTGGACAATGGCGAGCTAACCATTAAATACAGCAAACCAAAATTATTGATAGATGCCGCTGAATCACTTTTCAGCGGCATTTGCAATGATTACTTTATGAACAAATGGAAGCCAGAGACGATTAAAAAAATCACTCTGTTAAATGTTTCCCATGACCAAGGTTTTAGGATTAATGGCGGTGGAGTTGAATGTAAAAAAACTGGCTCCATGGAAAACGAAAAGGCACGCGCTTACAGAACCAGTTTGATTGAACCTCTGCAATAAACTTTTGTTACGTTAAAAGTTCATATGCCCCTGCCCGGCGGCAGTAGGGTGCGGCGGGGCATTATCAATAACTCCAGGTGTCATGATGTATCGCACTACGGTTTCATGAGTGATGAAGGTGGTTCCGCAATTAATGTTCTGGCACTGACAGTAACGCTCTTTTGTCTGATCCGTTACCCGAAAGCTACTCCGCGTATGCGCCGCGTGGCCGCACTTTGGACAATTCATCATTACATTTATCTCCCGCCCTGCACTTTTCAATCACATAATGATACACATAACTTCCATTTTGTGAACCTAATCAGCTCATTTCTAAATCATCAATCTTCACTTCCAGTTCGATGCTGGTCGTAAATCCGCTATCCGGGTTGACCGTGTGCGTTAACGTTGTGATGGTCCATTCCGCATCATCAATGGGCTGTTTAAAACCGCTGACCTTAACGGGCATTTCTGTATACAGATCCGCGCGGCCTTCTGCCAGCTGGAGAGAAAATGTCGCCACGCCGCGCTGCAGCCGCTCCCAGTTCATTTTTGCTGCCCGTTCTGCATTACTGCGGTTCGCATAGGTACGGTTCAGAACCAGCACATTCTCATCTGTTCCGACCAGGTAATCCCCCTGCTTTGCTTCCGGCTCTTTGGGTTTTGTCGTCCTCCGGCGGCGCTTCACCTTTGCAGTTTCTTTCTTTTCCGGTTCCCGGGTATGCAGCCAGTGAGCGATAACACCCGTATATGCTCCCCTGTCAGCCAGGCTAAACCGGTGACTGTCTCCGTCCTTACGGGTAATAGTGATGACCGGCAACGGTTTACCACTTGCTGTTTTCCCCTGCCCCTGCCGGATAAACAGCAGATTACCGTCCTTGACTGAGGCAATCGCGCCATACTGCCGCGCCAGCTTCATTAAAAAGCTGGCGTCGCTTTCGTTGGTCTGGTCCAGGTGATCCAGCGCCATCGCAGCAACATCATTTCCTATAGCAACTTTAAGGTTGTGCCGTGCGGCAATGTCTTTCACCACATCGCCCACCGTCGTTTTGTGCCAGGACTTCTCACGCCGGACATTCAGCGTTTCCCTGAAATCAGCACTACGGGCACGGATTGTCAGCCTGTCCGGGCTGCCGCTATGCTCTATTTCGTCAACGGTAAACTTACCTTTTGAGTACAGCGGCTCGCCTTTCCATCCCAGCGCCAGAGAAATCACTGCGCCACGACGCGGCATAATTACCAGGCCGTCGGCGTCGTCCAGCTCCAGATCAAGCTGGTCAGCTTCAAATCCGCGGTTGTCGGTCAGTGTCATACCCAGCAGACGTTTATCCAGCGTCTGCGTGGCATCTTTACCTTCAATCACGATCCGAAAGGCCGGGGTCTTGCTTCCGAGGTTGAGTAAATCAGCCATCTCGCTCACTGCAGCAACCCTCCTACCGTGGATCTGATGTTCCCTACTGCGGCGGCGGCAGAATCCTGCAGACTGCTAAGCTGATCACTCAGACTGCCGAACATTTCAGACAGGGACTCATCCACCCGTTTAAGCCCCAACGAAAACTCTATTTTCCTGGCTTCTCCACTGGCGAAAAATTCCGTTTTCGTCTGGTTAAGGCTCTCAATCACATACATGCCGTAGATAGTCCCACCACCCTCGATCAGCGGCCACGCCTTCCCCTGCTCTGCCATCAGCTCCAGCGCCAGCAACGACAACCGGCCGCCGGTCACTTCCGGCATGAGGACGCCGGAGAGCGTCAGCTGATCGTTATCTGGCCCCAAAAATTGCGTTGTCGGACGGCGATTAACGCGGTTGTTGGTCACATGGCGCCAGTTCCGCTGATACTGCAGTTGCTGATAGGGAACCGTGCGCAGCTGAAACACAAACAAGCCCAGGACCATCATCATGAATCGTACCCCCCTTGATCACTGAAATTGCTGCGGGCCTTCGCCTTCATGCGTCGCTCGCGCGCATCAAGCTGCCGTGCAACTTCCTGCGCAATATCCTGCGCACTCTGTCCGGGTAGAGCCTGGATAATAATTTGCGCATGGGTTTCAAACTGGAATACAGGCTGGCTGCCTGCTGGCTTATCAGTTACAGGACGGTATGAAGCTGCCGGCAGACTCATGGGATGAAGCGGGGCGGCCTCTGCTGGCATTGCTCCCCCCATCATTCCGGCGACTACGGACGCCAGCGCGGCCGTTCTCCTGCGGCTGGTCACATAGGCCGGACCGTTAATCAGCTCCGGGCCATTCTCGCCAGCAATACCCACCTGTCCACGTGGAATATAACCACCGCTGTCATACATCCCCGCGAAAAATCCTGGGGTCTTTTTCTGCGGTGAGGCGCCCTGCGAATTATCGCCGCCGGTCATCCAGTCCGGCAGGTAGCTTTTGACCGATGCCAGCTTGCTCTTAAGCGTTTCCCATTTCTCATTGATACCGCTCAGGATGCCGTCAATGATCGCCCCGCCCACCGCTTTAAATTTTGCGGGCAGCGCGGCAACATCACTCAGAATTTCATCCCATTTGCTGCTTATGGTCTGCTTAATCACAGCCCAGGCTACTGACACCCCTGACGTGATGGCATCCCACAGTGCTTTAAACTTCGGCCCCAGCGTTTCCCAGTTCTGCCAGATATAGATGGCTCCCATCGCAATCAGGCCAACTATCGCCAGAATGGGGTTAGCCATCATCAACCGGCCTAACCAGATGACCGCCTGGCCTGCGCCGCCAATTACTCTTGTGACCAGACCAAACGCAGAAGCAAATTTAAGCTGGAGAATGCCAGCACTTACCCGCACTACCGCCATAGGTCCCAAAATGGATGCAAGGGCCAGTGACACCACACCCGCTGCGGTAGCTACCACGGCAAACACGGCCGCAATTTTAAATAGCGCCGCCGTCAGTTGCGGATGACGCTTCACAAAACCATCCAGCGCGGACGCCAGATTACCCAGCCAGTCCGCAATATTTTTCAGCACCGGCGCGACGGTTTCACCGATGCTCGCCATGGCGTTGGTAAAGGAGCCGCCAGCGGCTTCCCATTTGTTGCCCAGGGTATTAAGCGATGCTTCGACGCGCTCGCGCAGGGTAGCCTGGTTCTCCAGCTTCGCTACTGTTTCACGATAACCATCAATACCTTTTTGGATCATGATATCCAACGCCTGCAGCGTTTCTGAATCATTGCCAAACAGGTCTTTTTTTGTTGCCATCTGCCTCTCGGGAGTAAGTTTGCTCAGCTTACTTAGCTGGACATACATATTTTCCAGCCCACCAAATCCTCCCTTACCATCAGAAAAATTAAACTTAATGCCGGTCCCTTTTAGATCATCATTAACAGCTTTAATTTTCTTTGCATCCAGGGCAGCCTGGAATATTTTCCGATACGCATTCCCAGCAGACTCCCCGGCCATACTTGCCTGGTCGGCCATAACCAGCAGTGGGGCAAAAGTTTTAGCTGCATCTATCCCTTTTTTATTTAGGATACTCATCGCGCTACTAATTTTTGAAAAACCCTGCAGCATATTCCCGGGGTCTACGCCCGCATAAAAACCACGCTGGATAAGATCCATCAGGCTCATCATGTCTTTTTCGGTGGTCTGCGTGGCGTCCTGCAATTTTGCGGCAAACTCTGCCGCCTCCGTCGGCGCCATTTGCAGCTGCACGCCAAGGTAAGCCGCCGACTCACCCAGCCCGCCCAGGATAACCTGCGCTGACATCCCCTGACGGCGTAACATGGTCATCATGTTCTGAAAATCTGCCGTGGTACCGGGCAACCGGTCCCCCAGGGCAATCGCCAGCTTGTTCAGCTTCAGGAACTCAGGCGCCACCTTTCCGCCCGGTCCCATCATTGAGCCTGCCAGCTGGTTAGCGGCGTTCTCTGATTCCGAGTAGGCGCGAATGGGCGCCAGCAAGGTCGCGCCCGTTGTCACCCCGGCCGCCATCATCCCGGCCCCGTTCCCCGCCAGGCTGTTACGCACGTCGCGCATCTTGTCAGCTTTGGCCCTGATCGCATTCAGCTTACGCTGGCGCTCGCCCACGTCTCGCAAGCGCCGCTCCTGCTCTGCCAGCTGCTGGTTATAGCGATCCGTTTCGCGGGTAATTCTGGCCGTTTCACGGGCGCCACCGCCCGCAGAGATGCCAAGGCGGTACAGCTCCGCCCTGGCTGCAGCCATCTGCCGCGTTTCCTGCCCCTGCTTTTGTTCCAGGCGTGATACGGCGCGCCATTGCGCCTCAAGCGCCTGCGTCTGTTTTTTCGTGGGGGATTCGAGCGCTGCCAGCTCGCGCGTCATCATCTGCGCACGCAGCCTCGCCTGGTCCAGCTCGTTGCTGGTCCGGTTCAGGCTCTGTGAGAGTTGATCAAAAGATTTTAACTGGCTCCCCGCGTCGTTAAGCCGTTTAAGCTGATCACGGGTCTGCCGGATGCCGGAGGCCAGCTCCTTCGAGCCAGCCAGCGCATTTTTTAAAGGGCGGGTGAGTTTATCAACCGCACTCAGAACCACCTGCAGGCGCAGGTTTTTATCACTCATCGCTGGCCCCGCTACGCATTATCGCTCTGTGCCGCCACTCCAGCACTTCCGTCAGCGGCATAACGTCAGTGACGGACGGCGGCCAGTGAAAGATCGTGGCGATATCCGCCACCAGGTCATCTACCGTCAGGCTGTCGGCAAATCGGCAAGCGCCGACTTCGGCAACAAAAAAAGGACCACCTCGACAGACATCGCGGCCAGGTCTGCCGGGTCGAGGTCCGCCATTTCCTGCGGGGTCAGCGTTGGTGTGGAGATGCGTGGGATCACGGTCATCATAGAGGCCACGTCCATCTCCATCACCGCCTGCAGTCGCGTACCGCGCAGCGCGCCGGATTGCGGCTTACGCAGCACAATTTCCGTAATCGTGGTATCACCGCGCTTAATCGGGCTATCCAGTTTTACCGTTGCTTCTGTTTTCTCACTCATGCTCTTTTCCTGTTATGGGTTGGCTGGCGCGACCTCGCGCGCCAGGAAAAAATTACAGACCGATGGCGTTACGGTGTTCTTCCATCAGGTCAACACCATCAACAACTTCAATCATGTTGATCGCATCGACCTCATAGAGCACTTCACCGTTAATGGTCAGCTTCGCGTAACAGTTAACGCTGCTGACTTTGGTGGAATTGCTCTCGCCGGTTTTCCACTCGCCGGAATCCATCTCTTTGTGGCGACCACGGACGACCAGCTCAACGGCCTGCACTTCGCCGGTGTCGTCGCGCTGAATAGACCCGGTAAAGCGCAGCTGCACGCCGTCCACCGTGGCTTTGCCCATCTGTTTAAACAAAAGCGCCTCAGTGCCGCCGATGGTCATTTCCGTATCCAGCGCGCCATCATCCAGCCCCAGATCAATACCTACTGAACCGGGCATACCGCCGCCGCGGTAGTTTTCCAGCTTGCGGGTGAATTTCGGCAGGGTGACGGATTCAGCAATGCCCATCCAGTTGTTACCGGCGTTAAAAATATTCAGGTGTTTTAACTTGCGTGGTAAGGCCATGGGTCCCCCTTATGCGCTTACGCGGGTGGTGAAATCCACCAGGTAACGGTCAGTGATGCGCTGGCGCAGCATCAGGTTTTCCAGTGGAGGCACTGGCGTATAGTCGTAGTCGATCCAGAGTTTCCCGGCTTTCAGCGTGTCTTTGTCATTCACACTGTCATCAATCCAGCAATCACCGCCGATGAGGTAGCCCTGATTTACCAGGCTGCGCATTTTGGCGCGGATACCTTCGATAATGTCGCGAGCCAGCGAAGGGTTAAGCGGCATGTCAACCGCCCACATATGCGCCTCCGCCATGGTGTCTGCCAGCACCTGCGCGGTACGGGTGTAGTTTTCAAACTGGAATAACGGGTCATCGCTCAGGCAGCGGGAACCCCAGAAGCGGAAACCATCCTTGCGGATCAAGGTGGTGACGTCGTTCTGGTTCAGCAGTCCGGCATCGGTTGCCGGGTCCTGCAGATCCCAGAACACATCCGCAGACAAGCCGGTTACGCCGTTGACGCCCACGTTAGAAAGGGTTTTGTGCCAGCCGGTCTGCTCGTCGATTTTTGCACGCAGACCCAGCGCGCGGGCAGTGGCGTAAGCGGTCGCATCCGCCTGCAGCACCGTGTCAAAGTTGATGAAATCAGGCCAGATCAGCATCCCTTCTCGCTGACTGAAATTTTCGCGGTAGGCAATCGCTTCTTCCACGGTTTTACAACCGTAGGCAGACAGGTACGCAAAGCCGCGCAGGCTCTGCGCCACGCTTAACAGTTCAGTGGAAACAGCCTGCGTGTCATGACCCGGCACACCCAGAATGCGCGGCTTCACACCCAGCTGCGACTGCGCCGAAAGCAGCGCTTTGATGCCCGTTTTCTTACCGTCAGCGGTTACGCCGCCGATAATATTGGAGGTGGTTTCCGCTTCTGTTTCGCCCTGGGCAACACGCACCACTACGGTGATGGGTTTTGCCTGGTCTGCGATGGCGTCCAGTGAGCGGGCCAGCGTGCCGGACTCGCCCGCTTTGCCGCTGGCGGTCAGTACATCGGTAAGCAGAACCGGCTTATTGAGCGGGAACACAGAGGCATCGGCATCATCGCCGGTGCATACCATGCCTACAATCGCCGTACTCACCGTCGTGATAGAGCGGGTGCCGTCGTTAACTTCAACAACACGCACGCCGTGGTGATAGTCTTGCGCCATGAATGAATCTCCTGTTTAGGGGTTCACCCATGGTAGGGAAATCATTCACCGCAAGCCGTTGATGGCCGTTGTACCGTCAATGACACAACCGCAGAAAGAAAAAAGCCCCTTATCGGGGCAGACTGATACCGGGATTTATCAGGCAACGCGGCTCCAGCACATCAGCAGTGTGTGGGCCTCAACCACGCTGATTGATTTCCCTTCACCGAGGTTATCGGTTTTGCCGGTGGTCGTGTGTTTGTGGGGCGGGATCGTGACGCCATGCTGATGGTCTTCTGCATAGTCGGTATAGTTCCACCCCGTATATTTCTGGTTATCCGTTCCGTGTGTGGCATCCTGCCAGGTATCCCCCGGCGCCCCGTCTCCTGCCCTGTGCCGGTGCCTTCCGTTGCCCGATGTCGTCAGCTCCTGCTGCCCCTGTTCGCTGGTTTCGCCGCTCACATTAATCTGAACGGCGGGCAGGTTGGCACGCTGCAGTGTAACGGTATCGCTGCCGCCGCTCTGCCCGACGTCCGATCCGTCAGCCTTTCCAACGCGGATCGTTTTGTTTTCGCCGGTGTACACCCATTGGGACCACGGCCATTTCTCGTTCGGATCGACATTTTGAGCAAAGAAGCGCACCGTTCCAGGCGGGTTTTCTTCTTCCCAAAAGTCCCGACGCGCCGCAGTGATAGCGTCAGCGATAACCTGCTGAATATCCATATCCAGCTGCCCTGCGACCTGGTCGGCATAATCCTTTGCCTCATTTTTTGCGCGGTTCACTTCTTCCACGGTAGCCAGAATAACCGCCGGGTCCGCTTTAATCGTCACATCGCTGGTTTTGCTGACGGCAATCCACATATTAACCGACTGTAAACGCCCGGCCCCCTCTGTAAGCAGCGGCTTATAGGTCGGAGCCATATTCGCGACGGCAAGACAAATCCCTTCTTCATCGTAGAGTGCCGCTTCGCGTATCCAGAATCCTCCCACCTGAGGCATCATGATCATTTCAACGCGGATGACGTTAGCTGCCTGGTCAGCGATGACTACCCGGTTTATTTGCGCCCGAAATCGCTCGTTAATCAGACCGTCAATACGGGAGGGGTCAGGCAGGATTCCGCCGCCATCGCCCACTGCCATCTCATAAAAACTGACCGGCTCACCAGACACCGCCGCCGTTGCAAACTTTTGCTCCCCGGCAGGGGTCAGGCGCGTATAAAATGGTTTACCCACATTCTCCCCCTTAAGGAATAACGACGCCTTTCCCAGCCATGATGGTACGTGCTTTTGCGAACAGACCTACAATGGTCGCGCTATCCAGCACACCGTTATACATGGCCCATAATCCTACACGTCCGTTGATACCCAGGTTGTGCGGGGCAACATACCCACCCCCGATGCGAATAGTTCTTTTCGGCTCGTTTCGGGTTTCAAACTTCGTGGTCACTGTTTCCATAGTCGATGCACGGATTACCGAAAGTTGTTTTGCTCCCGTCACTACTGCTATTAGCTCCCAGCCTGGCGTGATATTGCCGATTTGAGCGTGGATCGTCGCGGGCGTCGCCCCCGTATCAGCCACAAAAATACCGTCTTTAGTAATCGCGGCCCGCGCTCCTGTAAACGGTCTCTCCGATTCAGGCAGGCCCGAGTAAATCTGCGTTGTGACTTCCTGCGGATTAGCCCGAAATGCAACGATGACGGTATTAGCCAGAGGCTCAATAAGCCCCGTATCAGCGTAATGACCATCAATGCCATCACAAACCAGCCCCTCATTATCAAAGGTCAGGCCGTTAACCTCCAGCGCTCTGCCATTACTGCTGCTTTCTTTTGCGCTGCGCATTTCGTAAATAGAGAGTGCAGAATCCAGATACATTTCCGAGCGGGCCTTACTGACTGGCAGCAGGGGATTACCAAAATCCTTAGCGACCTGAAACTGAATCATAAAATACCTCGTTTAATTTCATCTGTTATTCGGAAATGGCAATCTTCTGAATCGGTAAATAGTTATAAAGCGGATAAGGCTTGCCGTTTTCATCTGTTAAATCAGTTTTTTCAGGGTCAGAATCATGAATGGTTGTTCGTACCCCTGTTTCTCGCCCGAAAAACCATTGTTGATATCGGTTGTTTGTGATTTCTCCTCGGTTCTCCGGCGTCCAGGCAAATGCCACAAACGCCCCGTTTCCGATATCTGTTTTCGACACGATTTTAATTTTCGTTCCCGCCACAATCTCCACGGATACAATATCAAGCCGCCCGGTTTCATCATGTAATTCGACACCATGATTACCATCTGCCAGCTCAGTGATATACGAGTCATCAATAACTAACGGTGGGTGATACGTAAATACATCAGTAATCACGGTTCTGCTGTTTATTTTTCGGGCACGGGTAGCATGCACAGGTAAATATTTTTCACCATTCGGCTTATCTGCGGTGCGTGTTCGCAGGCGATGTCGCAATGCCTTTTGCGCATATAGGCCCATCAGCCGGTAACCGTGGGCATTGTGATGGACGTTTCCCTGTCCAATGGTATGGTTTGCCGGAAGCCCCATATATGATGGCCCCCACATATCAATAAGAGGATTATTCAGCGCCATATCAAGCTGCGCCTGAGCGATAAGCTCCGGTGGGTTTTCTGCTGTACCCACGTAATAGCCGTGAGATGAGGTCTGATACATCAACATGACCAGATCGCGTCCCACATCACGCATCCCCGCCGTATCTGCGGCCACATCCGCCCGTAAGGTTGTCACCCTCCCGGTGTAACTGTCAGCGCTGGTCCCGTTTGCCATGTTCGCCTCGCCCTGAATCCACAGCATGAAATCCACGGCATAATCACGGCCTTGTAAAGCCATCTGCGTCGCTGTCCAGACCAGGTGCGCAATCAACCGGCGATAAGGCTCTGTGCCTTTCGAAAGCCCCTCAACCGTAATTCCCCCGACGCCGCCAGCATTAAACAGCAGATCGCGACCGGCCATATCGCTGACGTTATCAGTAAAGCCATACGCCAGAGAGGACGCCACTGTCTCCCCGTTGCTGCCACTGACAGTTTCACGCAGCGGCACCAGTGATGATGGGCTGGAGCTGTAACTCCGCACCCCTGTATTGAACATCAGGGCGTTGCGTGTCGGCGTGTCCAATACCGGCGTACCGTATTGCCCGATTGAAAGTGATTGCCCATAGATAATGACATGCAGCACTTCGGCAAAATCAAGCCAGAATCGCTCAGGCTCTACGGGTTGCGGCTCCACCGCTGAATTATTGAAAATCTCGCCTTTGCTACCAATCCCGGCTGACACACGCTGATTTTCATCAATAATCTCAAGAAAGTTCTCACCCTCTGTGACAAAAATCCGCATCCCCATCAATTCGATGAAACCGGTTTTCCCGATACCAAAGACAATGCGCCCCAGCTCATCACCAAATGCAAAACAGTAATCGGAGTCATCCGGTAAGTTGGTGACGGGAACTCCCATAATGCGCATTCCCGCGTTCGCTTCCAGCACACCACGCAAATCAATGCCCACGGCGCGACGGAACAATGCATCAACAAACTCAACGGCATAATCTGGATCAACTTCCCCCATAATCCCGGCATCTGGCAACATCCTGTCCATTGCACGTTTATCCGCGACCTCTAACAGCTTAACCGCACGTTCTCCGTCATTCCGGTAAACCGTCTCGGTGCTGCTGTCATCAGGGTATGCAACCCGGAAAATCTGGCCCGGCACCGTTAATGACAATCCAGCCTTCTCACCTGTCGGATCATCATCACTGGTGAAAACCACCACCGAAACACCCAGGCTGTCAGGCAGCCGTTTGCCAGTTGAAACAGGCACCCCGTTAATATTTTTAAACTCTTCAACCCATACGCCTGCGCTTTCAGAACGAACGGAAAACAAACTATTTTCAGGAATTTTCCCCGCTGCAATAGCGGCTTTTGCTTCATCTTCATTTGAATAAGGAAGCTCACCCGATTTAATCAGGGTGCTGTATGCCTCGACGGATTGTTTCAAAAACCGGGTACGGTTTGCCAGTTGCTGAGCCTGAATATTAGCTGCACCATCTCTCCCGCCTTCAACCCTTTGTTGGCGGGCAACCATACTTATACTATTTTCCCATTGTGGTTTTTCACTAATATTCATTTGCTGTCACCTGAAAAATGATAATTCCCGTCGTAATGGGCCTGCCCGTCATAATAAATACTTTCATCCGGGGTATAGCCAGCCGGATAAATCGTTATGTCTTCCCCGTCTAATATTGCACACCCAATACTTGCAAGGCCTTTAGTGCTCACCGATAACGTTAGCTGTGATATATGGCGACTCACGGGTTTTGCATCACCAATAATTCGCTCAAGTTCGTAAATCATCGGCTCCGTAATACCGATTTCATTCAGATCGATTTCAAGCCGAAACGTCCCGGCGGGGTCCGCTACTTTCCACCACTCCTCAAGGGTCATTGAGTAACCCAGCCCCTCGATCACCCGCTTAACCGCCGCGACCGTCCCTTTTCGCTGATGAATCCAGAACGCATCACTGACAGCCTGCCGCTTAGCGGTTTCTGTCCAGGTTTCCTCCCATCGGTCAACGGAGAAAGCCCAGGCCAGATACGGCAGAAACTTTGCCGGGCATTTCCACGGGTTCCACAGATCACGCAGCGGCACGTTTAAATCACTGATACCTGAACAGGCTTGCGCCAGCCTGCGCTCCAGTGCGGACGAACCCGGCGGTAACAGGCTGCTAGTCATCAGAGCCACCAATTACCGCTTTAAAATCGGTGCAATATGACGCCTGCGTTTTATCTAACACCATGTCCGCCAGGGGCTTCATCAGTTCGACGCGCTGGACACCCTGAACGTGCAGCGCGGCATAGATCGCGGACAGCCGCACATCACGCCCCAGGCGACGCTGCTCGTTGATGTATGCCGTACCCTGCGCTTTCGCGGCCGCCAGGATGGGCTCCTTTGCCGGGCCGGGATAAACATAAAGAACCGCATCAATTTCATAGGGAACAATCTCAGCAGATCGGACACTCACCCGATCCGCCACCGGCCGCACAGCCTCATCATTCAGGGCCTCACCGACGACCTGCAGTAAATCTTCCGGCGCAGTACCATCGCCGTCGCGGGCCAGAATAGTCACCACGACTTCCGCCGGTGACGGGCTGAACGCCGATGCATCCGCCACCCGACCATCAGAGCTAAGCGCGTGATATTCATAGGCTCCGACTGGCCCGGCAACGCTCATCCCCTCAAAGGCCGCCGGAATGCGCTGGCGATAATCCGCGTCAGATTCCATTACTGCCTCCGTGGGCGGCGTTGTGGTGTCATCTGCAGCCGTAATCACCCGGCGCTGTACGTTGTTATTCGCGCCTAAATTGTCCAGGTCATCCCCGCCGGAATAGGCCACCATCACGGCTTTAGCCGCCTCGTTAATCCGCTGGCGCAGCAGCAGCTCCCGGTACACATTTTCCTGCAGCATTTTCACCACCGGCTCAGATTCAAGCGCTAAGGTGCGGGCCACGGCCTCCTGCTCTTCTGCCGGAAATAACGCGACAAATTCAGCCTTGCGCTCAGACAGCATGGTTTCAAAATCCGGCACATCCACAATTTGCGGCGGCGGCAGCTGGGAAAGGTCAATAACGGCCATTGTCTGCTCCTGTCGATACGGAAAGGGACACGGGCACGCCGTCATTACGCTGGCCTGCCAGCTCAATAACCATTGCGCCATCCATGCTGCTGCTGTTAACCGTGATGGTGTCCAGCTGCAGCCGCGGCTCCCAGCGCCGCAGCGCCACATACACCGCAGCCATGATCTGCAGGCGCAGCGCCGGGTTTTGCGGCTGGTCAATGAGCGCTGAAAGCAGGGAACCATACTCCCGGCGCGCAAGCCGGCTCCCTTGCGGGGTCAGCAAAATGTCACGCACCGACTGGCGCAGGTGGTCAGTTTCCGTTATGGCTCTGCCGGTATCGCGGCTCATCCCGATATAGAGCGTCAAAATGGATCTCCCGTCGTTCCGCCACTGTCGCCAGGGTGTTTATGCTTATCAGCAACGACGCCGTTTGACGTCATCGCGCCGCCGCCGTGGGTCACATCGCCGTTCAGGATCACGTTGCTGTTAATTAGGGTGGTGTCAGCCTCGATCACAAACTCACCGGTTTTGCAGGAGACAACCTGCGAAGACTCAATCAGCACGCTTTTCACGCCGCGAATAATCCAGCGCCCGGTGGCGGGGTCGTATTCGAACCAGCCACCATCCTCGTATGCGGTCACGTCCGCACTTTCAGAGTCTGACGGCGGCGGGCAGGCGTTGGAGTAGATGGCCGGAAGCGCAAAGGCTGTTTCCAGATTGCCGCCCAGGCTGAACAGCACCACCTGCTCCCCTGGAGACGGGCACCACCAGGTGCGTGATTTACCTGCACGGTAGGTCAGCCAGTTAATCCAGTTGGTTTCGAGGTCGCCCGTTTTTACCCGGCACAGCCAGCCGTCCCGGTCCACTTCGGTCACAATGCCGGTGCGGATCAGATTGGTGATAAGGCGCATGATTTCGGTTAATTGCGTATTCATGAAGGCAAGATTGCATTACTGCGAACAATCAAAAAACTAACCTGCATTGTATGGTATCTCTTACAATTAAGGGATAACATCGGGATCTAGATGAACTAATAGAAATGCGCGCTCACTTAGGATAAAAAATGATTTTATATAAATATGTTGACTCTGACACAGCGGAATTAATCATTCAAAATTCAACATTAAAGTTTTCCAGAGCCTCATCACTAAATGACCCCTTTGAATTAACTGGTTTACATTATGGGTCAGAGGAAGAATACAAAAACCAAACTTTAAAATTTCGAGCTGCCTCTATGTCATATGGGATTTTATCTCTAACACGAGCCCCAATGAACCCACTTATGTGGGCACATTATGGTAAGGGTACAAATTATGATGATAAAAAAGGCATTCGAATCGATAAAGACAATGGCTCACATGCTGGGGTAGTTTTCGGCATTGATGCAAACGAAGCAGGGCTAAACAATGACGGTATGAATGTCATTCCAGCAAAATATGGGAGTGTCATTTATGCATCAACTAAACCCCACAACCCTTATGTAAACTCTGACAACCAAAACTTCTTTGAGGGAATGCAGTTTCAATTCAATCCGGATTTTTTAGAAGCACTCCAGCGTACCTTCCTTTACAAACCTTCTTATTGGTCATATGAGGAGGAAGTGAGAGTTGTGAGAAACATTTCCAGATGCAGAGGTGAAATTCAGCCTATAAAAAAATCCAGCATTAAAGAAATTTATATAGGCATCAGAAATGCGTATAAGTATGATTACTTAGTGTTAATGCGTGAAAAAATAAACAAGCACCTTCCTAACTGTCAAGCTTATGTTTGTTTTTTTGATGTTTACGAGTGGGCCTTCATTAAAATATCTATAGATGAAGCTATTGAGCAAATCGCTTCACAATACTTACCCTCTAATAATCCAACGAAGAAGGATATCTCTAGTTAATTCCTCTACTTCATTGTTAACACCAAGCAGGCGGCGCTCTGCATATTTGACTTCCGGCCCTTTACGGCTGACCCGATCACGCAGGCCATAGTGATGGACGCGGGCTATGCGCTGCACCCGACTCTCAAACTCGACACTAGCCGCGTCCTGGCTGGCGACGGCTTTCAGATATTTTGTGGTGCGGAGTTTTGCAAACATCTGCCGACGGATGCGGCCCTGTTTCGTTCTGGCCGTCACGCGACGCGGCTCGTAAGCCGTCCCGTCCGGGTTGCGCTGCATCCTGATATTTTTCTGCTGGCTGCGACGCAGCTGCTGTGCCAGATCCCGCATCATGCGCTTACGTGCGGCAGGCTCCAGTCCCGCCAGCAACGCATCTAACCAGGCGTCAACTTCCTGCAGCTCAGCCACGGCTCACCGCCCACATTTCGGCCGGTTCGTCCGGTTCCGGCACCGCTTCGACGCTGGACACGTCACCGTCAGCGCTGACTATCACACGCTCTGTCAGTTGCAAATTCAGGCTGATATCACAGATATCATTGCGCAAAATGTCGACTTCAAAGGAAAGCAACTTTTCCCGCAGCTCCTGGTTATGAATAGCATCCGGCTGATTTTCTCTTAACCAGGCCAACACCGGCGCCATCAATAACCCCTGATCGCCGCTGAAATCCACAACCACCACATTCAGGGTGTAACGATATTCCCATGAAAGTGACGCTGCCCCGGTTGCCACCACCGTTCCGTTATCAACGAACAAATGCAGCTTATCCGGGTTATCGCGGACATATGGCACCGAGCTATTCAGGGCGCGGCGTAAGGATTGAGGCTTGTTCACTGTTTCGCTCCTGACAGGAAATTATCGTGTCCACTTTATCGGCGCAGACAGCCCAAGCCGCCTCCGCTTCATCCAGCGCGGTCAGCAGATCACCGTTAGTGCGTGCCGCCGACTTTTCCAGGCGGCACTGCGTCACTCTGGGACAACCATTCACGGTAAGCAGCACCTCCTGCGAGGGCCGGACGCTCTCGCATCCTGATAATGTCAGGAGGCAAAGGAGTACCAGCCCAGCGGCGTAAATCCTCGTTTTCACGTTTTAGCTCCTCAATCCGGCGCTGACGGCTTCGCAGCAGCGCGTTTGTACTTTCTGCCGCCGCGTAAAGGCGCGTCTGCTCCCGGTTGTTGGTTTCGGACAGGATGGACAGGGCGATCAGCTGGCTGTTCGTTTTTGCCAGTTTGTCGCCAGCCGTTTTCAGGTCCCCGCCTTGCTGATCGATGGTGTGGCTGGCCTCATTCAGTCGCCATGACTGCCACCCCAGCGCCGCCAGTACGAGCGCCAGAATTACCGCCAGCGCGCGCGTCATGCCGTCACCGGCTCCGCATCAACAACCTGCGCACGCAGAACCTTAAGCGCGACCAGCGTCAGCAGATAAAATGCGAGGGTGACAACGTGGCCCGTAAAGGCGAGGAAAATCACAAGCAGTGAACGCCTGGCCCATCTGATCACCTGGTTTCCTGGTGTACTGAAAAAGCGCGTCAGCGCCTGCCTTGCCCCTTCCTGATGAGCGCCGCCTGCATAACACCCGGCCAGGCAAAGCAGCACCGCCACCCAAACCAGCAAACAGGCGACCCAGGTCAATGCAGTGACCAGCGCCGAGGCCATGCCGTTTGGGACAAAGAGACTTATAATCATCAGCGCCGCGTACAGCACCGAAAGTAACCCACTGATAAGTTTCTTCTTCATTTCGTTACGCTCCTTTTAAGCACCAGGCCAGCTCCCGCCCGCGGCGGTTTTCCAGGCCCTGATTAAATACGCCTTTGACATATACCCAGCGCGGCAACTGATAGCAGGCATCACGCCAGCGCTTCTGATTGATAAACTTCACCATGGTTGAGCTGCAGGCGTTGCCGGTTCCCACGTTGAAGGCCAGCGATACCAGCGAGTCATAGACGTTCTGCGGTACGCTCACCAGGACACAGCGATCCAGTGCCTTCTCCACCCTTAAAACGTTGGTGATGAAACTCCCGGCGGCCTGCCGTTCCGTGATGGTCTTCCCCGGCACCACGCCGGACGTATTGCCAATGCCATCGGTCCACACCCCCGCATCACACTGATACGGCTGCAGGCGGCAGCCCTCGTAATCGGCTATCAGCTTCAACCCTTCCACTGAGGTATGAAGTTGCTGAAAGCCCGGCAGGGTGGCGGCAATCGCCAGCACCGCCCCTACCAGGCAGCGTTTAACGGTTGAAGGATTCATATTCCCCCTGTGTAATTTTTCCGCCGCGCAGCAGCTGGTAGGTTTTGTGTTTGTAGTACCAGTTGATGGCCAGCATCAGCACGCCAATCAACACACCGCCCACTGTCGACACATCCTTAAGCGATAAATCTCCCATCCATGCCAGCAGTACAGCGATGCAGTACGTGATGAAGGCGCTGATCCGTTCAAGCGTCATATTTCAGTCCCATAACTGGACGGTCTGCACCGTGGAAGTGGTGGCAATATCCGGCAGCTCCACCTGCAGCCCGTGTGGTAAGAACGGGCCGTGCTCAGCCAGCCCCGGATTTGCCTGCAGTACCTGCTCCGTGACGCCCTGCGTGCGTCCGTAATGACGCCAGCAAAGCGCGTCCACCGTGTCACCCTGGTACGCACGCACTTTCATCAGATCAGCTCCACCGTACAGTGAGGCGCATCCTGGACCCGGCTGATTGCCCAGCGAGCATCACGCCACAGATCGCCGCTGGCCTCCGCCAGCTCACCCCCCCTTTTCACACCGGAGGCCGTGGCGTCATAGTCCTGGTAACGCTCATTCACCTGCGCACGTGCCCAGCAATAAACGGCGTTGTGGTAGTGGTGAATACGTTCGCTTTTACCGTCCAGTAAGTCCGCCGGTACATCAGCCAGCGTCATAAATCCCAGAGCCTGCTGGCGTTTGCGGAAGTCGTACAGCTCCGCATTGACCTCTGACATCGCAGACCGGATGAGTTGTCCGAGACGGGGTGACGTCACCGTGCCATCCGTCCGCATCACGCTGCGAAACTCTGATAAATCAACATCGGGCCAGAACGGCGTATTTTTGATAATTTCCGCCTGTTCCGGCGCCTGCTCAGGCGCAACAAACTTCATGCGGGCTTTCTCCTGAAATAGTGGGCGGTGGACGGGGTTTTGATGTGGCAAAAGCCTTTCGCCACCCCGTGCCGCCCGTGCGCGGGGCACGTTCCGTTAACGGCTGTCATTGCGCAATCTGCGCTCCAGCTGCTGTTTTTCTTTTTTGACGCCACAGCGTGGATCAAGCTGCAGCGCATGATTGATGTGATTCAGGGCGGAGGCCGGGCTGGTTTCGGTCAGTACAGCGCCAATCGCTTTATGCAGGCGTGCCCGTGACTGGTCTGGCATATCCTGGCCGTCTGTCAGCTCCAGTGTCTGCAGTAGCAACCCGGCATCGAAAGATTCACCTGCCAGCAGAGCGGCCTGCGCAGCGTCTGCCATTTCCTCTGCCAGCACCGTCTGGACGTTACGGTTTCCGATGGGCATCACCCATCCATGCCGCAGCGCATGACGCCCTGCATCCAGCGCACCGGCATAATCCCCGGCATCGATACGCCAGAGCATTACAAACATCACCACGTCATCCTGCCGGGCACCATCAGCAGCCAGCACCCCCTCCACCCAGGCGGAATAACGGGGCAGCAGCTCCACTTTGATTTGGGCTTTCTTCACTGTGGACTGGATACCTTTCAGGCGGCGGCGGTCCTCCGCCAGCTGCATCAGCATCAGGTCATACCCCGTCGCGTGGCGAACATTGCCGCCCTGTCGGGCGGCCTGTTCAGCCTGGACGCGCAGGCGGTGCTGCCGTGCGGGACTCAGGCTCATGCGTTATGCCCCCTCGCCTTCCGGTACAGCTGGCGCGCTGAAATCCCCCATCTGGATGTTTTCGACCAGCGCCGCGCAGCGGTAATCCTCAACCACATACGCTTCATTGACGGACTCGAAATTCTCGATCCGGTCACGTTTCGGGTTATCGATAACAGAACGACGGCGGGTATCTTCCTGCCAGTAAATTGACAGGTTATCCAGGCGGGTGATCAGCAGTGCATTCGCAGGGAAATACGGCGCGCGTACAGCCTGCAGGCCACCCATGCGTTTCTGGCTGATGATCAGATCAGCGGCCAGCTTCTCCGTGTTCTCCTGGTCTTTGTTAACCAGCGGGAAATACTTGTCAGACAGCAGCTCACGGCCACAGACCACCACCAGATCATCATCATCCTGATACACCGGGTCGATCAGCTCGTTGACCGCATCCATCACCACGGCATCCAGGTTGGCATAATCGCCCCCCTTACCAACCTTCACGGCGCCTTTGGTGGTCACGCCTTCTTTGGTTTCGCTGCCCATGACATGATCCGGCGCATCTTCGCGGATTTTTTGCAGCCAGCCCTTATTTACGTCCTGCAGCATCGGGTTGGCTTCGCGGTCAGAGGTTTTGGCACGCTTCACGCCGTTGAACCCGATCATGATGCGGTCCAGAGCCTGGCGCTTCACGATGGCGTTACGGATCCGTACCTGGAAATCCTGGAATTTTGCCCACAGGTCCAGCTTTGCGTAGGTCAGCACCGTATCAAAGTTGGTCTGTTCGCATTTGTATTCCACGTCCGCCATTACTGTCGGGTCAGTTGGTTCGCGCTCTTTGGTGGTGGTATCCGTGGTACCGGCAATTGTGCTACCGACACCCAGACCCAGCAGCTGGCCTGACTGCTCATCCACCGGGGTGATGTTAATCAGTGTCAGAAAGGCAGCGGACTGCTGGATCTGGTCTTCCAGCGTCTGCTGTACCGACGGCTCAACGGTGAATTTGCTGGAAAGTTCTTCCACTTCCACGTTGTTCAGGCGTGCCAGCTGCTGCAGGTAGGCGTTAAAGGCAAAACGGGTTTTCTTTTTCATCGGTTCTTATGCTCCATCAGCAATTGGTCAGTGTGCCTGCCGGTGCGTTTCCGCCCGGCGCGCGCTGGCGATAATCTTTGCGGCTGTCTTCCTGGCTCAGCCGCTGCTCCAGTTCAGCAAAAGCGGTCTGCTGTTCCTGCAGGGAGGCTTCCAGCTCAGCAATGCGCGTATCCTGCGCAGACAGGGAGTGTTCAGTGCGTTCGCTCAGGTTTTGCTGTTCAGTAGCAATCAGCTCAACCGCGCGATGCACGTCAGAAAAACGCGCTTCATCGTTCTGTTCTTTTTTGGTGAACATCGCGGCAACGCGGGAAAACAGGGAGGGTTTTTCGTCCTGGACTTCTTCCCACTCGATCAGCGTTTCTTCTGCGGCGGTAAAGAGGTTTTCAGGGTTTTGCTTGCGGCCTGCCAGGGGGTTACTTCTGGCGCTGGCGCTAAACTGCAGCATTTCAGTACCGAGGCTTGCCGGGTCATCCGTCGCGGCCAGGCCAATGAGGTACGCTTTGCCGGTATCGGCAAAACTGGTATTGACTTCCATAGAGGTAAACAGCTTTTGCAGATTGCGTGTATACGCCACCAGATCCGCTGACGGTGTGATCCACGCATACAGGGCCAGCTTTCCTTTCAGCGGGCCGTCTGCAATCTCCTCTGCCTCCAGCTTATCCACGGTCCCGAAACGGCGGAAAGGGCTATCAGGGGTGTAACCCTTGATGTGCTCCAGATTAATCAACGCGGTATACACCTGCGGGTCATAGCTCGCCGCCATCTGTTCCAGCCAGGCACGCTCAATATTGCGCCCGTCTGTCGTTGCCCCTTCCACACCGATGCGGAAGCGCTTTGCTTTTACAGCCATGTGACCGACTCCATCAAATAACTCTGTGAGGCCTTATGGTTGCTGCGATGGAGGGGGTGAAACAACGCGCGGACCTTGTGCGGTAAACCATACAAAGGCCAGCCGGGGAAAGGCGCCAGGCAAGGCCGTATGTTTGTGCCATGGAAACGATGACCCCCGCAGACCTCGATCCCCGCAGGCAGGCATTACTGCTGTATTTTCAGGGATACCGCGTAGCCCGCATTGCTGAAATGCTGGGCGAAAAAGTTGCAACCGTTCATAGCTGGAAAAAGCGCGACAAGTGGGGCGAATATGGCCCACTCGATCAGATGCAGCTCACCACTGCCGCCCGCTATTGCCAGCTCATCATGAAGGAGCACAAGGAAGGGAAAGACTTTAAAGAAATAGACCTGCTGGCCCGCCAGTCAGAACGACACGCCCGCATCGGTAAATTTAACAACGGTGGTAATGAGGCGGACCTTAACCCCAACGTGCAAAACCGCAACCGCGGCCCCCGCAAACAGCCTGAAAAAAACCAGTTCAGCGACGAACAGATCGAAAAGCTGGAAGAAATTTTCCGCAACGGAATGTTTGAATATCAGCGCCACTGGTGGGAAGCAGGAATTAAGCACCGCATCCGCAACGTGCTTAAATCGCGCCAGATCGGGGCGACGTTTTACTTTGCGCGTGAGGCGCTGATCGATGCGCTGATCACCGGACGTAACCAGATTTTCCTGTCAGCCAGTAAAGCTCAGGCGCATGTTTTTAAGCAGTACATCATCGAGTTTGCCAAAGAAGTCGATGTGGAATTAAAAGGCGATCCCATGGTGCTACCAAACGGCGCCACGTTGTATTTTCTCGGGACCAACGCCCGCACCGCGCAGAGCTACCACGGCAACCTGTATCTTGATGAGTATTTCTGGATCCCGAAATTTCAGGAGCTACGTAAAGTCGCCTCCGGCATGGCGCTGCACAAGAAATGGCGCCAGACCTATTTCTCCACGCCTTCCAGCCTGACGCACAGCGCTTACCCGTTCTGGTCCGGCGCCCTGTTCAATCGCGGGCGGGCAAAAGCTGATCGCGTTGATATCGACCTGACCCACTCAGCCCTTGCTGCCGGTCTGCTTTGCGCTGACGGTCAGTTCAGACAGATCGTGACGGTGGAGGACGCCGTGCGCGGTGGCTGCAACCTGTTCGACCTCGACCAGCTGCGCCTGGAGTACAGCCCCGACGAGTACCAGAACCTGCTGATGTGTGAATTCATCGACGATCTCGCCTCCGTTTTCCCACTGGCTGACCTGCAGGCCTGCATGGTGGACAGCTGGGAAGTCTGGGAAGACTTTCAGGCGCTGGCCCTGCGTCCGTTCGGCTGGCGCGAAGTCTGGATCGGCTATGACCCGGCGAAAGGTACCCAAAACGGCGACAGCGCTGGCTGCGTAGTCATTGCCCCGCCGACGGTACCCGGCGGTAAGTTCCGCATCCTTGAGCGTCACCAGTGGCGCGGAATGGACTTCCGCGCCCAGGCAGAGGCCATCCGCAAACTGACTCAGCAGTATAACGTGACCTACATCGGCATTGACTCCACCGGCGTCGGTCACGGTGTTTATGAAAACGTAAAAGGCTTTTTCCCTGCCGTGCGGGAGTTTGTCTATAACCCCAACGTCAAAAACGCCCTGGTGCTCAAGGCATACGACATTATCAGCCACCGCCGTCTGGAGTTTGACGCCGGACACACCGACATTGCGCAGTCATTTATGGCTATCCGCCGCGCCACCACCGCCAGCGGCAACCGCCCTACCTACGAAGCCAGCCGCAGCGAAGAAGCCAGCCACGCCGATCTGGCCTGGGCAACGATGCACGCACTGTTTAACGAACCGCTGCAGGGCGAAGCCGCCAATACCAGCAACATTGTGGAGATTTTTTAATGACTGAGAATACCGCACAGGATGTGATGCCACCCGACGTACAACCCAATGATGCAGCAACTACCCAGGCGTTCAGCTTTGGCGATCCCATTCCGGTACTGGACCGCCGCGAACTTCTGGACTACGTAGAATGTGTGCAAATGGACCGCTGGTATGAGCCGCCGGTGAGCTTTGACGGGCTGGCGCGGACCTATCGCGCCGCTGTACATCACAGCTCACCGATTGCTGTTAAGCGTGACATTCTCAGTAGTACCTACATCCCCCACCGCCTGCTCAGCCAGCAGGCTTTTGCCCGTTTCGTCCAGGATTATCTTGTGTTCGGTAACGCCTATCTGGAAAAACGGACGAACAGGCTGGGCGGCGTCCTGTCACTGGAGCCATCACTGGCGAAGTACACCCGGCGCGGGATTGACCTTGATACTTACTGGTTCGTGCAGTACGGCATGACCATCCAGCCTTATGAGTTCACCAAAGGGAGTATCTTTCACCTGATGGAGCCGGACATTAACCAGGAAATCTACGGGCTTCCCGGCTACCTTTCCGCGATCCCTTCAACACTGCTCAACGAGTCGGCTACGCTGTTTCGCCGTAAGTATTACATCAACGGCAGTCACGCCGGGTTCATCATGTACATGACTGATGCGGCACAGAATCAGGAGGACGTGAACAACATCCGCCAGGCCATGAAAAGCGCCAAAGGGCCGGGCAACTTCCGCAACCTGTTTATGTATTCGCCCAACGGTAAAAAGGACGGCATCCAGATCATCCCGCTGTCGGAGGTCGCGGCGAAAGATGAGTTTCTGAACATCAAGAATGTGAGCCGCGATGACATGATGGCCGCACACCGCGTACCGCCGCAGATGATGGGCATTATTCCCAACAATACCGGCGGCTTTGGTGATGTGGAAAAAGCCAGCCGCGTCTTTGTCCGCAACGAACTGATGCCACTGCAGAAGCGATTGCAGGAATTGAATAAGTGGCTGGGCGAAGAGGTGATCCGATTCGAACCCTATACGCTGGACCTGCAGGAAGACTGACCCAGCGTAACACCCTCTATAAGCGCCTCAGCAGCCCCCTGCGAGGCGCTATTTTTTTGCCCCTCCGTTCTACCCCCTTCCCCTTCCGCCCGTCAGCGGCCCGGAAAATGCGCCGGATTTTCACCATTTCACCCCGTTGCGCGCGCTCGTATCCCCGCCACGCCTGCCCGCTTTGTGTAATGGTTTTCATGCACCTGCATGACACAGGCGAAAGCCCGCCAGAACTGGCGGGCCTGAGCAGAAATGATCCTTTTGCGATCATTCATTTTCATGCGCTATAGTCATGCAACAAACACATACGAACCATATGGTTAGATTACTCATCAAGTCAGATGGATTTTCAGGCAGATTGCCACAGCAATTGTAAAGGAGCGAGATTGAAATGGGTGGAGAGACTTCGGCTATACAACGAGTCGCGGGTAAGATTTCTGATGATATTTTCTCAGTATTCAAATGGGATCGTGCCGCTAGAGCGGATATGAATTGGGATTGTTGCCAGGAGGCTCATTCTAAGAAAACACATCCAAGCGATGTTGTATTTTTCTACATAGATCCATATGAGGAGGAAATGGTCTATCTCAACACAGACCTCAAAAGCTATGCAGAAGGTACTATTGGAAAAAAAATAGTCGAGGGAGCTTTAACATCGCTTGCTTTAGCTACCGAATGTGCAAATGTGAGTGAAGAATGGCGATTGAAATATGTTCATGATGATTCTTTAGGTTATAACGTAAGAGGGTTATTATTCTTATATAACCATGATAACTTATATGACAAGGACTTTTATGAGAATATTACAAAAAAGTTAGACCACTCATCTATAAATTGCCCTCCAAACATCAAACTACATTTACTTGACCCTTATAAAATATCAGATTTGATAAACATATCTTCTGACATAACTAAATTAATTGGTTCAGGGAAACTTCCTCAACCAGATAAGTTCACATATTATTACCCAGATCTTTCACTAACACGAATAAAACACCCTATTAATCAGGAAACACCCGCAACAATTGAACTATTAACATCACCATACATTATAATAAAGCATGAGGCTTTTAATTGGCTCAGGGATAAAAATCCTGAAGGATATGTTGTTTATTATAATCAACCTGGTGATTCAGTAGACGAATTTGTTTACTTCTTTGATATGTTATCAACTTATCAGATATTAACCGAAGGTAAACCAATCGTATTACGCCATTGTTACATTCATCCAAATGAAAATGCCATTCATCACTTTGAAAGAGCGAAAAAGAAATACAGCACAGACTGGCTCTTAGGCGAGGATGAAAGACTTTTTCTTAAAATCGACTTCGACAAGACAGACAAAGTTGTTGTTGAATATAATCTTGAAAAAATCGGCATGGAGCAACGATAATGGCTAAAAAACTATATTTCGCAACTGACAAAAATATTTATGATGCATTGCATCATAAAAGGATAACCGCTGCAAAATTGCATGAATTATTGTTGAATAGAGGTGTGTTTTTATCACCAGAACTCGACAAGGAAATACTAATTGAGGAAATATCCAAACTTCCTCACGGATTTAATGAATTAGAACACATAAAAAAACTGGTCAAAACATATGACCCAAGAGAAAGCACTACCAGTGTAAGCTTCCAAACCTCAACAAATCAGGCCGAATTAAAAAGTGCAGCTGAAGCACTAAAGAAAACATGCTCACCTAGTAAAGGTCAAAGCCTGAATATTGTAGCTAAAAAAGATGGCTCACTTACAGTAGAATACAACTATGAAGAAATAGACCTGTCTAAAACTGCATTACGTCAGATCGACAAGCGGAATATTATAATAGAACTTCGCCCTGGTACTGACAAAGTCGAAGTACGTATGCCTCAAAACACCGAGGCAAAAAAAGTTATTGAGAGTCTGCAAAACGAGCTATCTAAAATCAAGTCCGAGCCTATCGAGCGCTTCGAAATCTCACTACTAGCAATAACTGACCCTACATTGAGAAGTCAGTTCTTTCAAGAATTAATGAATGGCCTACGTGGTTATGAGACTGATGACGTAACAAAAGTCGAATTAAATCGCAGTACTGATGCCAGTGAGGATGAAGACAAGGAAGAAACTATTGATACCGGATTTGTTAAGAAAGCCGTCCTGAATGGTGAAGGGGTAAACAGTTCAGCTATATTCTCTCAATTACATGAGAAAGGTTATTATATCGGGCGTATTGCATGGTCTTCAAAACCAACAAGTGGAATTGGAGATAGAATCAACGTCGAAGCATTTTTTAAAGACTCAGAGAAATGCTGTGACTTTGCATATCAAATTAAAGGGATAAACAATCAAAAAGAAGATGGTTTCAATGTAACCATTCGCGCGGCAACGGCACAAGAGAAAAAACATATTAGTGAATTAATTGAGTCCGCCGCTGAAAATGCCTATAATATAATAATAGGATCAGAGGTGAACGAAGATGAAAAAAGTTAAATGGCTTAAGTTAAATATACGGCTTGAGTTTGAAACAGCCGTCAGACGTCTTTCTCTTGATTCTTTTACAGAGGATAAAGGGAAAGGGTTTATTTTTGATAAAATACGCCATGATTTTGCAAGTGGGCGTTTTGTCGAGCGTATTGTTTACCATGACAAAATATCAAGCTTTGACGGAAGTGAAACTACCGTTGAAAGAATCGAGTATCGCACTACAAATTTTAGCGTGGCTGTAGACTCTCTTCCTGTAATGCAGATTACTAACCCCCCCAGAACTTTAAAGCCTTTTTCTCAGGCTTTGGTAAAAAATCTTGGCTTAGGTGTTAGCTTGGAAGAAATAGACATAAACCCTATAAACTGGCTTAATGAAATATCTTCAAGTGTAAATATCAATTTAACACAACTTGATATTTCAAGAGTTAGAGTCTCTGATTATGCCACGGCTAAAATGCAAATTATTGGCAGCAGTGATCTTAGGAAATATTATAAAGAGGAGTTAGAGGGTAAAAAAATACGAATTGACAGACTTGTTTGCTCTGTTAATTCATTAGAGTATTCCGGTAAGCTTAAGATCACCAATAGCGGCCTTGCTTATATTGATGTTAGAAATGAAAATGAGTTTACGAAAATCGTTTTTGATACGTTAAAAAAAGTCACCCTTCAATCATAGATGGCTTATAAGGAGTCACTTCACCTAACGCCTCGCCTTACTCGTTGTTCAACCTCATAGGCGTCAGAATCAAGTTCTGACGCCTACAACGTTTCTTAATGCAGCCAGCTGTCGTCTTCCCAAACCTGCTGCATGATTTCCATTACCCGCTGCTTATCCTCATCAAGTTTTAAGCCAGTCAACTCGATACCGTTGGCACTTCCTTTGCGAATGCGGATCGCCGTCTTGGGATACAAGGGGGTCAGGTTGCGGTAAAGCTCGGTTTCGAGTGCTTCCAGTGTCGCCTGGCTAATTTTCTGCTCTTTATCAATCATTATTTCGACACGCATAGAGATCATCCCCCTAACTGGAAATATCCATTGACCGGCTGTACTCATGGCTACGGATTTTCGCCATTAATTCATCAGTCAGCTCTGAGACCCACTGGATAGCAAGCCGCTTCTCTTCATCGCTGCACTCACTAGCTGCTACAAGCTTGATAAAAAAATCAATACGCTGGAGCTTCAACGACTCCAAAAGATAGTCCTGCATTTTTCCCTCCGATCCTCACTACAGGATATGTAATGCCACATCCCTACAT
This sequence comes from Klebsiella sp. GW_Kp181, assembly GCF_040062315.1. Lineage (NCBI taxonomy): Bacteria > Pseudomonadati > Pseudomonadota > Gammaproteobacteria > Enterobacterales > Enterobacteriaceae > Klebsiella > Klebsiella sp. GW_Kp181. The sequence continues at coordinate 29,861 of NZ_JBEAFR010000066.1, forward strand.
ACGGACAACAAATACTGTATATACATACAGTATAATACGTTTTTTAAGATGTAAAATACTTTTTATCATTCAATCAGATGTGTCCGATGTAGCAGAAAAAAGGCGAAAAATGCGCCCCCATCATCAGTACCACTGGCGCCATTTATCATCTTCCTGCAGCCTTTGGTTCCGGTAAAAGACACGCAGACCGGCACCGGATGGAATACTGCCACCGCGCAGAAGCAGATTGATCTCCGCCTCCGAACCATCAAAGCCTCTCGATTTAAGTTCATACTCCAGCTGCAGGCGCTGCTGATTATCCACATCCTGCCTGTACCCTTTCCGGCGCTTAGGCTTAACCATGCGAAGCCGTGCGTTTAGCTCCCTCAGCTCCTTTTTGCTCATGCTATGGAGATACTCCTGCAGATCTCGCTCATCCATACCCGCAATATCCGGTAAATCCTGTCCGCTTACGGCCCCGTTTTCGTTCATTTTTTCCACAGGGGGACAGTTATTGCCACGAGTCCAAGGGGCGCAAGCGCCCTGGTCGGCTGGTGCCTCCTGAACGTCAACGGCCTTACGAACCATTTTCCACTTCATCGCATGCGTGCAAATCCGGCCCTCAATAATCGGGGACCAGATGCCATAAATACGGATGCCGTGATCGCCATAGGCTGATGGCTCGTCATTGAGTTCATAAGCCGTGCGGACCAGGTGATGTTTACGCGGAACCAGTACGCCGCCCTGTTTCATGATGTAGGTGGCAAAACACCCGGCATCGGCTGCCGCCAGCACGGCATCCAGACGCGGGTTATCCAGTACCGGCGCACCTGCTTTTTTATCGGCCTGCTGTCGCGCAGCCTGGCCTGCCAGCAAACGCAGCTCGCGATAAGCCTGGCGGCCCGGTATACCGAAAAAGCGGAATTGCTGGACGCGATGCAGCGAAGCCCAGGCATTGACATGTTCGGCATTGTCCCGCAGTGATCTGCCGGTTTCTTTGCTGATTTCGTTAGCCAGGCCACGCCCGTCGATGTTCTTACTGATGTACTTCGCGATGTAGCTGGTAGGCGTACCCTTGCGCGGGTTGATCAGCTCAGACTTAAAACGCGGGCCGGTATTGTTGCCCAGCTCCTGGCGGTCCTCACGGATGGCAAATTTACGCAGCAGCGCGGTGATGGATTTGCGGTCTTTTTTGCGCATGAAGCAAAGCAGGTGCCAGTGCACGGTGCCGTCATGGTGTGGCTCAGCAACGCGGACGCCATACCAGCGCAGCCCGGCTTTGTGCATCGCCTTGCGGAAAGCGGCGAACGTATGCACCAGATAGTCGCTGCTCTGCCGGACCGTTGCACTGGTCCATTTCGGGTTTGGCCTGCCGTTATTGAGCGTTGCGTGAAAGCGTGACGGGCAGGTGATGGTATAGAACACCGCGCAGTCTCCGCGCATTTCCGCGATTAACTCCAGCCCCTTAACACAGGCCATCATTTCATTACGACGGTGCGCCGGATTGCTGCTACTGGCGTTTACCACGTCTTCCATATCCAGCGTATCGCCCTGCTCATTGGTCAGCTCATGCGAGCGGAAGAACTCCAGCGATTTGCGGCGCTGTTCGCGTTTATGGATCACGGCCTCATAGCTGACATACGGAGACGCCTTTTTGTTAACCAGGCAGACGGCGCGCAGCTGTTCTTCTCGCCATTCACACCGCATCTGCCACAGCTTGCGATACCACCAGTCAGCACAGAGCATACGGGCAAGCGAACCCGGAATAAGTTCGTACGGGACCGGGTTACGGCGGTGCTTTTTACGGCGCAGCTGCTCGAAAGCAGGCGGGATAACATCAAGGCGCATGGCCTCAGCGGCCACCCTTTCCCATGACCGGCGGATCTCTTCTGGCGTAACGTCTTCATCCGCAAACAGCTCACCGCAGGCAGCATCCAGACACATGCTCATGTGTGCCGCCACCAAGGTAGATAACCGCTTAACCTGATCCTGGTTCATTTCCGGCAGAACCAGCAGGCCCTCCAGCCCGTCGTGGCTCGCCATAAACCGGAATGACGCAGAAACCTGGCTGGCACGCACGCGCTCCAGGCGTTCAAGGCACGGCCTGATGGTTTCACGCAGGTAGCGGGAATAGGCTTTTGCTCTGCCCAGACTATGGAAATATTTAATCCGCTCCAGCAGAGGCTTGCTGATATGGGACGGCATGGCGTTAACGTCAGCCAGAATGACCAGATCGGGATTAAAACGCTGCTGCTCGCGCGCCATTTTGGCATGGCTAATCAGCCGGTCCTGCTCCATTTCACGCTGGACAGGATCACGGGACTCATTGAAGAAATAGCGTTCCCAGACCTCATCGCTCATCGCCTCACGGCGCAGCTGCTCCTGCTCGTTGTCGCTGGCGTAGAGAGCGATCAGGTTTGAAAGCGCAGACACCGGCGCAACTTCCGCCGGGTCCGTGTATGGGTTAACCGCTTTTTTCGGGGTATTCCAGACAAAAGCAGCGGCGGCATCATCTGCACCGCCGTAGTTTTTAACGTCGTGATGGCTCACACAAATACTCTCTTTGGAAAGTTTCGTAAGACGCACTCACGACTGGATACGCTGCCAGATCAAACCCGGACCAGATCAGAGGTTGAGAAACAGCGATAATTTCAGTTGCAGACTTACCATCACCACCGGCAACGCCCATACTGCGTTTTGCGTTAATACGGTGGCGGGTAAAATTCTGGTAAATCGCGTTCGTCAGCTCGGTTTCACTGTTCGACACAACAACCTGATGGCCTGCTGATGCCAGTACATCAAGAGTCGTCGCCAGGCGACGCTGTTCAAGCTCATTGAAACCATCAGTGTGATAATCGGTAAATGTTCCGTCATAAGGTGGGTCGCAATAAATCACATCACCTACTTTGACCATCGCTAAAGTTTCCTCATAGCTGGCACAAATGAAGGTGGCGCGCTTTGCTTTCTCTGCAAATGCTCTGATTTCGTCTTCCGGGAAATATGGTTTTTTATAATTCCCGTATGGAACGTTAAATTCACCTTTCCTGTTATAACGGCACAATCCACGATAACAGTGGCGATTAAGATAAAGGAAAAATACAGCCTTCCAGAAATCAGTAGTTTCAGATGAATGATTAAAATCCTGACGAATATTGTAATAAGAGGTTTCGCTATTAGTGCTGGCAAAGAACCCTTTAGCGTTAGTAATAAATTTCTCGCAGTTAAATGCAATCTGCTTATAAAGATTAATCAGGTCAGAATTGATATCAGCGACAAGATAATGAGGATACTCTGTCGCCATCATCACAGCGCAGGAACCCGCGAAAGGTTCAACCAATCGCGGGCCAGCTGGGAGGTGTTTTTTCAGTTCGGGCATGATGGCGGTTTTGTTTCCCGCCCATTTCAGGATGGTGCTCATACAGCACCCCCATTGTAGTGTTTGCCTTTCAGCTCTGCGATTTCCTGACAGGTGACGCAGCACTGCACGCCGGGAAGCGCACGGCGGCGAGCGGGCGGGATTGGCGCATCACATTCGATGCATAAAACGCGGGAAACGCCCGACGCTTTACTGCGGGCAGTGTGGATGTGCCGCTGGCGTTCTTCTTCAACGCGCTGCTGTACGAGGTCCATAGAATCAGACATCAGTGGATCTCCTGCGCTTCGTTCTGAATGTTTTCCGCAGTAACGCGCAGCAGCTCCGCCGCCTCAACGTGATTAAGCTGGCGCGATGTGATGTGACACGCCAGGCTATCAAGGCGGGCGGCCATTGCCGCAGCACGTGCACGGCGTTCTTCCATGCGGGCCTCTGTCAGTATCTGGTTAAGACCTGCATCATCCGGGCCGATTTTGTTGGAACGGGTTTCTATATTTCGCATTGTTGTTTCTCCTGAATTTTGGCAAAAGAATGCCCGGCGGGTTTACGCCATTAATTTCTGTTACTGGTTAATTCGGCATGGTTAGCCGCTTTGGAAATAAGCTCACCACTGCACGAAAATGGTTCATTGCTTTTATCAGCTCCCGCTTTTCGTCAGTCGTCAGCTCATTCATATTGACGCTATGACGATCCGCCGGAATCTTAGCCATAAAGAATATGGCGGCTAAGGCACGCTCATTTTGTTTATGGTTAATATCTCGCTGGTCCCGCATATCGCTAATAAAACGCTCCAGTTCAGGTTCTATATTCAAGCCGAACACTTTCGCCCTTAGCTCTGCAATATGATTCAGGCCATCCAGCCGATGCCCCGGACTTAGTGGAACAGTCGCAGAATCGCCTTCAATAGCCATGGTTTCCCCTGTTTATTAGTACGCAGTTCAGCCAGCAACGCATCCTGCGAGCGGCACGGATGCCAGCGCTTGCCATCCTTCCCCATGATCCAGCCATGCCCGAAATGAGGTGATGGGCTTTGCTTAACGAGCAGCGATGCGAGTGATGGTTGGTTATTCAACATAGCCACCTCAAATCAAACCAAACGAGGCACCCAGGCCAGTGACTGTATCAATGGTGCTGGCCATCGCCGGGCTTGCCTGCAGGCGCGCCTGCAACGTCACTGCGGTTAATGCCATCAGTCGAGTAACTGAATTGATGCTATCAACAATCTGGCGGCGCCCTGCCGTTGTGTGCGCTTCGCCGGAAACAGCGCCGGCAGCCACGCGGCCGATTTCTGCCGTGGCTTTTAGAACATAATCCGGCATCTTTTCGCGCGCGACTTCGTTTAGCGGCACGCACGGGAGGCAGTGGATCTGCGCCAGGAAACCATCCACCAACGCTGAATCCTCGGTCAGATCAGTAAGCAGCCAGATTTCCGGCGCGGTAAGTTGGTGCGGCTGGTCCGGGTTAAGCTTATTGCGCAGAGTCTGAACATTCATCCCGGCACGCCCTGCCAGCTTCGTCATGTTATGACGCAGTGCGAAAGCCCGGCAGGCTTCATCAAAATGCGGATGTTTGGAAACCCTGAAATCAAACATGTTTTTGGCCTCTCTATATCCCAAAATGGAACTATCAAGCTTGCATTGCGATTTCGCAGCCTTGAGCCGCTTCCATCGTCAATGCAAACATGTTTACTTCGATAAGGCTGTTTACCCCTTCCTTTTTACGAATTGGAAGGCGACCTTCACGGATCATTTGGCGGGCGTAGCTGAGTTTGTAACCGGTACGGCGGCAGAACTCATCCAGGGTAATGAATGGTTCAGACACCACAAGATTGATGCTAGGGCGCATTGATAATTGGCGACTCATGATGCACTATTCCTCGGTTTGGGTGCCTAACTCACTATTAGGCACTGTTTAACACTATTCACAACATCTTGAATCGAGATATTAGGATCACAAAACAATCATGTCAACACGAAACTTAACGAATAAAGATGACGTAAAGCTGATTCGAGATTTCATATCTCAAAATAGAGGCGGAAAAGAGGTCATTGCTCGCATTCTGGAAGCTTATGGTTTCACTACCCGCATAGCCCTCTGCCATCAGCTTGGCGTCTCGCAAAGCACTATGGCTAACAGGTATGCACGCGATACCTTCCCAGCCGACTGGGTGATCGTTTGTCATCTTGAAACAGGAGCATCACTAATTTGGCTTAGCACAGGGGAAGGAAGCAGGTTCCTTGGGGGCAACGATGAAAATATCACCTATTTAAAACGCATGGACATCACGAATGGGAATATCTCAACCCAAAAAGATGTCATAGCTGATACATCGACAATTCCAGAGGGCTTGAATTCACCGTTCATCCTGAATGCTGACAAAACGACCTACCTTGCTGACCGTTACGATGGCGAATTGGTAGATGGGTTCTGGTTCATTGAAATTGATGGGATTGTAAGCGTCCGCGAGCTGTACCGCTTTCCTGGCGGACGCGTGCGAGTTGAGAATGGCAAGGCCTCTTTCGAATGCAAAATTGATGACATAAAAATCCTTGGGAAAATAATCACTCGTACAGAGAGCATGTGAATTATGGCTGTTTCAAAACTACCTAACGGAAAGTGGCAGGCTCAGGTTTTCCCAAACGGTAGGGATGGAAAGCGCATCCGTCGCCAGTTCGCGACCAAAGGGGAGGCTTTAGCATTTGAGCGCCACATAAAAGATCAGGCTCAAGATAAGCCGTGGCTGGGCGAGAAAACTGATAAACGCCGCGTTCGGGATTTGGTTACAGCTTGGTATAACGCACATGGCGTTACGCTTGCTGATGGTGAAAAGCGTAAAGGCGCAATGGAGTTTGCCAGTCTCGCAATGGGCGATCCCCTCGCTACAGAATTCAACGCTAAACTGTTCTCAACTTATAGAGAACAGCGACTAAGCGGAAAAATAACCCGCTCTGATCGCGTTAAGGCTGTCACCCCTCGCACGGTTAACCTTGAACTAGCTTACTTTCGGGCTATGTTCAACGAGCTGAAAAGACTTGATGACTGGACAGCACCCAACCCTCTTGAAAACGTCAGAGAGTTTAAGATCGCAGAAATTGAGCTGGCCTGGCTTACAGTTGAGGAAGCGGCTCGCTTGCTGGAAGAATGTGAAAAAAGCAAGGCGGAGGATTTAACCATGATTGTTAAAATCTGCCTTGCAACCGGAGCAAGATGGGGTGAGGCGGAAAGTTTAACTGGAAAGCAGATAAGCCCCGGAAAAATCACTTTTATCAGAACGAAAGGTAAGAAGAACCGAGCTGTTCCTATCAGTGACGAGCTTTATGAATTACTACCCAAAAGCCGAACCTCTAAACCGCTCTTTACCGGATGTTACTCAGCATTCAGGAGCGCAGTAAAACGGGCGGGAATTGAACTTCCTGACGGTCAGCTTTCGCATGTTTTACGGCATACTTTTGCCAGCCATTTCATGATGGGCGGCGGCAATATTTTAGTTTTACAACGCATCCTCGGGCATACAGATATCAAAGTCACGATGCGTTATGCTCACTTCGCCCCTGACCACCTTACAGAAGCGGTTCAACTTAACCCATTAAACCTGATAAGTGGCAGCAAAATGGCAGCACAGCGCAGCACTATGCAATACTTTTCGACAATATACGAAATGCTATGCGTTTGATTTAACTGTATATATTTGTTTTTATTAGAATATAGTTCGGACTCATAATCGCTTGGTCGCTGGTTCAAGTCCAGCAGGGGCCACCAGATACAGCAAGGGCTGGCGAGAAATCGTCAGCCCTTTTTCTTTGGCTGTCATTTCGGTAAGGCAAGGAATTGCTCCCTGTTTTCTGCATCTTGCTGCCAGCATTCTCGGATAGTGGTATAAATCAGGAATGCTGCCCGCAATATTCACAATACAGCCATAGGCAGAGAGTAAAAATTTAGCTGCATTAATATCATTCCATTGGTCGTCCGGTATGATGCTTCGCCACTTGCGCTATACGTACGTTATGCATTGATTTATATAACCTAAAATGGAAATCGGGCTATACCTTGCAAGCAATCTCGTTACACTCTAAAATTTCCACAACAACTCCAGTAGACGCGACATTATGAAAAAAACGCCTGTCACTAAAGCCCAGATCTACCGTTCCGTAGCCAGTTCAACCGCAATCGAAACCGGTGCATCTGTACAAAAAATTGAGCAGCAGCTCAAAAAAAATCAGGCGCAGGCGAAAGCCGTTGGTCTTGCCCGTTAATCTGGTAAGATATCGCTCATCAGTTGCATCATAGGGCTATAGTTTCCTGATATGCCTGCCTGTATTGCTCTGAAATAAAAGGCCTTGTGCTCATCCCATAGACTGTAATCCAGTAAGCCCTTACCCGCCACAACCGACAGTACATCACAAAGCAGTCGTGAAAGACGCCCGTTACCTTCTCTGAATGGATGGATCAAAATAAACTCCACGTGGCATTCAGCCAGATAACGAACCAGTTCCGGACGAACCAGGAATTTCAACTCAGCAGACCGGGAAAGAAATTGCTTATCAAAACTATCGAGAAGCAGTGGAATTCTGTCGGCAGCAGCAAACTGAAAACCATCTTTAGCCAGGTTAGCATGACGTAATTTCCCGGCCCAGTCATACACATTCCCCAGCCACTGGCGATGCCATCCACTGACGTGCTCAAATGCCAGCACAGAAGGAGGCTGACCTTCGATAAACAACCGTTCATAAAGCATCAATAACAGGCCTGATTCCAGCGTCTCCATTTCTTCGTCATCAGTAATACCCAGCTTATTAGCCAGTACTAAATCTCCAGACCCAGGCTGATAACGCTCTTCTGCTGAATTTAGCTCATATTTTGACAAGCCCTTATCTCCTTCCGAACGAGTTCACAACGTTGTTTTCCTGCTGCCGCTGAAAGTTATTGCTCCACTCCTCCCGGAACTCAAATACCCTGCGCTTTTCAGTCAGTGGGATCAGATACTCACGCTTGTCTTTCAATACATCAACTGTGACCAGTAACGTCTTATATGCCTGGCGGCCATGAGGTTACCTTTCAGAGGATAAACGTCCCCTGAGGCAATGCCCATTTTTGCTTCAGGTAAGGAAAGACAGTAGAGAAATGAGACAAGCAGACAGAAACAAAAAATCAAATTAACCATTTGATTATAACTAAAAAAAATAAAAAATAGCGTACAATGAGAACTATGTCAGGTTATGGTCCTTAATCACCTGGTCGCTGGTTCAAGTCCAGCAGGGGCCACCAGATACAGCAAGGGCTGGCGAGAAATCGTCAGCCCTTTTTGCATTTTACGGCTCCTGTATAGCGCCACGTCTTATGGTGAATATGGCGACAGGCGGCTTACGCCAGCGCCTGCAGCTGTTCGCGCATATAAGCAGTAAAGTATTCTGGGTTTTTGATAATAATGCGGTTGCCAGAGGCAATTTTGTCCGCCCATCCGGCTACTTTTTGCGTGAACCCGGCACTCCACCCCTCCTTCTCACCACGGGCCGTGACCTGCGCAGCGCTGGCCGGTACGCCTAGTTCATGCAAATACTTCAGGATCCCCTTAGCGGTACTTTCATCCATAGTATTCGGCACCGGTAACGATGTGTTCATACCACCAATAAAATCCAGGGCTTTATCGATTGCTGTTGGCATGCTCTTATCCTTAAAATTAACCACGTAATGAACATGTTTATAATATGGACCCAACTCCGTCGGGATATCAAAGAGATCGTTGTCTTTCTTTGATTCAGGCCCCAGCTAAACGCTTGCGTGGCGCTTTTCTGCTCGACTAATGCGGCGTTTTGCTCCCCTCCACGCCGCGCGCTCGCATCACGGTGCGATGCCCGCTGAGTAAAAAGGCAGAAAACTTCACCCTGCGCGACGGCTTATCGATAAACTCGCCTTCTTCTCGCCGTTAATCAGCAAAAAGCGATGTAAAGCCGTAAGTTAAGAAAATTAATTTCGTTCCAGTCTGGCACAGAATAAAAAACAGAAGTTCCATGATGAAACATGCAAAAGAAGATTAATAACAAACTGTGATACAGCTAAACGATCGTTATCAAAAAACAGCCTGCGGTAATAAAAAACTCAATTAGATAGTATCTTTCTCGCTATTGACTTAATAACCTGCGGCGAGAGAATAAGCCCGCAAACAGCAGTTGAAATATATGCCTGCGATAATTATCGCGATCCAGCCCTGGATATTAACAGGAGAGATTATGGATAAGATCAAACACATCACCACTATCACGCTGGCGGCTGCGAAAGAAATGGCTACTGCCGTTGAGGCGAAAGCCCTTGAAATGAACGTGCCGGTGGTCTTTGCCGTTGTTGACCGCGGCGGAAATATGCTCCTGATGCAGCGTATGGATGAGGCATTTATAACCAGCTGCGATATTGCGCTCAATAAAGCCTATACGGCATGCGGCCTGCAAAAAGGCACTCATCAAATTACAGCGTTAGTCCAACCGGGCGCACCGCTATATGGATTACAACTCACCAACCAGCAGCGAATCATTCCTTTTGGCGGCGGCCTGCCAGTTATTTTTAACGAGGAAGTCATCGGCGCCGTTGGCGTGAGCGGCGGTACCGTCGAACAGGACATGTTATTAGCCGAAACGGCTCTGAAGGGTTTCTCTAAATAATAAATCCAACCAGGAAGATATATTATGAGCTATCGTATGTTTGATTATCTGGTGCCAAACGTGAACTTTTTTGGTCCCAATGCTGTTTCTGTCGTCGGCGAACGCTGTAAGCTGCTGGGCGGTAAAAAAGCGCTGCTGGTCACCGATAAAGGTCTGCGGGCCATCAAAGACGGCGCGGTGGATAAAACTCTCGGCTATCTGCAGGAAGCCGGTATTGAGGTGGTGGTTTTTGATGGCGTCGAGCCAAATCCAAAAGACACCAACGTGCGCGATGGCCTTGCGGTCTTTCGTCAAGAACAGTGCGATATTATCGTCACCGTCGGCGGCGGTAGCCCTCATGACTGCGGTAAAGGGATTAGTATCGCGGCTACCCACGAAGGGGATCTTTACCGCTATGCCGGCATAGAAACCCTGACTAACCCACTGCCGCCGATCGTCGCGGTGAATACCACCGCCGGTACCGCCAGCGAAGTGACCCGCCACTGCGTACTGACCAACACCAAAACAAAAGTGAAGTTCGTTATCGTCAGCTGGCGTAACCTGCCCTCGGTCTCCATCAATGACCCGCTGCTCATGCTTGGCAAACCGGCGCCGCTGACCGCCGCAACCGGCATGGATGCGTTAACCCACGCCGTGGAGGCCTATATTTCAAAAGATGCCAACCCGGTCACCGATGCCGCCGCGATCCAGGCCATCCGCCTGATCGCCCGGAACTTGCGCCAGGCCGTCGCGCTGGGCAGCAACCTGCAAGCCCGCGAAAACATGGCCTACGCTTCCCTGCTGGCGGGGATGGCTTTCAATAACGCCAACCTCGGTTACGTTCACGCCATGGCCCATCAGCTTGGCGGCCTGTACGATATGCCGCACGGCGTGGCGAACGCGGTTCTGTTGCCGCACGTTGCGCGCTACAACCTGATCGCCAATCCGGAAAAGTTTGCCGACATCGCCGAATTTATGGGAGAAAACATCCACGGACTTTCAACCATGGACGCCGCCGAGTCGGCCATTCGCGCCATCGCCCGCCTCTCTTCCGATATCGGCATTCCGCAGCATCTGAGCGAGCTGGGAGTTAAAGAGGCTGACTTCCCCTATATGGCGGAGATGGCCTTGAAAGACGGCAACGCCTTCTCAAATCCGCGCAAGGGTAACGAGAAAGAGATTGTCGCTATCTTCCGCCAGGCTTTCTGATAGAGCGATCGCTAACGCCGCGAACAAGTACCATCGCGGCGTCAGGCTGAGTGCCCGGTTACTCCTGATTTTTATGCTTAAACTGGCCGGCATCGATATCGTACTGTTTCATTTTTCGCCACAGCGTGGTGCGGCCAATATTCAGCAGCTGCGCCATCTCTTGTACCCGTCCGCTGGTCACGCGGGCGGCATGGATGATGGCCTCTTTTTCAATGGCGCTGAAGGTCAGGCTGGCGGGCAGCAGCGAGGAACCCGCGTCGGCGCCGGGCCGCTCGGCAAAGAGATATTCCGGCAGATTACTCAAACGGATATGGCCGTTCTCGCTGCTAATGGCGATATTTTCAATCACGCTGTTCAGCTCAAAATCATTACCCGGCCAGGAGTAGGCCACCAGCTGCGCCAGCGCATCGTCATCCATCTTCAACCGCGAGGAAAAACGCTTCTCCAGACTCTTAAGACGATTGTGGACCAGCGAAGGAATACTGTTACGCCGCGCCCGCAGCGGCGGAATAACGATTTCAAAAGAGTGCAGCGCGTAGTAAAGCTGGCGGCTAAAGCGGTTTTGTTCCACCAGGTTGGCAAGATCGACGGTAGTGGTGGCGATGACTTTAACGTCCACCGGAATCAAACGCCGGGCATCCAGACGGGTTAATACCCCTTGCTTGATCACCTGCAACAGCGCGGACTGCAGCTCCGGCGCCAGATATTCGATTTTTTCCAGAAACAGCGTCCCGCCGTTGGCCAGCTCGAGACGGCTAAGACGCCCGTTTTCCTCGTCCGTCGGCGCGCTGCCCATAAAATCCTGCCCAAGGACGCTGTCGGCATACAGCTGGCAGTTAACCGCGATATACGGTCCGCCACCCCGCTCGCTCTCATTGTGAATCGCCTGGCTGAGCAGCTCTTTACCCACCCCTTCCTCACCGCACAGCAGCACTGGAAAAGCGCCGCGCGCCGCCTGACGGCCAAAGTGAATTAACCGCCGGGTTTCAGGATCGTCAGCCGACATCTGCTCAAAGGTATGGCTCACTTTGCCAAGCTGGCTGGTCATCAGCTGACGCATCTGCTCGACCGGATGCAGCAGCAAGATGAAACTGTTGCCCTGCTCTTCGACGATCGGCTTGAGCGTGATGACGGCATCAACGAACTGATGCTGGCTCTCGAAGGTGACTTCCACATGGTTCAGCCCGCGCGCGTGCTTGATCGCCCGGCGCAACAGAGCCGGCAGCGTCACCAGTTCATTGATGTTTTTCCCCTGGCTGGCCTGGGCATCGAGGTGCAGCAGCGTCGCGGCCTGCACGTTCAGAAACTGCAAAATGCCCTGCTCGTTCCACGCCATCACCCCGTCATCCATGCTCTCCAGCAGACCGTACATCTGGTTAAGGTGGCGATTCGACTCGGCCAGCAGGCTATCGGTGAGCAGCGAGTTGCCCACTTCCCTGGCGATAGCCAGGGTCAGGGAGAGGTCCGGCCAAGCCTGTTCTTCCGTCAGGCAGCACAAAGAAATGGAACCGAACAGGCGCCCATGGTTATCAAACACCGGCGTAGAGCTAAACGACCATCCGTGCAGCGCATGTTTAAAATGCTGCTCGCCCGTCGTTTTGACCGGCTGCCCGAGCATGGAGGCCAGCGAGAGCGCGCAGCTGCCGATGATGCTTTCCGCGCAGTAGCTACCGTCACGAAACCCCAGCGCCGCCAGCTGGTCAAGGGTCTGCGGATCGCCGCAGCGGCTGAGAATACAGGCGGACTCATCAAGGATAAACAATGCGCAGGGGCGGTTATCCATATACTCCCAGGCATCTTCCAGCGCCGCCTGGCCAATCGTCAGCAGCGCGGTCTTACGCCGACAAATCGATTCGAAGGTCAGCCCCTGCGCCTGATGCGGCGTCTGCCAGGTTTCCCGCTGCATAAACTTACTGCAACGATGCCACGACTGGGTTATCACCAGGGGAAAGCTCTGAGTCTGCGCAGTCATATCCATTTCCGCTGTTACTTAAACGACAACCCCTCCGGCGGTAACCGCCAGAGGGGGATAAAACGCCCCTTCTCATTAACGAGGCGGGACAGGACGACGCTAAATTAACGCGCCAGCCACTGCTGTCCAAGCAGGTCGGCGGTCAGAATTGCCGCATGCACGCTCTGCGCGCTGACCGGGAACGGCATGTTATGGATGGTTTCGCCTTCCGCACAGGTCGCTTTTGCTACCGCCTGAATTTTCTCGTCGATGCCCTCTTTAACGCCCATTTGCGCCAGCGTGACCGGCAGGCCGACGGTATGGCAGAAGTTCAGCACCGTTTCGATCTCTTCCATCGGGCTATTTTGCAGCACCAGCTGCGCCAGGGTACCAAACGCGACTTTCTCGCCATGGTACAGGTGGTGGCACTCTTCGAGGATGGTGAAACCATTGTGAATGGCGTGCGCGGCGGCCAGGCCGCTGCTTTCAAAGCCGATTCCGCTAAGGTAGGTATTCGCTTCAACGATGCGTTCCAGCGCATCGGTCACCACTCCGGCCTGAGCGGCGAGGCGGGCCTTTTCGCCTTCCGCCAGCAGCGTATCATAGCACAGGCGCGCCAGGCTCAGCGCCGCCGCCGTCGACTGGCCGCCGGCCATGCTGGTGGCTCTGGCGTCATAGCAGGCCCTGGCTTCAAACCAGGTTGAAAGCGCATCGCCCATCCCGGCCACCAGCAGGCGTACCGGGGCTTTAGCGATAATCGTCGTATCCATCACCACCATGTCCGGATTTTTCGGGTAAATAAGATACTCTTCAAATTCACCGGCTTCGGTATAAATAACCGACAACGCGCTGGTTGGCGCATCGGTGGAGGCAATCGTCGGGATCACCACCACCGGCAGCTTCTGGTAATAGCCTATCGCTTTCGCCGTATCGAGCGTCTTGCCGCCGCCGATGCCCACCACGCCGCGGCAGCCGTGCTGCTTCAGAATGGCGATCAGGCGATTGATCTCAACGTGGCTGCACTCGCCGTTGAAGCGCTCCGCATGGCAGCTGATATTGTGGCTATGCAAACCGTTCAACACTTTCTCACCCGCCAGCTTCATCACGAAGTCATCGGCAATCACGAAAAAGCTGTCCGCCAGGTTTTTAGCGTACTCGCCAAACAGCGTGGATGCATCCGGTCCCTGGAGATATTTGGCTGGAGATTGAATAACTTTTAGCATTCCGTTCACCCTCAAATAAGTGCATGTTTTGACACGATGTGCCCCGGTATTTCCCCGTCCGGCCTGGTATTAAAAGCGGGAACAAAAGCGCTACCTGAGCGATGTCATCACTGTAGGGCGAGCCGCGGGCAAAAAAATGTTTCCCCTTTTTGTCCCGATATGAAACAGGGTGCACATTTTATCGTTTCATATTGAAACATGAATTCATATGAAACGACGGGATTGCGATCTCGATCCGCTCGTTGAGCGCAAAACAAGCGGAAAAAGTGGATGAAGTACGGCGTTTTTCGCCGCTACTGGCGCCTGGAGAGGTAAAATTTTTTCTCCCCCCGCGTCTGGCAAGTATGTGAAGTGAGATGAAATAGTCGCCCTGGCTCGCATTTTTCGATTTCTCCCGGCAAAAGCGTTTCATAACGGAACAAAATTCACCGTGCGCGTTTCGTAATGAAACTCATTTTATGGCAATTTTTTTTCCCGTTAACTCAGCCAGAATCAATACATCGCCCGATATCGCATATCGACAGGCGATACCCCTACACGATGACCGCTTCCGTCAGCAGAGAGGCCGCATCGAAACTCCGATGGAGAATAAACAATGAAAAAACTGATTAACCGTGTCGAAGATGTCCTGAGTGAACAACTGGCGGGCCTGGCAAAAGCGCACCCTGAACTAACGCTGCATCATGATCCGGTCTACGTCACCAGCGCCGATGCACCGGTGGCCGGGAAAGTAGCGCTGCTTTCCGGCGGCGGCAGCGGTCATGAGCCGATGCACTGCGGATATATTGGCCTGGGCATGCTTTCCGGGGCCTGTCCGGGGGAAATTTTCACCTCCCCAACGCCGGATAAAATGTTTGAGTGCGCCATGAACATCGACGGCGGCGAAGGCGTGCTGCTGATTATTAAAAACTACACTGGCGATATTCTTAACTTTGAAACCGCCACCGAGCTGCTACACGAAAGCGGCATCAAGGTCACCACCGTGGTAGTCGATGACGATGTGGCGGTAAAAGACAGCCTCTATACCGCCGGACGGCGCGGCGTGGCCAATACCGTGCTGATTGAAAAACTGGTGGGCGCGGCCGCCGAACGCGGCGACTCGCTGGCAGCATGCGCTGAACTGGGGCGCAAGCTTAACAACCTCGGCCACTCTATCGGCATCGCGCTGGGCGCCTGCACCGTTCCGGCCGCCGGCCAGCCCTCATTCGAACTGCAGGACGATGAGATGGAGTTCGGCGTCGGCATTCACGGCGAACCGGGCATCGACCGCCGCCGCTTCACCTCCCTCGATCGCACCGTTGACGAAATGTTCGATACTCTGCTGGAAAACGGCGCCTATAGCCGCACGCTGCGCCACTGGGACAACGTGAAAGGCGCGTGGCAGGAGGTAACGCAGACCAAGCAGGCGCTGCAAAAAGGCGATCGGGTTATCGCGCTGGTCAACAACCTCGGCGCCACGCCGCTGTCCGAACTCTACGGCGTCTATAACCGTCTGACGCAGCGCTGCGAGGAAACCGGCATCGCGATCGAGCGCAATCTTATCGGCAGCTACTGTACCTCTCTGGATATGGTCGGTTTTTCCATCACCCTGTTAAAAGCCGATGACGAGACGCTGGCATTATGGGACGCCCCGGTTCACACCCCGGCGCTGAACTGGGGAAAATAAGGAGCACGACATGTCATTAAGCAGAACGCAAATCGTTGACTGGCTCTATCGCTGCGGCGATATCTTCACCAAAGAGAGCGATTTTTTGACCGGTCTGGACCGGGAGATCGGCGATGCCGACCACGGCCTGAATATGCATCGTGGTTTTAGCAAGGTGGTGGAAAAGCTGCCTTCGATTGCCGATAAAGACATTGGTTTCATTCTTAAAAATACCGGTATGACGCTGCTGTCCAACGTCGGTGGGGCCAGCGGCCCGCTGTTCGGCACCTTCTTTATCCGCGCCGCTCAGGTGACCCAGGCCCATCAGAGTCTGACCCTGGACGAGCTTTATCAAGCCATCCGCGAAGGCGCGGAAGGCGTGGTGAATCGCGGCAAAGCCGAGCCGGGCGATAAAACCATGTGCGACGTCTGGCTGCCGGTAGTGGAATCGCTGCGCCAGTCCAGCGAACAGCACCTGTCGATCCAAAGCGCTCTTGATGCTGCCTGCGAACAGGCGCAAGCCGCCGTCCAGGCCACCATCGCCATGCAGGCTCGCAAAGGGCGGGCCAGCTACCTGGGCGAACGCAGCATCGGGCACCAGGATCCGGGCGCGACCTCGGTAATGTTGATGGTTCAGATGCTGGCCGCAGCGGCCAAAGAGTAAGGAAAACGCGATGGTAAACCTGGTGATTGTTTCGCATAGCGCTCGTCTGGGCGAAGGTGTCGGAGAACTGGCCCGGCAGATGTTAATGAACGATGGCTGTAAGCTGGCGATCGCCGCCGGAATTGACGATCCCACCAGCTCGATCGGCACCGATCCCATTAAGGTTATGGAAGCCATCGAGTCCGTAGCCGACGCCGATCATATCCTGGTGATGATGGATATTGGCAGCGCCCTGCTGAGCGCCGAAACCGCGCTGGATCTCCTCGATCCGGCCATTGCGGCGAAGGTTCGCCTGTGCGCGGCGCCGCTGGTGGAAGGAACGCTGGCGGCGACGGTGAGCGCCGCCGCCGGGGCCGGCATCGACAAGGTCATCGAAGATGCCATGAACGCGCTGGAGGCAAAACGCGTACAGCTGGGATTGCCATCGCAACCGCAACACGCGGCGTTGACCGCCGCGCCGATCGACGACCGCGATGCGCGCTCGGTTTCCGTGGTGATTCAAAACCACAACGGCCTGCACGTTCGCCCGGCGTCAAAGCTGGTCGCCGCGCTGGCGGGATTCAACGCCGACCTGGTGCTGGAGAAAGGAGGTAAGTGCGTCACGCCCGACAGCCTCAACCAAATCGCCCTGCTTCAGGTGCGCCGTAACGATACCTTAAGGCTGCTTGCTCGCGGGCCGGATGCCGATGCCGCGCTGGCAGCGTTCCAGGCGCTGGCGGCGGAGAATTTCGGCGAGCAAACGGAGGCGGCGTCTGCGACTCAGCCCGCCTGCGCCAATCGCGTACAGGGTAAGGTCGTACTCTATTCCCAGCCGCAGGAGAAGGTCTCACGGGAAAAAGGCGTCGCCATCGGTCAGCAGCAGCTGCGGCTAAAACGGGCCATCGATCGGACGCTGGAAGAGCTTAGCGCGCTGACGACCCTGGCGGAGGCGAAGTTTTCCGCCGACATCGCGGCCATCTTCTCCGGGCATCATACCCTGCTCGATGACCCTGATTTATACGCCGCCGCCTGCGATAGGGTGCGCGACGAGCAATGCAGCGCGGAGTGGGCGTGGCATCAGGTGCTGAACGATTTAAGCCAACAATATCGTCATCTCGACGATCCTTACCTACAGGCGCGCTATATTGATATTGAAGATATTTTGCACCGCACGCTGCGTCACCTTAACGGGAGCAACGAAGTACTACCGCAGTTTGACGGCCCCTCGATCCTCGTGGCCGACGATATTTTTCCTTCTACCGTCCTGCAGCTCGATGCGGAACGGGTGAAGGGGATCTGTCTGCAGGCCGGCAGTGAACTCTCTCACGGCGCCATTATCGCCCGTCAGGCGGGTATCGCGATGCTTTGCCAGCAGAGCGATGTCCTGACCACGCTACAAAAGGGGGAGACCGTCATCCTTGATATTCCCGGCAAGCGCGTGATTCGCGCCTAGCCTGCTCTAACCTTCTCGCCCCGGAGGCTGTCCCCTCCGGGAACTCGCTTAACTTTCAGGATCCGTTATGTCTCAATTCTTTTTTAATCAGCGCGCCAACCTCGTCAATGAAGTGATTGAAGGAACCATTATCGCCAGCCCGTGGAATAACCTGGCGCGGCTGGAAAGCGATCCCGCCATTCGCGTGGTGGTGCGTCGCGATCTCGACAAAAACAACGTGGCGGTGATCTCCGGCGGCGGTTCCGGTCACGAACCGGCCCACGCGGGCTTTGTCGGTAAAGGCATGCTGACCGCCGCCGTCTGCGGCGATCTTTTTGCCTCGCCGAGCGTCGATGCGGTGCTGACCGCCATCCAGGCCGTGACCGGCGATGCCGGTTGCCTGCTGATCGTCAAGAACTACACCGGCGATCGTCTGAACTTCGGCCTCGCCGCGGAGAAAGCGCGCCGCATGGGCTATAACGTCGAAATGCTGATCGTTGGCGATGATATTTCGCTGCCGGATAACAAACACCCGCGCGGTATTGCCGGGACGATTCTGGTGCATAAAGTGGCCGGCTACTTCGCCGAACGCGGCCACAATCTGGCGACCGTGCTGCGCGAAGCGCAGTATGCCGCCAGACACACCTTCAGCCTCGGTCTGGCCCTTTCCAGCTGTCACCTGCCGCAGGATGCGGAAACGACTCCGCGCCATCATCCGGATCAGGCCGAACTGGGGATGGGGATCCACGGCGAACCGGGCGCTTCGGTTATCGCCACGCAGAACAGTGCGGAAATCGTTACGCTGATGGTAGAGAAGCTCAGCGCCGCCCTGCCGGAAACCGGCCGCCTGGCGGTGATGATCAATAATCTCGGCGGCGTATCGATTGCCGAAATGGCAATTTTGACCCGCGAGCTGGCCAATACCCCGCTGCATCAGCGAATTGACTGGCTGATAGGCCCGGCGTCGCTGGTCACCGCGCTGGATATGAAAGGCTTTTCCCTCACCGCCATCGTGCTGGAAGAGAGCATTGAGAAAGCGCTGCTCTCCGCGGTCGAAACCGCCGGCTGGCAGACGCCAGTGCAGCCGCGCGCAATCAGCGTGATGCCCTCGTCGCTGCGCAGTACGCGGGTGGAGTTTACGCCCTCGGAGAATAGCGAGGTTGCAGGCTACGTAGAGCGGGTGACCGGTACGCTATCCGATCTGGAAGCGGACCTCAATGCGCTGGATGCGAAGGTTGGCGACGGCGATACTGGCTCCACTTTTGCCGCTGGCGCACGCGATATCGCCGACTTACTTCAGCGCCGTCAGCTGCCGCTGGCTAACCTCGCCACGCTGTTCGCCCTGATT
The DNA here is from genome assembly GCF_040062315.1 of Klebsiella sp. GW_Kp181. Lineage (NCBI taxonomy): Bacteria > Pseudomonadati > Pseudomonadota > Gammaproteobacteria > Enterobacterales > Enterobacteriaceae > Klebsiella > Klebsiella sp. GW_Kp181. Next base: position 49,296 of record NZ_JBEAFR010000066.1, read on the forward strand.
GGCGAGCGTCTGACGGTTGTGATGGGCGGTTCCAGCGGCGTGCTGATGTCGATTTTCTTTACCGCCGCCGGGCAGAAGCTGGAACAGGGGGCAAGCGTCGCCGAAGCGCTAAACGCCGGTCTGGCGCAGATGAAGTTTTACGGCGGTGCCGACGAAGGCGACCGAACCATGATTGACGCCCTGCAACCGGCGCTGGCGGCGCTGCTGGCCGAACCGGAAAATCTGCAGGCCGCTTTCGCGGCGGCGCAGGCGGGCGCGGATCGTACGCTTCACGCCAGCAAAGCAGGTGCAGGACGCGCATCGTACCTGAACAGCGATAGTCTGCGCGGCAATATGGACCCCGGAGCCCACGCGGTGGCCATGGTGTTTAAAGCGCTGGCGCAGAAATAGTCTCTCTGGCACCGCCCCTGCTCCCGGGGGCGGCGCTTAACGCGCCTTGCCCGGGCTACAGGTTCACCGCCG
>NZ_JBEAFR010000067.1:0-49169 GCF_040062315.1 Klebsiella sp. GW_Kp181
CTACTCTCACCCCCCCCCCCCTCGATTTCAGTCATAAATGTGAAGCGTGCGAAAGGTTGCGAAAAAACAGGGCGATAACCGCCCGGGCGGCATCACGCGGCGGCGCAACCCGGTACACTCGGCAAATCGCAACGCCAGGAGAAACCTACAATGACAATAACCTGCACTCTCTACACCAACGGCCAGTGGCACGATGCGGAAGGCCATGCCACTTTTACCCGCCACAACCCGCTGACGCAAGAAAACGCCTCCGTTGCCAGCGCCGCCAGCCTGGCTGACGCTCGCCGCTGCGCCGATACCGCCGGCGCGGCGTATCCGCAATGGCGCGATACGATACCCGCAGAACGGCGACGCCTCCTGCTGGACGCTGCCGAAGAGATGCTGCGCCGTGAGGCGAAGTTTATTGCCGCGATGGCGGCCGAAACGGGAGCCACCGCGCACTGGGCCGGTTTTAACGTGCATCTGGCCGCCGATATCCTGCGCGAAGCCGCCGCATTGACCACGCAAATCGAAGGCCAGGTGATCCCCTCTAACGTGCCGGGAAATCTGGCGTTGGGCATCCGTCAGGGGGCGGGCGTCGTACTCAGCATGGCGCCGTGGAACGCACCATTGATTCTGGCGACTCGCGCTATCGCCACGCCGCTGGCCTGCGGAAATACGGTTATTCTCAAAGGCGCGGAGCTCTCGCCGGCGACTCAGGGGCTAATTATCGATGCCCTGGCGGCGGCGGGCTTCCCCGCCGGCGTGGTGAATTATCTGACCTGCACTCCCGCCGACGCTCCTGCGCTGGTGGAGTCTCTAATAGCGCACCCCGCCGTACGCCGCATCAACTTCACCGGTTCGACGCCGGTAGGACGGATTATCGCCCGCACCTGCGGGGAGCATCTGAAACCGGCGGTGCTTGAACTGGGCGGCAAGGCACCGCTGCTGGTGCTCGACGACGCTGACCTCGAACAGGCGGCTGCGGGCGCCGTTTTTGGCGCATTCGCCAACGCCGGACAAATCTGCATGTCGACCGAGCGCATCATTGTGGATGCGGCCGTCGCGGAAGAGTTTGTGGCGCTACTGGCCAGGCGCGCGGCGGCCCTGCCCGCCAGCCTGCTCGGCCCGGTGGTAGAGATGAAGACCGTCACCCGCTGCAATGCCTTGATAGAGGATGCGCTGGCGAAGGGCGCGCGCCTGCTCACAGGCGGCACATCCAATTCGACGCAAATGCGCGCCACCCTGCTCGATGGCGTCACCCGGGAAATGCGCATCTGGCATGAGGAATCGTTCGGCCCGGTGAAATCGATTATTCGCGTTCAGAACGAAGCCGAAGCGCTGGCCGTCGCGAACGAAAGCGAATATGGCCTCTCGTCGGCGATATACAGTCGGGACAGCGCCCGGGCGTGGAACCTGGCGCAAAATCTGCAAACCGGCATTTGCCACATCAACGGCCCCACCGTGCACGATGAAGCGCAAATGCCGTTTGGCGGCTGTAAATCATCGGGCTATGGCCGCTTTGGCGGACGCGCGGGGATTGCCGAGTTTACCGAGCTGCGCTGGATCACGCTGCAAACGCTCCCGCGCGAGCTGCCGTTTTAAGTTTCACGGCCGCCAATGGTTCTTGAATTCCCACAGGCGATTAAAGGCCACGTCATCCAGCTGTCGTTCTGCGGAAATATTGCCGCGGAACGGTCGGGAGGTGGTGGCCGCAGCGCCCCATGGGGAAAGCCGATCGTAGCTTTGATCGATAGCGCTGTTGGCGATCAGCACCTGTCCGTTGGCGGTCTGCCCCGCTAAATAGCCGGTCTTGCCTGCCCCCTGATCCCAGGCGCGGCCCAGCTTTGCCTTGAAACTGCCCTGATAGCCGCTGTCGCCGGTAAAGCGGCTGTTCTTCACCAGAAAGCCGTATGGATTATCCGGCAACGTGTTCGGCGCCAGCACGTAAGCCTCGGGAGAACGGCGCGTCGAGACGGTGTGGAAATGCACATTGTCAAAGACCGCATTCGCCCGGCCGAAGACATAATCCACGTCCCCTTCGACGTAGCTGTCTTTGACGTATACGCGGCTAATGCGATCCGTCACCGCTTCATTACGCAGGTTGCTGGTATTCAAATAGAGCGTATCCTGGCGTCCCAGCAAACGGACTTTCTCCAGCTGCACGCGATCGCCATCCGTCCGCAGAGCCACCCCCTGGTGGGTACCGCCATCAACGGTATCCAGCAGACTGTTGGCTACGCTAAGATTAACCAGCTGGAAATCAGCGCTTTGCGACCACATCACCGCCGCGCAGTTGGTGCCTATTGTCTTACTGGTACGCCCGGCGCAAAGCGCATACTGGTACCAGGCGGGGTCGCCTTCACGATACTGATGCTGGCCGTTCACCTGCTCGCGATAGCGCTGCGCAGAAAATTGTGAATCCACCGCCAGCTCAATCCTGACCTCTTCGGGCTGCTCTCCGGCACCATAAAGGGTTATCGGCGGCGCCCCTGCGGGGATATAGACCGTTTCCCGATAGATGCCTGGCTCGATACGGATATAGATACGCTCATTCTTTGCCGAATGCTGGGCTATTGCCGCATTAACCGCCTGCTGAATGCGGGAGTACGGCGCTCCCGCAGGCGCCACGCGCCAGGCGCTTTCCGTTTGCGGAAGGCTAACTGGCGATGGCGACCATGGCCCATCCGGGGCACTCAACGCGCCGCCCTGCGCAAAATAGCGCTCCATGGTGAAGCTTGCCGCTTCCGCCGCCGTAAGCTGCGGGCGGGAAGCCGTCCCGCGCGGATGTTGCGTTACGCACCCTTGCAGAAGCAGAGGCGTACAGAGTAAAGCCGAGATACCCAGGATGTTGATTATTCGCATTTCACGCTCGCCACATATGAAAGAAACGGAATATCAAAATAAATGAAATATTGTTTCTTTTCGTATGTAGCGATCACGAATCAGACTTCTGCCTCAATGCTGGCATAAAAATTGTCCAGCGTGCGGGCCAGCGCCGATGGGTTTTCCCACGCCATTGAATGCCCGGCCAGCGGGATCGCTAACAGCGGGATCCCCGCCGCGACAGTATCCGTCGCTTCTTGAGCCGGTAACGAATGCTCTCCGTAAATCAGGGCCTTAGGACAGGATAAATGGATAAAGCGGGTAAACCAGGACGGATTAGCGCCCTTCACCAGGCTGGACGCTCCGCGCCACACCGCCCACGGAGCGCTGTTTTGCAGGCAACCGGCCCAGGGCGAGGTTTCGGCACTGAGCATCTCGGCATAGCCCCGGGCAATAAAGCGCTCTTCGGTTTGTTCCGCGATGCGTCTGCTGTACATACCGCCCCCGGGATAGAGATTGGGTTCGGCCACCAGCAGCCCCAGCACCCGTTCGGCGAGCCGTTCTGCGGCTTCAATCGCCACGCTGCCGCCCATGCTGTGACCATATAAGTAGCAGCGCGTTAGCCCTAAGCAATCCAGAAGCTCAACTATCACTCCGGCCTGATCGCCGATGCGATAGCCGAAAGATGGCGGCTTGTCGCTGTAGCCGTATCCGGGTAAATCGACCAGAATCGTTCGCCGTCCGGCCAGCGCAGGATCGGCGGCCACGCGAGGATAGTCATAGGTTGAGGCGCAGCCCAGTCCGTGGATAAAGATAATTGGTTCACCGCGGCCGGGCAGGTCCAGCCAGCGCACGTTGCCGCCGGCCTGAGAGGAATAGAAACTGTTCATCGAAGATCATCCGTTAGTTGAGCCTGTTTTTTTATACAGTCATCACTAAAAGTTAGCCATCGATTTTTCAATCAGAACAAAGAGACCAGCAGCGCCATGGGAAAGCTGAACGGCCATGTCGCGCCAATCAGCAGCGCCGCCAGCAGGCGGATCCAGCGGCTCTCTTTCGTTAAGAACCAGCTTATTACCGCGCAGATACAGCCCATAACTGCATAAAAAACCAGCATTTTCTGGTACAACGTCATTTTTCTTCTTCCTTCCCTGAGAGGCATTTTCGCGTCAAGCGATGCCTTTTCGTACCCCAGCGTACGTCAGAGTTTATGGCATAATAAAACGAGTCACGGCTTAAATTTTCAGAAATACGCCCGATTCGGCTTAGTCCGATAGCGCAACCTTTGACCTCGTACTATAACTGTAGAGGCTAATTCATTAAGGTGGCGTTATGGATGTTTCCAGCAAAACCGTCCTTCTGATAAATGTCGGCGCAGCGCTTGCGCTAATCGGCCTGTTGTCCGTTCGTTTTGGTTGGTTTTAGCGATTTTACTCAGCAATGAAACCTAAAAAAGCAGCCTTTGAAGGCTGCTTTTTTACGATTTAATAGCGCCTGCCTCAGCTGCAGAGGCGTGTTGTTGCACGGTCATCAGCTTCTGCAATTCAGGATCCCACGCCGGGAGCAGGTCAACTTTTTCACTGTCCCACGCGGCCGCAGCGCAAACCGCTTCTGCTACGCCCTGTTTTTCACAATCAACAATCTGTTTAGCGGGAAAATTCCCGTAAAGCATCGCTGTGGCGCAGGCCACGAAGAGAAAACACGCTATTTTTTTCAAAACTATATCAACGTCAAAGCAACAAATTGCGCCGAATGTTCGCATGAGCGGCTATATAAAGTCAAACCCGCTTCCCTGCCCCACCAGCCGTCATCATCGCGGCTTATTTAACATAAATATTACATATTCGCTAAATTTAAAGGGGAGCACGAAAATATCAATGGCGGTAAATGAATATCTCTTGCCTTTCAGAACTTATTCTCACAACCCGCAGTTAATAACACCTTTATTTATAGGGTTATATATTTGATGGCTTAAGTTTAAATAAGCCTTATTTGCCGCAATCAGTGCTGTGCGCTATTCTCCGAAGCTCACGGGCCTTTCCTGTCGCAGGGCAATTGTTCACTATTCTTTATCCAATCATCAGCATTGAGCCAAGAGGCGATCATCATAATTAGCGGGTTCAATGGCGGCCAGGATGCAATAAAACGGGTTAAAAAGATAAAATACCATTATTTATCAACGGCTTACAAAACCAAAATAGCGATAAAACTTTTCTGTCGATTTTAAATGATAAGAAATATCATTTGCCTTGTTTCGCATAAAATCATACATTCATAATTACAAGTTATGCGAAGCTTGTTTTTTACTCATTGCTTTTTGAGGTGGTACATGTCCGGAATCGCCGTGCTTATTGTGGCGTTAATTTTACTTATTGCTGCAATTTATAATCTTTTTTCTTATGTTCGCGAGCGTCGTCAATCAAGTTTACCGAGCAAAAAAAACAAACGTTAGCCTGTTAATCATTTGCCAAAAAATAAATAACGCCGTACGTATTTAATTTCTGATGACCTGATATCAGGCAAAATCACAGCAACAAGTTAATATCTCCAGCGCAACAAAAAGCCCCTGCATTGCCTGCAGGGGCTGGCGAACTTTTCCGTCAGTTAACGAGAGGACCCGGAAGAGCGCATCCCTCGCCCCGAGGACTAACCGGCCCCACCCGGCGCTTATCTCCGGCACTCATCATGGCTTAGCTCTTGAAGGGGCTTAAGAATATTCTCATAAACGCACGCTTCTGTTTTAACATTTTTTGCTATGGTAACTATTAGCAGGCTAATCTGAATCACTCATCCTCTACCCGTGCTTGATCATCACATGACGGATGGTCGTATAATCCTCCAGGCCATACATCGACATATCCTTGCCGTAGCCGGAGAGCTTCTGCCCGCCATGCGGCATTTCGCTAACCAGCATAAAATGCGTATTGACCCAGGTACAGCCATACTGCAGGCGGGCGCTGAGCCGGTGCGCTCTGCCGACATCGCGAGTCCATACCGACGAGGCAAGACCATATTGGGAATCGTTGGCCCAGCACAGCGCCTGCTCTTCATCGCTAAATGCGGTGATGCTGACAACCGGACCAAAAACCTCCCGCTGCACAATCGCATCGTCCTGCTTCGCCCCTGCCAGCAGCGTGGGCTGGAAGTAGTAACCATTGCCCGGCGCTTTGCTGCCGCCGGTCACCACCTGAATATGCGGCAAGGCACGAGCCGCATCGACGGCGGCGCTGACCCTGTCCAGATGCGCCTGCGAGCTCAGCGGGCCCAGTTCGGTCGTTTCATCGTCCGGCGGTCCAATCTTCAGGCTGGCGACCGCCGCGCCGAGCTTTTCCACCAGTTGGTCATAGATTCCGGCCTGCGCGTAAATGCGGCAGGCGGCGGTACAGTCCTGACCGGCGTTATAAAACCCAAAGGTCCGTACCCCCTCCACCACCGCGTCAATATCCGCATCATCAAAGACGATAACCGGCGCCTTCCCGCCCAGCTCCATATGGGTTCGCTTAATCGACGCCGCGGTATGGCCGATAATATGCGCGCCGGTAGCAATCGAGCCGGTTAGCGACACCATGCGAACCCGGGCATGGGCGGTCAGCGGATCGCCGACGGTTGCTCCGCGCCCGAACAGGACATTAAGAACCCCGGCGGGGAAAATCTCCTGCGCCAGTTCACCTAACTTCAGCGCGGTGAGCGGAGTGATCTCAGAGGGTTTTATTACCACGCAGTTGCCTGCCGCCAGCGCTGGCGCCAGTTTCCAGGCCGCCATCATGAGCGGATAGTTCCACGGCGCGATAGAAGCCACCACGCCGACCGGATCGCGGCGGATCATCGAGGTGTGGCCTTCGAGGTATTCACCTGCCGCCATACCCGGCAGACAGCGCGCTGCACCGGCGAAAAATCGGAAAACATCGGCAACCGCCGGTAGCTCATCGTTGACCACGCAGTGCAGCGGTTTGCCGCAGTTCAACGACTCCAGTTGAGCCAGCTCCTGGGCATGTTCAGTAATCAGGTCCGCCAGCCGCAGCAGGCATTCGGCGCGGGTTTTCGGCGTCGTCTGACTCCAGCCGGCAAAGGCCAGGTCAGCGGCGTCAACCGCGGCATCAACCTGCGTCGCCGAGGCCTCCGCAATCGACAAAATCTCTTCGCCGGTGGCTGGATTAAACACCGGCACAGTCTCGCCTTCGCCAGCCACTAACTTACCGTTTATCAAAAGGTTATTTTGCATAGCATTATCCTGTATCGGTTTTTTATTTTCCGTTTTCCGCGCTGATGTCGCCGTCACGAGTGAGCCACCAGGCCCCCAGAATCGGAAACATCGTCACCAGCATGACCAGCAGCGCGACGACGTTGGTGACCGGGACATCGCGCGGGCGCCCGAGCTGATTAAGCAACCAGAGCGGCAGCGTACGCTCGTGCCCGGCGGTAAACGTGGTCACGATAATTTCATCAAACGACAGAGCAAACGCCAGCATTCCCCCCGCCAGCAGCGCCGATCCCAGATTGGGCAGTACCACGTAACGAAAGGTTTGCCAGCCGGTTGCGCCTAAATCCATCGACGCTTCCACCAGACTCCATGAAGTGCGGCGAAAGCGGGCAATCACGTTGTTAAATACCACGACCACGCAGAAGGTCGCGTGTCCCACGACGATAGTCAGCAGCCCGGGTTCCAGATTGACGGCCTTAAAGGCGGTCAGCAGCGCAAGCCCGGTAATAATGCCGGGCAGCGCAATCGGTAATAGCAGCAGTAGCGACACGGCGTTTTTGCCAAAAAACGTGCTGCGCCACAGCGCACCTGCAGCCAGCGTGCCAAGTACGAGAGCGATGGCGGTCGACAGCGCGGCGATTTTGAGGGACAACGTCACGGAATCGATAATATCGCTACGCCCCGCCGCTTCGCTAAACCAGCGCAGCGTCAGGCCTGCAGGCGGAAAGCTGAAGGCGGCGTCTTCGGCATTGAATGCGTAGAGAGCGATAATCAGCAGCGGGAAATGCAGGAATATCACGCCCCCCCAGGTGGCGACCTTCAGGAACAGCGGTGCGCGATCAGAGTGCATCAAATGCTCCCAGACGTTTCACGAACGCCAGGTAGAGGGCAATCAGTACAATGGGCACCAGGGTAAACGCCGCCGCCATCGGCATGTTGCCAATCGCCCCCTGCTGGGAATAGACCATATTGCCGATAAAGAATCCCGGCGGCCCCACCAGCTGCGGCACGATAAAATCGCCCAGCGTCAGGGAGAAGGTAAAAATGGACCCCGCCGCAATGCCGGGGATCGCTAACGGCAGCACCACATAGCGAAAGGTCTGGCGCGGACGGGCGCCAAGATCGGCGGAGGCCTGCAGCAATGAAGACGGCAGGCGTTCCAGCGCCGCCTGCACCGGCAGGATCATAAACGGCAGCCAGATATAGACGAACACCAGGAAGCGCCCCAGCCCAGAGGTCGACAGCGTATTGCCGCCGACCGCCGGGATCGTCAGTACCATGCTCAGTACGCTTTCCAGACCAAGATGGCGCAGGAACCACTGGGCGACGCCATCTTTAGCCAGCAGCAGCGTCCAGGCATAGGCTTTGACGATATAGCTCGCCCACATCGGCAGCATCACGGCGATATAGAAAAAGGCTTTCATCTTGCCACGGGTATAGCGGGCCATATACCAGGCCATGGGCAGTGCCAGAATCGCGCTGGCGACGGTCACCGATAGCGCCATCACCAGCGTGCGCACAATAATGTCGTAGTTAGCCGGATTAAACAGCGCGCGCAGATTGGCCAGCGTCAGGTCGTTGGTGACCGACATGGTGAAATCATCAAAGGTATAGAAACTTTGCCACAAAAGGGTCAACAACGACCCCAGATAGACAATGCCAAACCACATGAGCGGCCCCAGCAGTAGCAGAAACAGAGCCAGCGAGGGATGACGCCAGAAGGTGCCGGCCAGGCGTCCGCCTCCGGCAGAGGGTATCGCCATCGTCATATCACACTCCGCTCTCCAGGGGGACCATCGCCGCACGCGACCATGAAGCCAGCACCTGTTGCCCTACCGGAGGGGCGTTCAGCGCAGCCTGACCATCGACATTCGCCTGACTCACCAGCAGCTTCTCGCCGTCAGCCAGCTTCAGCTCGACGCGCGTGGCGGCGCCCATATACTGCACCGCCTGCACGATCCCCTGAATCTGCACCTCCCCGCCGGCATTCAGCCGAATATGCTCAGGACGCAGCGACCAGGCGCCCGTCATCGCGCACAGCTTCTGCGCCAGCTCGCTGCTAAACACGTTGGCGGTACCGACAAACCCGGCGACAAACGCCGTTCTTGGCCGCAAATAGAGATCCTGAGGCGCATCAACCTGCTCAATGCGTCCCTGATTAAAGACCGCCACGCGGTCAGACATCGACAGGGCCTCTCCCTGATCGTGGGTCACAAAAATGAAGGTGATGCCCAGCGCCTGCTGCAGTTTTTTCAGCTCCAGCTGCATCTGTTCGCGCAGTTTTAGATCCAGTGCCCCCAGCGGTTCATCCAGCAGCAGGACCCTTGGCTGATTCACCAGCGCCCGGGCGATGGCTACCCGCTGGCGCTGGCCGCCGGAAAGCTGAGAAGGCTTGCGCGCATGCACAAAAGCGAGCGCCACCTTCTCCAGCGCCTCCTGCGCACGGGCGTGGCGCTCCTTTTTGCCAATCCCCTTAACCATCAGCCCGTAGGCGACGTTATCGAGTACCGACATATGAGGAAACAGCGCATAATCCTGGAAAACGGTATTCACATCGCGCTGCCAGGGCGGCAGCGCGCTGGCCGGTTGGCCAAAAATACGTATCGTTCCGCCCGAAAGCTGTTCAAATCCGGCAATCAGGCGCAGGCAGGTGGTTTTGCCGGAGCCAGATGGCCCCAGCATAGAGAAAAACTCGCCGTCGCGAATAGCGATGCTGACGCCATCCACCGCCCGCACGTCGCCGTACAGGCGCGAAACATTATCCAGCTCTACCGCGTGCATGTTCTTCGCCTCCGGCGACTTAACGACCGCCCATAATCGCGATGTAATCCTGCGTCCAGCGGCTGTAGGGGACGAATTTCCCGCCTTCGGCAACCGGCGTTTTCCAGAACGCAATTTTGGCGAATTCGTTGTAACCATTGGTTTCGCAGCCTTTATCCCCGAGCAGCGCGCTGGCTTTGCAACCCGCAGGTACGACCGGCAGCGAACCAAACCAGGCGGCGACATCCCCCTGCACTTTCGGGGTGAGCGACCAGTTCATCCATTTATAAGCGCAAACCGGATGTTTAGCATCGCTGTGCAGCATAGTGGTATCCGCCCAGCCGGTGACGCCCTCTTTCGGAAAAACGGTGGCAATCGGCTGGCCTTCCGCTTTCAGACCGTTGGCCTGATAGGGCCAGGCGCTGGAGGCCACCACACCTTCGTTTTTAAAATCGCTCATCTGCACGGTGGTATCGTGCCAGTAGCGGTGGATCAGCGGGTGCTGTTCGCGCAGGACTTTCAGCACCGCCTGATACTGCGCTTCAGTAAGTTGATAGGGATCATTAATACCCAGCTGCGGCTGAGTGGCTTTAACGAATAGCGCGGCGTCGGCAATATAAATGGGCCCATCATAAGCCTGTACGCGGCCCTGATTGGTTTTTCCGTCCGGCAGATTTTGTTTTACGAACACCACGCTCCAGCTATCCGGCGGCGTCGGGAAGGTTTTGCTGTTGTACATCAGCAGGTTTGGCCCCCACTGGTACGGAGTGCCGTAGACCTGTCCGCCGACGTTAAACCACGCGCCTTTTTCCACGCGCGGGTCGAGGGAGTGCCAGTTAGCAATCAGCGCAGTGTTAATCGGCTGCACGCGCTTACCCATAATCAGGCGCAGCGAAGCGTCGCCGGACGCGGTGACCAGGTCATAGCCTCCTTTTGCCATCAGGCTGACCATCTCATCGGACGTGGCGGCGGTTTTGACATTAACCTGACAGCCGGACTCTTTTTCAAACTGGCTCACCCAGTCGTAGCTTTTATCGGTTTGTCCCCGCTCGATATATCCCGGCCAGGCAATAATATCGAGACGACCTTCGCCTTTATCGAGAGAAGTCGGCGGCTCGGCGGCCTGCGCCGTCAGGAAAACCATCCCCAGCACGCAAAGGCTGCCACGGGCAATTTTTTTGCTCATCGGGTCATACTCCTGTCACAAGAAAATGAGCGGCAGCCGTGCCGTAAAAATATCTTCCTTCATAACAGTAGACGGCGCGCCTGGGGCCCCCGGGGAAATTTATTCAGGTTGTGACAAGGGGCGCATTACGCAAAAAACGGCATACACGGAATAACTTTATGGATTATAGACAAGGAGTTAGCGAGGCAATACGACTATGCGAATTTCCTATGGTTGGCATCAGTAAAATAATAACCCACCTGTTCGCCGGCTTATTTTTCGGCCCGGTATCACTGGCGGGAAATAAATAACGCTAAGCCAGCATTTCGCGAATCAGTTCGCCCAGGCGTTTAACCCCCTGCTCCTCTTTTTCGCCCCAGCCCCACGCGGTATTAAAGCGGAAGAATGAAGTCCAGCTGGCGGTGGTGGAAAACATTTTCCCCGGCGCAATGCTGATGTTATACGCCAGCGCGCGGGCGCTCAGCTCCCCCGCATCGGCTCCGGCGGGAAGCTCAAGCCAGAGAAAATAACCGCTATCGCTATGATGAATTTTTATCTCTGCGGGAAGATGGCGCAGCAGGGCCTGCCAGGCCAGCTGTTTGCGCTCGGCAAGCTGGCGGCGTAAACGGCGCAGGTGGGCATCGTAGCGTTTAGTCGAAAGGTAATCGACCAGCGCCAGCTGCATTGGCGAACTGGTGGAGAGCGTACTCATCAGCTGTAGCTGCTGGATCCGTCGGGCGTGCTTGCCCGCCGCCACCCAGCCGATACGGAACCCGGGAACCAGACATTTGGAGAAGGAGCTGCAGTGCAGCGTCATATCGTCGCGATCCCAGTATTTTGCCGGCAGCGGTTTCTCACGACCAAAGTAGAGCTCGCTGTAAACATCATCTTCAATCAGCATCACGTTATAGCGCGCCAGCAGCGCCACCAGCCGCGCTTTTTTCTCCGCGCTGAGGGTAAAGCCGAGCGGGTTTTGCCCATTGGTCATCAGCCAGCAGGCTTTCACCGGATAGCTCTGTAGCGCCTGCTCCAGCGCGGCGAGATCGATCCCCTCTTTAACATCCGTGGCCACCGATAGCGCTTTCAGGCGCAATCTTTCAAGAGCCTGCAGCGCCCCGTAGAAGCAGGGATTTTCCACCACCACCCAATCGCCCGGTTCGGTGACGGCCTGCAGACTAAGGTTCAGCGCTTCCAGCGCGCCGGCGGTGATCACGATGTCGTCCGGCGAGATATTCATTCCCTGCAGCGCGTAGCGCCGGGCAATCGCATGGCGCAGTTCATCGTTCCCCGGCGGCAGGTTTTCAATCACGCTCATGGCGGTTGCGGTTTTGCTCACCTGCGCCAGCGAGCGGTTGAGCTGCGGTAAAGGGAATAGTCGCGGATCGGGAAAAGCCGAGGCGAAGGGCAACATAGAGGCCTGGCGGCTGGCCTGCAGCACTTCAAAGATATAAGTGTTGATATCAACCGCTTCATCACGCGTTACCTGGGCGGGCGGCGCGGGCTGCCGCGGTTTAGTGGGCTGCGGCGCGACATAATAGCCGGACTGCGGACGGGCGATGATGCGTCCCTGGCTCTCCAGTAACTGATAGGCGTGGCTGACGGTCATAAAACTCATTCCGCTGCTTACCACCTGTTCGCGCAGCGAGGGCAACCTGTCGCCGGGTAACCACACCCCAAGCGCGATCTGTTCAGTAATCTGCTGCGCCAGCCGCTGGTACTTTTTCATCCGTCGATCCGTGTAGCTATTCGTAGGGTCAATTATATATCAGATGAGAAATAATGGCAGTTTATAAAAACTGTTATGGTGTGTAGTGAAATAATACCTTACCGGAGGCGTTGCTGGCGCATCTATCCGGGCTAGCGGACCGCAGACGGCTGGGAGCCCGTAGCCCGGCTAAGCGCAGCGCAGACCGGGAGAGCGCCATTCTGCGTTTTGCCAAAAGGTCATAACAGCCCCCCAACTGTTATAGGGAAAAACAGCGTTTCTGTTCCTGCAACCCGTTATCAACGAAGCCTAGAATTGCGCTGAGTCAATTTTGTTGCGGAGTTCTGCATGTTCGGTCTTGATGCATTCCACCTGGCGCGGATCCAGTTCGCTTTCACCGTGTCATTTCATATTATCTTCCCCGCCATCACCATCGGGTTAGCCAGCTACCTGGCGGTACTGGAAGGCTTATGGTTAAAAACCAAAAACCCGACCTGGCGTTCGCTGTACCACTTCTGGTCAAAAATCTTCGCCGTTAACTTCGGCATGGGGGTCGTCTCCGGCCTGGTGATGGCCTACCAGTTCGGTACCAACTGGAGCGGATTCTCGGAATTCGCCGGGAGCATTACCGGCCCGCTGCTGACCTATGAGGTTCTGACCGCCTTCTTCCTTGAGGCCGGATTCCTCGGCGTGATGCTGTTCGGCTGGAACCGTGTCGGACCTGGACTGCACTTTTTCGCCACCTGTATGGTCGCGCTGGGGACGATTATCTCCACCTTCTGGATCCTTGCATCTAATAGCTGGATGCAAACGCCGCAGGGATTTGAGATCGTCAATGGTCAGGTGGTACCGGTGGACTGGCTGGCGGTGATTTTTAACCCGTCTTTCCCTTACCGCCTGCTGCATATGTCGGTGGCGGCTTTCCTCAGCAGCGCGCTGTTCGTCGGCGCGTCGGCAGCCTGGCACCTGCTGCGAGGGAACAATACCCCCGCCGTCCGCGCGATGTTCTCCATGGCGCTGTGGATGACGCTGATTGTCGCCCCCATTCAGGCGCTGATTGGCGATATGCACGGGCTGAATACGTTGAAACACCAGCCGGCCAAAATCGCCGCCATTGAAGGGCACTGGGAGAACGCGCCCGGAGAGCCCACCCCGCTGCTGCTGTTCGGCTGGCCGGATATGCAGCAGGAGCGTACCCGCTATGGCCTGGAGATCCCGGCTCTCGGCAGCCTGATTCTCACCCACAGCCTGGATAAGCAGGTGCCGGCGCTGAAGGAGTTCGCCCCGGAAGATCGCCCTGACTCCACCATCGTATTCTGGTCCTTCCGCCTGATGGCCGGGCTCGGCATGCTGATGATCCTGCTGGGCGCGCTGGCCTTGTGGCTACGCTATCGCGGCCGCCTCTATCACAGCAGGCCCTTTTTACGCTTTGCGCTATGGATGGGACCTTCGGGACTTATCGCGATTCTGGCGGGCTGGGTGACCACCGAAGTGGGCCGCCAGCCGTGGGTCGTCTATGGCGTTCAGCGCACCGCTGATGCCGTCTCCGCTCACGGCGACCTGCATATGTCGATCAGTCTGCTGACTTTTATCGTTGTCTACGGTTCGGTGTTCGGCGTCGGCTACAGCTATATGCTACGCCTGATTCGCAAAGGTCCGCAGACCGCGCAGCCACCGGCCTCCGGTACGCCAGCGCGTCCACTCTCCGCCGCTACGGGCCATGAACAGCAGAAGGAGTTCCGCTAATGGGTATCGATTTATCGGTTATTTGGTTTGTTATCATTGTCTTCGCCACCCTGATGTATATCGTAATGGATGGCTTTGACCTGGGCATTGGCATTTTATTCACCACTACCCGGGACACGGCGGACCGCGACGTGATGGTAAACAGCGTCGCCCCGGTCTGGGACGGCAATGAAACCTGGCTGGTGCTTGGCGGCGCGGGGCTGTTTGGCGCATTTCCTCTGGCCTACGCGGTCATTATCGATGCGCTGGCGATCCCGCTCACCCTGATGTTGATCGGTCTTATTTTTCGCGGCGTTGCCTTTGAATTTCGCTTTAATGCGACGCCATCGCATCGTCCATTCTGGGATCGCGCTTTTATGGTCGGTTCCCTTCTGGCCACCTTCACCCAGGGCATGGTGGTCGGAGCGGTGATCAACGGTTTCCCGGTCAACGGCCGCAGCTTCAGCGGCGGGATGTTTGACTGGTTTACGCCGTTTACCCTGTTCTGCGGCCTGGGGCTATGCGTTGCCTACGCGATGCTGGGTGCCAGCTGGCTGGTGATGAAAAGCCAAAATGCGCTCCACCGCAATATGCGCATGACCGCGCGCGGCTTGCTGTTGGCGCTGCTGGCGGTCATTGTCGCCATCAGCATCTGGACGCCGCTGGCGCAACCGGCCATCGCCCGGCGCTGGTTTAGCCTGCCTGACCTCTTCTTCCTGCTGCCGGTACCGCTGCTGGTGGCGGCGATCGGCGCCTGGCTCTGGCGAACGCTTCGCAACAGCGCCAGCCACCTGCTGCCTTTTACTCTCACGCTGGGGCTGATCTTCCTCGGCTTTAGCGGGCTGGGGATCAGTATCTGGCCGCATATTATTCCGCCGGACATTACCCTCTGGCAGGCCGCCGCGCCGCCGCAAAGCCAGGGCTTTATGCTGGTTGGCGCGCTGCTTATTCTGCCGGTTATCCTCGGCTACACCTTCTGGAGCTACTACGTTTTTCGCGGCAAAGTTCAACACGGCGAGGGGTATCACTGATGCAACGAGTATGGCTTAAGCGAGCGGTATGGATGATAGTGCTGTGGGGAGGCAGCGTGCTGGCGCTGGCGGCGGTGAGCATGGGGTTTCGGCTGCTGATGACGGCCGCCGGGCTGAAGGGTTGAGCCGCCCGTGACGTCATTTTAGTCGGCCCGACGGCTCCACCGTCGGGCTTTTTTTCGCCATCCGTCAGGGAGCGCTGACAAAGGCTTTTCCCATCTTTGATAAACGCGGAAATAAGCTCAACAAATCCCTGGCATAGTAGCCCCACTCACCGACAGAAGGGAAAAGATATGCTCAGAAGATACGTTTCAGCGCTACTGCTGGTGTGCGCCCTGTTTTCCGGCCACGTGCTGGCCCACCAGCACGGACACGATTTCTTCCCGGTACAGGGCCTCGAGCAGCAGCTACAGCACGAAGCCGATAGCGATGAGCTACGCAGCCAGAGCGAAGAAGCCGCGTCCGATCTGCGCGAACATCACCGCTGGCAAAATGCGCGAAAGCCGAAAATGCACTTCTATCCCTAAGACCTGTCAGTCATCAGGCGCCCTTGCGTTTCGGCAGGGTTTTCATCAGCTCATCCGGGCTGACGGACGCCACGATGCTGCCCGGTAGCGGCATTTTAAGGATATGATTTTTTATCTTACCGACGACGTGCATTTCGCAGGGGCGGCAGTCAAATTTCAGCGTCAACACTTCATCGCCGTGAATCAACTGCATCGGCGTGGCTTTCCAGCTCTTAATCGACCCTTTAGCCTGTTTCGGACACAGATTAAAAGCAAAGCGCAGGCAGTGCTTAGTGATCATGACCGGCACATCGCCCTTCTCCTGATGCGCTTCATAGGCGGCATCGATCAGCTGCACGCCGTAACGCTGGTAAAACTCGCGCGCCTTATGGTTGTAGACGTTCGCCAGAAACGACAGGTGCGTTTCCGGATAGACCGGCGGCGGGACGGAAACCGGCTTGCGGCAGCCGCGCACCATGGCTTTAAGCCGCGCGTCATCCAGCATATCTACGGTTTCCCGACGCAGCTGGTTCAACAGGCTGTTCGGCACGAATAGCGCACCCGGCAGGCTAATTTCCATGTTACGCGAGTAGTAAAGGGTCTGGCCCAGCTTCGCCAGGCCGTCGCGCAGATTCGTCAGCGCTTTCTCCGCCTGGGTCGCTTCGGCAAAATCGCCGTCCAGAGTATGGGTGACGCTGACGCCCTCCTCGCTGGTCATGGTTAAGACCAGCTGTTCCTGCCAACCGCTCAGTTCGATATCCACCGCGATGCGACGCTCGCTGGAGGTTTTTAGCAGCGCCTGCTGCCAGTTATGATCGAGGTTGCGGTTTAGCGGCTGATGCGGGCGCACTTTGTGTAAATCCGCGGGCATCTCGTTCGGCCATACGCGGTAGCGATTTTCGCCCGTTTTTTCAACCGTGTTGGCGCGAAAGCCAACAACGTCACGTTTGATCATCACGTTCAGGCCGTCGCCGTTGGTCAGGGCTTCGCTCACCTCAACGTCGAGAAAATCCTTGCCGACTTTCAGCACTTCACCCACCGGCAGGCCAATAAACTTCGGCGAATCAAACGCGCCGATATCGCCTTTGCGGGCGTTGACAAAATAGTCGGTGCTGCCGCGATGGAAGGTTTTATCCGTGGACGGGATGAAGAAGTGCTCCGTACGTCCCAACGACGAGCGGGCCAGATCGCCGCGATCTTCAATGATGGCGTCAAGCATCTGGCGATAATGCGCGGTAATATTCTTCACATAGCTCATGTCTTTGTAGCGTCCCTCAATCTTAAAGGAACGCACTCCGGCATCGATCAGCGCGGCCAGGTTGGCGGTCTGATCGTTGTCTTTCATCGACAGCAAATGCTTTTCATAGGCCACCACGCGGCCCTGGTCATCTTTCAGGGTATAGGGCAGACGGCAGGCCTGCGAGCAGTCGCCGCGGTTGGCGCTGCGCCCGGTCTGAGCATGGGAAATATTGCACTGACCGGAATAGGCCACGCACAGCGCTCCGTGGATAAAGAATTCGATGGTCGCGTCGGTATTATCGTAAATCGCTTTGATCTGCTGAAGATTCAGCTCGCGGGCGAGGACGATTTGGCTGAAGCCGACATCGGAAAGAAATTTCGCTTTCTCCACGCTGCGAATATCGCACTGGGTGCTGGCATGCAGCTCAATCGGCGGAATATCCAGCTCCAGCACGCCCATATCCTGGACAATCAGCGCGTCCACGCCGGTTTCGTACAGATCTGTTATCAGACGTTGCGCCGGTTCCAGTTCATCATCATGAAGAATGGTGTTCAGGGTCACGAACACCTTCGCGCCGTAGCGGTGGGCAAATGGCACCAGTCCGGCGATGTCGCTCAGGCTATTGCTGGCGTTGTGACGCGCGCCGAAGCCCGGTCCGCCGATATAGACCGCATCCGCGCCGTGTAAAATCGCTTCACGGGCGATCCCGGCATCGCGGGCAGGACTCAATAGTTCAAGATGATGGTTTTGCAGGCGCATACGCTCGTCGTTATCCATTATAGGGGGTCGAAATGGCGGCTATTGTAGTCAGAACTGCGCGCAGACCAAAACATTTTCCACTGCCGCCGCAGGGGGAATTTTCACTTTTCAGCAAAGTATTGAAGGAAAAGATATTTCCCACAAAAAGCGCCTGAGGATACAGTCATCGCGTATTCCGGATTTTCCTCGTCACGTTGTGATTTGTTGTCTCAGTCATTTGCCTGGCCGCGAGTTTGCTCGCGGCTTTTTTATTGTGCTTTTGGGTAGTGGATCAGCGAATGGAAATGAGCGGTCTGCGCGCCGCTATTGCGGTAGGCGTGCGCTAAATCACCGGCGAACCGCCGCCCTTCCCCTGGCTGCAGCGACAGCCACTCGCCCTGCAGGCACAGATCCAGCACGCCGCTAATCACCACCACATGTTCGATAACCCCTTCCTCGTGCGGCGTAGACTCGCTTAGCGCGCCGGGCGCCAGGGTAATGGAGAAGTGGTCGAAACGCAGCACCGGGTCCCAGGGAAAAACAGGCGTCACAACCATCGCCTGCTGCTGCGGGTCGAAGGCGGCTGGTTCAGCGCTATCATCGGCGATAATAAAGGCGGAAAACGGTACGTTCAGGCCGGTGGCAATTTTCCACAGCGTCGCCACGGTCGGACTGGATTCGTTACGTTCAATCTGGCCCAGCATGGCTTTCGATACGCCGGTTTCTTCCGCCAGGCGCGACAGGCTCCAGCCGCGCTGCTGGCGCAGCGTTTTTAGCGTCGCCGACAGATGTTGCGCAATATTCATTCAACCTCCCAATAATCTCTTAGTGAATTATACGCATATTTGCCTGATTCTACAGGGTAACGGCATCATCAGCCCCCTCTTCGCAGCCCTGTACTGGCCCGGCGGTGGTGAAAGGTAGTTGTGCGCTATAACGCACGATGCTACATTACAACGACCGTTATAACGCACAAGGTAATGTTTATGCGCTCTTTTACTCTGCCTTTTCCGACTCTGCTTGCCGGTTTTGTCGCGGTCTTAGTCGGCTACGCCAGTTCTGCCGCGATCATCTGGCAGGCAGCGGCGGCGGCAGGCGCCGATGCTTCGCAAATCGCCGGCTGGATGACCGCCTTAGGTCTGGGAATGGGCGTGAGTACCCTGGCGCTCACCTTATGGCGAAAGGTACCAATCCTGACGGCGTGGTCAACGCCCGGGGCGGCGCTGCTGGTTAGCGGCCTGCACGGCGTCACGCTGGCGCAGGCGATTGGCGTGTTTATCTTTGCTAACGGCTTAATCGTACTGTGCGGCGTAACCGGTCTGTTTGCCCGGCTGATGAAAATCATTCCCCATTCGCTGGCGGCGGCGATGCTGGCCGGTATTTTGCTGCGTTTTGGTATGCAGGCTTTCTCCAGCCTGCAGGGCAATCTGCTGCTATGCGGCAGCATGTTAGCCGCCTGGCTGATATGCAAAGTCTGCCTTCCCCGATTTGCCGTGGTGGCCGCCCTGCTGGCGGGAAGCGCGGTGGCCGCCCTCAGCGGAGATGTGACAGGGTCACAAATCAGCTGGCGCTTTGTCGCCCCCGCTTTTATCGCTCCTGAATTTACGCCCGCGCTGCTGCTTAGCGTCGGCGTACCCTTTTTCCTTGTTACCATGGCTTCGCAGAATGCCCCCGGCTTTGCTACCCTGCAGGCTTCGGGCTATCGGGTTCCGGCTTCATCGCTGATCGTGGCGACCGGCGGTCTGGCGCTGCTGCTGTCGCCGTTTGGCGTCTACTCGATCTGTATCGCCGCGATTACGGCCGCGATTTGCCAAAGCCCGGAAGCCCATCCGGACCCGCAAAAGCGCTGGCTCGCGGCGGCGGCGGCGGGCGTTTTTTATCTGCTGGCGGGAATCTTCGGCGGCTCCATCACTTCGTTGATGTCGGCGCTGCCGGCGGCATGGATCCAGATGCTTGCCGGACTGGCGCTGCTGGGCACCATCGGCGGCAGCCTGTTTCAGGCGCTCAATCATGAGCGTGAACGCGATGCCGCGGTGGTGACTTTTCTGGTCACCGCCAGCGGCGTGGAGCTGGCCGGTATCGGCTCTGCTTTTTGGGGGCTGGTTCTCGGCGGCGTCAGCTACGTTTTACTGTCAGCGCTGCGCCGCGCGTAGCTGCGAGGGCGTCAGGCCAGTGGCGCTTTTTACCCGATTGCTAAAGTGGCTGGCGCTGCTAAAACCGCAGGCCATAGCAATATCGGTTAACGGCAGCAGACTGCGGGTAATGAGCGCCTGCGCTTTAACCATCCGGCGCTGCATCACGTACTGATGCGGCGCCATTTTCATTGACTGGCGGAACATCCGCGCAAAATGGTATTCGCTGAGCGCCGCTTCCTGCGCCAGATCGGCAAGGGTGAGCTGCCGGTCGAGGTTCTCCTCAATCCATGCCAGCAGATTACGCAAGACGTGCGGCGCCAGGCCGCCGGTCACCGTCGGCAAACGCCACTGAACGTTTGAATAATGCTGAATCAAGTGCGTGAGCAGCAGCGTGCTGGCGGAACTCAACGTAAGGTGGTTCGCCTGCTGCTGCCAGTCGTTGTCCAGCAGAAACTGGCGATAGACAGCGGTAATTTTGTCATCGCTGGAAAAGGTTTTTTCCTGCAGCGTGAACGAAGCCGGGCTACGGTCCCAAATCTGCTCGCCTACCCGGCGGAGATGTTCATCGGTGCAGTAAAGGTGGACAAAAGAGAGGTCGCCGCGAATATCCCAGGTGCTCTCGTCGCCTTTCGGCATCAGGCAGAAACGGTCGGGCCCGCCGCCGTTTTTCCAGCCATGTGGCGTCTTCTGGTAGCTTTCGTAGCCATCGGCAATATACAGGCTCAGAGTGTGGTGATCGCTTTGTACCGTTATGGTATCGAGATTGTTATACCACGCCGCCAGCTGAATCCCGGAGTTGAGCTTAACCGTCTCCCGCAGCACGGCATTTTTTTGACGCAATGTTTCGAAAGTCCCGTAAGCCATAGCCTTCACAGTTCAGTTTCCGCAGATCCCTAGTCTAAGAAGAGTCGCTGACGGATACCAGCTTTCGCCCGCCGCCAACGCAAAATAAGCGCAAGAATTTGCAAGTCGGCAACACGTGGATGACAGCGCGGAGCATGGCGAGGCTGCAAAATGACGGGTACAACACTCACAGGAGAGACATTTTGAACGCATTACTCTACGGGTTAGTCGTCGTTATCTGGGGTACGACATGGATTGCTATCTTTTTGCAGCAGGGGCCGGTCGCCGCGCCGGTGTCTATTTTCTGGCGTTTTGCCGTCGCCAGCATCACCATGCTGACCATTCTGCTGGTTACGCGCCGTCTTCGCCCGCTGGCCGCCCGGGACCATCTTTTCTGCCTGCTGCAGGGCTGCTGTGTCTTCTGCTTTAATTTCTGGTGCTTCTATACCGCCGCTGCGTATATCAATACCGGGCTGGAGTCGGTGATCTTCTCCATGGCGGTGCTGTTTAACGCGATTAACAGTTTTCTCTTTTTCCGCCAGCAGCCGCCGGGCCGTTTCTGGCTGGCCGCCGCGCTGGGTCTGGCGGGCATCGTAACGCTCTTCTGGGATGATTTGTGGGCCAACGGCCTCAATGCATCGCTGCTGCTCGGTATTGCGCTCAGCGCATTAGGCACCTACGGATTTTCGCTCGGCAATATGCTCAGCCTTCGCCACCAGCGCCGCGGCCTGGAAACCTTGACCACCAACAGCTGGGCAATGCTTTACGGCACGCTGGTCATGGGCGCTATCGCGCTGGTACGCGGCGATAGTTTTGCCCCGCAGTGGACGCTAAGCTATATGGGCGCGCTGCTGTATCTGGCGGTGTTTGGCTCGGTGATCGCTTTCGGCGCCTATTTCACGCTAGTGGGGCGAATCGGCGCCAGTAAAGCCGCCTACAGTACCCTGTTGTTTCCGCTCGTCGCGCTGACGATTTCCACCTTTTATGAGGGCTACGTCTGGCATAGCAACGCCGTCGCCGGGTTAGCGCTGATTCTGCTCGGCAATCTGGTGATGTTTGCTCGCCCGGAGCAGTGGCTGCTGCGGCGCAGGCTGGCCTGAGTTCGCTCGGATCGCTGCTGATGCTCGCGCTGCCGTCGAGGAGAAATGAAAAAGGCGCTATCAACCACTAGCGCCTTTATTCACGGATACGCCTGATTAACGGTTATTAGGGTCGAATTTCACCGCGTCAATCGCCATATCATCGATCACCTGCTTCAGGGTCTCGACGGTGAGCGGCGTATTTTCGTTGGATAGGTTTTTACCTTCGCCCTTACGGACCACTTTGATAACCGGCTTTTGGGTCGCCGCGTCAATCAGCTCACCTTCAAAGAACAGGTTGGTGTCCATGGTACGGTGACCGGTTGCCGCCTGGGTACCGGCGATAATCATCGCCACCGGAATCACTTCGTAGAACTGCAGACCTTCTTTGCTGGAATCCACGCCGGTGATGGCGCCGCGGAAGATCAGGCTGCGTTTCCCTGCGGTGGTAGCCAGCGGTTTACGCTCGGAAATAGCCTGTTTCATCTCTTTGTTGGTGTAATTCAGGATATCGCTGAGCGCCTTTTCGCCAACCTGGGTTGTCGGTTTAGGGACCGGATAATAGGTGATGGGGTTATAAACGATATTGTCATAGTTGTTCGGATTGTAATCCGCAGAAATCCAGCGCAGCTCCGGTTTACCGGAAGCGGAGGTGGTTTCTTTTAGACCAGAGTAATCTTTTAAAAAACCGGAATATTGTTCAGGTTTAGCCAGTTTTGATGAACAACCGGCCAAGGCTAACAGGCCAGCCAGCGCGGCGACCTTAAAAAATAACTGAGTACGCATATAGGTTGATCCCTGTGAATACCATCTATCGGCAAGTGTTATAGCAAAAGACAGGGGTAAGTTTTGTGGCAAAAGTGGTGGTACGTCAAGTAGCGTAAAAAAATAAACCCGCCGCTGCCGGCGGGCCGTTTTTTCGTATTTATTTTATATCAACCTGATAAAAAATATGCTTGCCGAAGGGGTCGATTTCGTAACCAGAAACGTTTTTACGTACCGGTTCAAAAATAGTCGAGTGGGCAATCATCACCGCCGGCATCTGGTCGTGCATCATCTGCTGCGCCTGCAGATAGAGCGTCTCACGTTTTTGGCGATCGGTTATCGATTTCGCCTCGGCGATGAGGTTATCGAACGGCTGATAGCACCATTTCGCCGAGTTAGAGCCGCCGTTTGCCGACTGGCAGGTAAACAACGGGCCAAAGAAGTTATCCGGGTCGCCGGTCGCGGTGGTCCAGCCCATCAGCGCCGCCTGGTGTTCACCATCCTTAACCCGCTTTAAGTATTCACCCCACTCATAGGTTGTGATCTTAGTTTGCACGCCGATTTTCGCCCAGTCGGCCTGAATCATCTCGGCCATGCGTTTGGCGTTCGGATTATAAGGACGCTGCACCGGCATCGCCCACAGGTCGATGGTTATCGGCCCGGAAACGCCCGACTCCGCCAGCAGCGCTTTCGCTTTCTGCGGGTCATACTCGTAATCTTTAAGCTGGCTATCCGCGCTCCATACCCCCGGCGGCAGCAGGTTTTTCGCCGCCGTACCGGTGCCGTGGAAGACGGCTTCAATGATCGCCGGTTTATTGATCGCCATCGCTAAGGCCTGGCGCACCTTGACGTTGTCCAGCGGCGCTTTTTGCGTATTAAACGCCAGGAAACCGGTGTTGAGGCCCGCTTTGCTCATCAGATTGATCGCGTTGTTCTCTTTCATTCGCGGCAGGTCTGCCGGATTGGGGAACGGCATTACCTGGCACTCGTTTTTCTCCAGCTTGGCGTAACGCACCGAAGCGTCCGGCGTGATGCTGAAAATCAGGCGATCGATATGGGCTTTCCCCTGCCAGTATTCCGGGAAAGCGGTGAAGAGAATGCGGGAATCTTTTTGATACTGTGCGAGTTTGAACGGACCGGTGCCAATCGGGTCCATGTCCACGCGTTCTGGCGTGCCGGCTTTTAACATCGCATCGGCATATTCCGCCGATAAAATAGAGGCAAAATACCAGGCAAGATCGGCGACAAATGGCGCTTCAGGATGCGCTAATGTAAAACGCACCGTATATTCATCAGGCTTATCGATTGCGGTAATTAACTGACCAAACTCCAGGCTTTCAAAATTAGAATAATTGCCGTTGGAGACATTGTGATAAGGATGATGAGGATCTTTTTGCCGCATAAATGAAAAAACAACATCATCGGCATTAAAATCGCGGCTGGGTTTGAAATATTTATTACTCTGGAATTTAACGCCTTTACGTAAATGGAAAGTATAAACTTTGCCATCTTCGCTGACTTCCCAGCTTTCGGCCAGGCTCGGCACTAATTCCGTAGTACCGGCTTTAAAGTCAACCAGCCGGTTATAGACCGGTACCGCGCTGGCATCCACGCTGGTTCCCGAGGTATAGAGTTGAGGGTTAAAGTTTTCCGGCGATCCTTCTGAACAGTAGACCAGCGTTTTTGCGCTAATAGCCGAGCTGGCCGTCAGGGCCGCTACCGCCAGAGCAAGCGTCGTGAATCTGCGTTGCATATGTTTTCCTTTTTAATTTGTCAGCTAATGAATAGCTTGTTGTTTTCCCTTTCATACATAACACTAAAGCCTGATTGCAAACACCTGAAAACTCGAATAAAGAAGGAATCACTATGTCATCAGCCCTGGCCAGTCAATTAACCCAACGCTTCTTTCGCTATCTGGCGATAACCAGCCAAAGCGATCCGCGAGCGTCCACCCTACCCACCACCGCCGGGCAACACGCGATGGCGCAGGCCCTTGCGGATGAGCTACGCCAGCTTGGGCTGGATGACATTGTGATTGACGAACACGCCACCGTGACGGCGGTGAAAAAAGGCAATGTCCCAGGCGCGCCGCGGATTGGCTTTATTACCCACATCGATACCGTTGACGTTGGTTTGTCACCGGAGATTCATCCACAAATTCTGCGCTTCACTGGTGAAGATCTCTGTTTGAACAGCGAGAAAGATATCTGGCTGCGCGTCGTCGAGCATCCGGAAATCCTCGCTTATCCCGATGAAGAGATTATTTTTAGCGACGGTACCAGCGTGCTCGGGGCGGATAACAAATCCGCCGTCACGGTGGTGATGACGGTGCTGGAAAACCTCACGGCGGAGCATCGCCACGGCGATATCGTGGTGGCCTTTGTGCCGGATGAAGAAGTGGGTCTGCGGGGAGCGAAAGCGCTGGACCTCTCACGCTTTGCCGTCGATTTTGCGTGGACCATCGACTGCTGCGAGCTCGGCGAAATCGTCTATGAGAATTTTAACGCCGCCGCCGCGGAGATCCGTTTTACCGGCGTCACGGCCCATCCGATGTCATCAAAGGGCGTACTGGTGAACCCGCTGCTGATGGCCACCGATTACATGAGCCATTTCGATCGCCAGCAAACGCCGGAATATACTGCCGGACGCGAAGGCTACGTGTGGTTTAACGGCATCCAGGGCGATCAAAATAGCACCCTACTGCAGGCCAGCATCCGCGACTTCGATCTCGCCAGCTTTAATCGCCGCAAGCAACAGATCGGCGAAGTGGCGCAAAAAATCGCCGCGCAGTATCCAACCGGTAAGGTGGAATTTCACGTCAGCGATACCTACAGCAACATCAGCAATGCGATTGGCGAAGATCGCCGCGCCATTGATCTGATGTTCGAAGCAATGGAAAGCTTAGGCATTACGCCGAAACCAACGCCGATGCGCGGCGGCACCGACGGCGCGGCCCTGTCGGCAAAAGGGGTGTTAACGCCAAACTTCTTCACCGGCGCGCATAACTTCCACTCGAAGTTTGAATTTCTGCCGCTGCGCGCCTTTGAAGCCTCTTATCAGACCGCGTTCCAGCTCTGCCTGTTAGCCGCGCGTTAGGCCGGTTTGCGCGCCAGCATGGTGGCGAAACGCAGCTTGATGCGATTGCCGTTGGCGTCGGTGCGGTGGAGTTCACCGACGTCTTCGTTGTACTTGAGGAACGCCCAGCCCTGGTAGTAGTGGCTAAGTTCACCCGGTTTAAAGGCGAACGGGAAGCCAACGGTGCACGGATAATCGTCGGTATCCATAGCGGCAACGATCAAATTGTAGCCGCCGGGTTTGGTACAGCGTTGCATATTGGCGATGAGACCCGGGATGGTCTGCGCATCAAGGAACATCATCACCACGGTGGAAAGAATAAAGTCATACTCGCCATCAAAGCTCAGGGCGTTAAGATCCTTAATCGCCGTCCGCAGATTCTCCAGCCCTTCCGCCTGACGAATGCTCTCAAGATTACCGATGCTGGCAGGGTTTTTGTCCCACGCGGTAACATCAAACCCGTTGGCTGCCAGATACAAGCTATTGCGACCGTTGCCGCAGCCCAGATCCAGCGCCCTGCCCGGGGCGATCAGCGTGGCGGCGTGCAGCACCTCCGAATGGGTGCGGGTCATGCCGTATTTATCGGTAAAGTAGTTTTCGTCACGAAGCGTCATGATTAATCCTTATTTTTTAATAATGCATCGCGTTCAACGCGAATAAGCAGTTTACCGCGCACCAGCAGCAAGAAGGTACGAACCAGCAGCAGGCCGACGATCAGATTGGTAAACAGAAACAGCGGGAACGCCAGAGTATGGAAAAAGCCGCCCGGATGCTGATGACCGAGATGCAGCCCGGTCGTCGCCAGCGCGGAGATGCCAAATGAGAAGCTCCAGAAAGAGGCGTTAAACGGCTGGCGTAGATACCATGTCATCAGCCGCAGCATAAACAGCAGCTGGAGCAGACCATAGCCGAACAGCAGCTTAGCGAAGGTATCCGCCTCGCCGCCGTTTACGCTCAGCCAGGCGCTGCACGCCACCAGCGCCGGCGCCAGCTGAATGCCGAGCGAAGTCCGCATCGCCGTCGGCAGTTCGCCATCGCTGCGCAGGCGCTGCAGGATAACCGGCTCCAGGCTTAGCCAGGAGAAGATCCCGGCGCCAAGAAACACCAGTCCGGCGTCGTTAAAGCCCAACGCGCCGCAGGCCATGGCGCTGATAAAGTTATTCGCCACCGTCGGTAGATAGAGACCCGGCGTAGTTGCCTCGCTGGGATGTTTCCCCCGCCATAATCCGGCGCTCTGCCATGCCGAATAGCTCAGCTGCAGCACCACCCCAATCGCGAATAATACCAGCGACAGCGGCCGCAGCCAGGGAACAAAGCCGAGGGCGACCAGCATGGTGGTCGCCGGAAACAGGCTGACAAAACTGCTGGCCACCGGATGTCGCATCTCCTGCAGTACGCTGTGCGGGAAACGGACCGCCCGGGTAATAAATGCCAGCGCCAGCAGTAGCCAGATGAGCGTAGCCGCGATCACCAGGGCGTCACCGACGACCCGGCTCACCGGCCAGATGGTGCTGGCGTAGCGCCAGGCGAAGCCCATGCCGATAATGCCCAGTACCATACCAAAATAGCCCGCCGGAAGATTCAGCACCCGGCTCGCGCGCTGCGTTTTATTCATTTTGTTTAAAATTTAAAATTATATTAAGTTGCATTTTAAAGGAACCTTCAAAAACGCGCTACGGAGTTTTTTGCTATGTTTATGTTAACCATACGTAATGAGATAGTCAGATGCGCAAATATTACCTCAGCGGGAAGGTTCGCCAGTTTCACTATGAGGCCGACGGCAACAAACATAGCGTAAATCTGCGGCAAATTGTCGCCTTACGTGATTTCGCTGACGTAAAAAGCGGTGATGAAGGCGGCTGGCTGGACGATGAAGCAGCCCTTAGCCACGAGGGCGCGTGCTGGATTTATGATCCTAATAGCGCCGTATTTGCCGGGGCAAAAATTGAGGGCAATGCGCGCTTAACCGGCGAGTGCATTATCAGCCATGGGGCCATCGTCAACGGTAACGCTTGTCTGGATAGCGCCGCAGTGAGCCATAATGCGCAAATAGGTGACAACGTCACCGTTTCACACTCGCACATTCGCGGGTGCTGCCACCTGGCCGACCACGCGCGGATCCTCCCCCACTGTTTAATTATCGCCGCTCAAGGTCTGACTGCCGACAACGATAAAATCCTGCGCATTTATCAGCGGGCCACGGTCAGCGCATCGCGCGTCGTTCACCAGGCACAAATTTACGGCGATGCGTTTGTCGAACACGCTTTTGTCGAGCACCGGGCGGAAATTTTCGATCATGCGCGACTCGAAGGTAATGAAGAGAACGACGTCTGGATCTGCGATAACGCCCGCGTTTATGGCCATGCGAGGATTATCGCCGGGCGGGAAGCAGACGCTATCCCGACCCTGCGCTACAGTTCGCAGGTGGCGGAGCACGCGGTGGTCGAAGGCAACTGCCTGCTGAAGCATCGGGTGATGGTAGGCGGCCATGCGCACCTGCGGGGCGGGCCGATTCTGCTGGACGATAGTGTGTTAATTGAAGGCCATACGGTGATTTGCGGCGATGTGGTGATCGAGCATCAGGTCACTATCGGCGATGAAGCACGCATCGAAGCCAGCGAGGGAGACGCCATTTCTATCCGGGGCGCGAAGGTCATTAACGGCGACGAACATTATACCCGCACGCCCATTGTCGGCTTTCTTTAACCTTTGCGCCCGGCTGCGGGGTTTTCAGCCTCCGGCCCCTGCGCTCTGTTCCCGGGGGCGGCGCTCTACGCGCCTTGCCCGGGCTACCTGGCCGTGCGTCCTGTCGCCCGGATAAAGCGTCAGCCGCGACCCGGGAATTGCCCGGTGCTATCATCAATAATGCGTCCGTAGATATTCTGATCATCATACGAACCGTTGAGATACTCAGCCTGCCTGAGGCACCCTTCGAGGCTAAAACCGTTACGCAGGGCCACCTGATTGCTTTTGTGGTTCGCCACCCGACACTTAATCACAAAGCGGCGGACCGTACCGCTGCGGGCAAAATAGTCCATCAGCGCCTGCAGAGCCTGCGAAAGCAGCCCCTGCCCCTGATGGCTTTCATCAATCCAGTAGCCAATGTAAGCGGTCTTGTTGATTGGCTCTATCTGATTGAACGACAGTACGCCGACAATCTCCTCCTGCAGAAAGAGCAAAAACATCTTGGCATAGCCGCGCTGGTGGAGCATCACGTTGCCCTGCACGTGGCGGCGGGTCTCCTCTTCGTGAGTCACCTCAGCGGGCCAGCTCAGCGACTGCTGAAGCCAGCGCTGGTTTTTCATCACCAGCTGATGCAGTTCCGGCACGTGACGCTCGTCAACCGCGCGCAGGGAGAGAGAATCCGTAACGGGGATATGTTCGATAGCAGATCTGTTTTCGGCGGACATGGCGCACTCTGATTAACGATGTGATTAAAAAAATACGCGCCCGCGCGGTTACCCGGCGGGCGCAGTAACGGACACTTACCTCATTACCCGATCGTCGACATAGTTGCGTTTATCCGGCGGCGGCGGGAAGTACTGATAAAGCCAGGTCTCGCTGATAGCCTCCCCCTGGCAGCGCAGGAACATGCGCATCTCAACCGGGTCAGTCGAATCCGAAGTCGGATACCAGTCAAACTGAATGCGGTAGCCATCAAAGGGTTCAACGTAGAGGATTTCTATCTGTTTCGCTTCACCGCTCGACAGGGTAATGACCGGCTCGATGCCTTTAGGCGCAGCGGCCTTCAGGTCGCCGCCGACAAAATCGATAGCAAACCGACGGGTCCATTTATCCGGATAGTGTTCGCCCGGCGCCCAGCCTTCCGGGAAACCGCCCATCCCCGTCCGCGTTGCCATCACCCGCGCCAGCGGCGAGCGTACCGGCGGCTGCGCGCTCCAGTAGAGACGATAGCGGAAGTCCAGTTCATCCCCGGCTTTCACCGGCTTCTCCGGCTGCCAGAAGCAGACGATGTTATCCAGCGTTTCGCCAGTGGTCGGGATCTCCATCAGGTTGACGGCCCCCTTGCCCCACTGGTTACGCGGTTCGACCCACAGACTCGGGCGCTTGTTGTACCAGCCCATAATATCCTGATAGTGGGAGAAGTCGCGATCCAGCTGCAGCAGGCCAAAACCGCGCGGATTCTTATCCTGGAAAGCGTTGAACTGCAGCTTTTGCGGGTTATTCAGCGGGCGACAAACCCACTCGCCGTTGCCCAGCCACATCGACAGACGGTCAGAGTCGTGAATTTGCGGATGGATGGTGTCACACATTCGCCGTTCGTTATTACCGCAGCTGAACATACTGGTCATCGGCGCGATGCCCAGCTGCTTGATGTCTTTGCGCGCATAGATATGGTTTTCCACATCCATGATCACCTGCGTCTCCTGACAGTTAACGATGAACTTATAGGCGCCGGTGACGCTTGGGCTGTCGAGCAGCGCATAGACGGTAAATACCGTGGCTCCCGGTTTAACGGTCTCAAACCAGAAAGAGGTGAAGTCAGGAAACTCTTCTGGCGTATCGGTAAAGGTATCGATCGCCAGGCCGCGGGCGGAAAGACCGTACTGGTAAGTGCTGTCCACCGCGCGGAAGTAGCTGGCGCCAAGGAACGCGACGATGTCGCGACGCGCCAGTTCAGGGGCCTTAAATACGCGAAAACCGGCAAAACCCAGGTCGCTCTGGCCCACCAGCTGTTTGGTGTCGACGCCGGCATCATTGTATTTAAACAGTTCAGGCCGGAAGTGTATTTCACGTGCCTGTTGAGTTTGTGAATCCAGCGAGAACATTCTCACGCGGCGGCGGAACCCCATTCCCACGTGAAAAAACTGGATATCCAGCTTGCGCTCTTCAATGTTGCTCCACAGGGAGTGCGCGGAGTCATACTGAATGCTGTTGTAGGCCTGCGGCGTCAGGGTTGCCAGGGTTGGCGGCAGATCGCGAGGTGCGCCGCCCCATGGCTGACGGGCAAGATCGTGGGCCATCGACTGGAGGACACTATAATCAAAACGGCGCGTTTGCCCATCGGCAATTCCCGAATCTTCGGCGAATGCGGCTTTAGAAAATAGAGAGGCGACTCCTGACGTTCCGCATACGGCGGCAACAGCCATGGAAGATTTGAGAAAACGTCTGCGGTTCATGCCTGAGAGAGCATCCTTCTTCATATGTGAATTGAGACGCGACGTAACAAACCCATGCGTCGTGAATGTCGCTCACTCTAGACAAAAACGATTGATAATCCAATTGTTGAGGGCAGAAATCAGGTGAAAAAAATATGTCCACCGGACCAGACCGAATTGCCGATAGCCAGGGGCGGCGATGATTTCGCCAACCGGCGGCGTTTGCTGCTTAATTCAGCGACAGTGAAGAGAAAGGGGAAGCGGCCAGCCGAGCGCCGGCCGCAGAGAAGCTTATTTTTGATTCAGAAGATTAAAGCTGGTCATCAGGTTGCGATAATCCGGGATATGGTTGGAGAACAGCGTGCCCAGTCCTTCGATATCATTACGCCAGTCGCGATGCAGTTCGCAGGCAACGCCAAACCACGACATCAGCTGCACGCCAGCCTGCGACATCCGATCCCAGGCCGCATCGCGGGTAATCGGGTTAAAGGTGCCGGAAGCGTCGGTCACCACAAATACATCAAACCCCTCTTCAATAGCCGATAGCGCCGGAAAAGCCACGCACACTTCCGTCACCACCCCGGCAATGATCAGCTGCTTCTTGCCCGTCGCTTTCACTGCCTTAACGAAATCTTCGTTATCCCAGGCGTTAATATTACCCGGGCGCGCAATATAGGGGGCATCCGGGAATTGCTCTTTCAGCTCAGGCACCAGCGGACCATTAGGGCCGTTTTCGAAGCTGGTGGTCAGGATGGTCGGCAGACCGAAATACTTCGCCAGGTCGCCAAGGGCAAGGACGTTGTTCTTGAATTTATCAGGATCAATATCGCGCACCAGTGAAAGCAATCCGGTCTGGTGATCGACCAGCAGCACGGCGGCATCATTTTTATCCAGACGAACATACGGTTTGGCCATGATTTCTTCCTCATTTTAACGTCAGATTTTCCGTCAGAACGCCGGTTCTGCGGAGATGGTGTTAATAAGGCTGATCATAGTGTAATCACTGGCTGAGGATTAGCCGCCGAAAGTGGGACGCATTGTCCCATTTGCAGAACGCAACACGGCTAGCGGAGATTTTGTGAATAATGTTAATCCAGCGTCACATGATGCTTCATGACCCGACGAAACAGCGCCAGACGCGCGCGCATAAAGCGGTTCTCCACCTTAAAGCCGGCCCGTTTGTGCAGCCCGATTCGCAGCAGGCGATCCCGTCCGCGCACGCTGGCGGGCCAGCGTACCGGCCCTGAGAGTTCATGACAGTCATTGCCGGCGAAGCGAGCGAAGTTCACCCAATAGTCGGCGACCCGGGCGGCAAAGTCTCTGTCGCGATCGTTGGCATAATTTCGTACCGGCTCGGCAAGGTCGAGATTGTCAAAAACGTATGCCACTTCATTACCGTGCCACGCGCCGTGCGGATAGGTCTGGTGTTCCGCCTCGGCCACGTAGTCAAACCAGTAGCGCCAGCACGGTTGCCCTACTCGCTGCTGAGCCTGCATCACCACATAGCCCAGAGTGGTAAAGGCCATATCCCGGCAAACTTCGCGCCCCAGCGCTTCATCTCCCTTCACGCCGGGATAGAGCAATTTAATTAGACCCAGACCGAAACGGCGTTCACGGCGAAGCTTCTGGATCTGCCCGGCGATATCGACGCCAAACACCGCCATGACGCTCGCCTCATCGCTGTTCGAACCGATCATTACCGGCAGGGGATGCTGACGTCCGCTAAAAAAAGTCTCCAGCATCGGCTGCGGCAGCACGGCATCGCCAACCACAGGCGCCGGGCCGATGGTCAACGGCGCGGTCAACGACCAGAACGCTTGCGCCGGAATCGCCCGCAGCTGTTCGGCGCTGGCCTGCGGCAAAGAAAAGTGTTCCGCAATAAGCTGCCCCTTCGCCAGCGCCTTCTCTCGCGGCAGATCGGGCAAGGTATAGCCGCTCTGGATTATCGCTTTATGGAACAAGCCTCTGGACTTTGGCGAAACCATCAGCGACAGCACGCTGCGCGCGCCGGCGGATTCGCCGAACAGCGTCACGTTAGCCGCATCGCCGCCAAAGGCGTGAATGTTCTCCTGCACCCACTGCAGGGCGGCGATCTGATCGAGTAGCGCGAAGTTATAGATACGCTCGCCGTCTTCCCCTTCCAGCGCCGGATGAGCAAAAAAGCCCAGATGCCCGAGCCGGTAATTGACCGTCACCACTACCACGCCGCGGGAAGCTAAGGCTTTGCCGTCATAGGGCGGCAAACTTCCCGCGCCGATGGTATAGCCCCCGCCGTGCAGCCAGACCATAACCGGCAGCGGCTGCGATCGGGCGGCGGGCGACCAGACATTAAGGTAGAGGCAATCTTCGGAAAAGCTGCCGGGATCGCCGCCGCCGAGCTCGCGGCAGTATTCAATATCCTGCCAGCTGGAGGCCGAGAA
Source organism: Klebsiella sp. GW_Kp181 (assembly GCF_040062315.1). Taxonomy (NCBI): domain Bacteria; kingdom Pseudomonadati; phylum Pseudomonadota; class Gammaproteobacteria; order Enterobacterales; family Enterobacteriaceae; genus Klebsiella; species Klebsiella sp. GW_Kp181. The sequence goes on from NZ_JBEAFR010000067.1 coordinate 33,314, forward strand.
GGTCTCTGCCCGGCGCACGCCCTGCCAGCGGGCAGCTGGCTGCGGCGCGCGCCAGCGAAGATCGCCGACGGGCGGCGCGGCATAAGGAATACCGCGCCAGATATGAATGTTCTCTTCAGAGGTGCCGGATAGTATCCCCTGCCGGGTTTTCACCAGCGGGGTGGACGGATTCTGCATGACCTGCTTCCTTTAACGACTCATGCCAGCAGAGTACTGATTTTACAGCAGACCGCAACGTCGTTTGCTGCGCTCTTCCGCCTGCTGATAGAGGGTGAACTCGTCATAAACCGCGCAGCCCAGCGCCTCCTCAAAGGCCTCCCGGCTGGCGTTGCCGTGGCTGCGGGTCTGCACCTCGTTGCCCAGATTCGACTGAAATATCCCGGCGGCGCTTACCGGTAAAAAGTCTTCATAAATAATCGGTTGCGCAATCACCCAGCCGCGTTCGATCAGCGGCTGCGGATCGTCTCCGGGGCGAAACGCCTGACGATGGGCTTCTCCGGCAGGGGTCAGGCGGTAGCGGAAGTATGCCAGTCCCTGCTGACGCAGCAGGAATTCGCTGTCCGGAAACGCGCTAAACACCTCCTGCAGATGACGCTGATGGTTGAGGTTATCCTTACCCACCCCCGCCTCGCCCAGAAGACGATCGTAGAGCGCGCGGCCTTTCGGCGTCAGGGCAATCCCGCGCTGCTCGATTTCACCAAAGCGAGCGGTATGCGTGCCTTTATGCTCTCCGGCAAACATCACCGGCTCCTCGAGAGCCTTAAAGCTGGTCTGGCGCAGTAAAATAGGCACTTCGCGGCGCGGCGGCCCTTCTATCAACGCCTTCGGGGCGATGCCGCATTCAGGCATCAGCGCCTGTACCCGATCGATATCCAGGGTGCGCGGAGTCAGATGATTGATGTGGCAGCCGGGGAAACAGACGACATCGGCAATCAGCCGGTGCTCATCGTGCAGCGCATGATAGGTTTCTTCATCGACGAGGGTCTGTCGATGCCAGCGAAAGGTTTCCAGCGCCTGTTCGACGAACTCCCGGGCCTCTGCGGCGGTGAATTCTCCTTTCTGTTCATAAAGCGCAATCAGTTCACGACAGCGTGGGGTGAAGATATCGCGCCCGGAAAGGATTTGTGCCGCCCGCTTACGCAACGCCTCATTAGCGATAAGCTCAAGGCGCAGAAGCGAAGTAAAAATACGAAACGGGTTGCGCGCCAGCGCGGCGTCATCAACGGGACGAAACGCGGTGGAGTGAACCGGCACGCCAGCCTGCGACAGATCGTAATAACTAACGGGATACATTCCCATAATGGCAAACATGCGACGCAAGGTCGCCAGTTCCTCCGCCGTACCAACGCGGATCGCGCCGTGGCGTTCAACGTTCAGCCGCGCCAGTTCATCGGCGTTAGCCAGTTGTTCATGCAGCTTCGGGTTATTCTCCAGAATAGCCAGGTTAACGTCGGCCACCAGCTCCAGTAGCGTCCCGTACTGCGGAACTTCCTGCTGGTACATCGCCGACATCGCCTGCGAAAAGCACTCCCGAATCTCATCAGCCGTGATGGTGTTCGCCATGATGTCTTACCTCCAGTGAATTCTCCCTGGAGTGTAGAAAAGCTGTCTGAAGACGGTGGGAAGAATTTACAAACTGTGATGCCGGTAGCTGCCCGTTTAATTTCACCTGAACACTTCATAACCAATAGTTATGTTAAACACCCTTTAATTTCACTTTAAATTAACAAAACATTTACACACACTGCTTGTGGCGACATAACAACGATATGCCTCTCTACCGATAAAACGGAGTACCCTGATGAACGACAAATGGTCACCGCGCGAGGTTCTGCATCGCGACTATAGCAGCCATCCTCCGGCTTACGCGCCGGGCTATAAAACCAGCGTTCTGCGCTCGCCGCGCAATGCGCTCATCTCCCTACAGAATTCACTTTCGGAAATCACCGGGCCGGTTTTCAGTAGCGACGATCTCGGCGCGCTCGATAACGACCTGATCCTGAATTACGCCAAAGACGGCCTGCCGATTGGCGAGCGGATTATTGTGCACGGCTACGTACGCGATGGATTCGGTCGGCCGATGAAAAATACGCTGGTCGAAGTCTGGCAGGCCAACGCTGGCGGACGCTACCGACATAAAAAGGATCAATATCTGGCGCCGATCGACCCGAACTTTGGCGGCTGTGGACGCGTGCTGACCGACGAGAACGGCTATTATTGTTTTCGCACCATCAAACCCGGCCCCTACCCGTGGCGCAACCAGGTAAGCGACTGGCGCCCGGCGCATATTCACTTCTCTCTCTCCGGAGACGCCTGGGCACAGCGTTTAATTACGCAGATGTATTTTGAAGGCGATCCGCTGATCAAACAGTGTCCTATCGTCAAAACCATCAATAACGACGATGCCATCAGGACGCTGATCGCCGAGCTGGATCCCCATGCCGCCGTACCGCTGGACTCGCTGGCTTACCGTTTTGATCTCGTGCTGCGCGGCCACCGCGCCACGCTGTTTGAAAACCGCACGCAGGGGGCCGCCCGATGAGAGATTTTTTACCCGAAACCGCTTCACAAACCGCCGGACCTTATGTGCATATCGGCCTGGCGCCGGACGCCGCCGGATTTCATATCTTTGAGAATAACTTTGGCCCAACGCTGACGACCCCTGCGACCGAGGGTGAGCGCATTACCATTGAAGGCAGAGTCATCGATGGCTCCGGAACGCCGGTGCGCGATGTGCTACTGGAAATCTGGCAGGCCAACGCCGCCGGGCGCTACAATCACCCGGACGATCGGCAGCAAAACAAAAAGCTGGATGCGGAGTTTCGCGGCTGGGGGCGCAGCTGCTCGGACTTTACCAGCGGTATCTGGCGCTTCGAAACCATTAAACCCGGCGCCGTGGTGGGCCGTGATGGCCGCGTAATGGCCCCTCACGTCAATTTATGGGTGGTGGCGCGCGGAATAAACATTGGCCTTAATACGCGGATGTACTTCTCCGACGAGCAGGACGCTAATCAGGCCGATCCGGTGCTCAATCTGATTGAGTGGGAAGTTCGCCGTCAGACCCTCATCGCACAGCGCGAAGTGCGCGGCACGGAAATCGTTTATCGCTTCGATATTCACTTACAGGGCGACAACGAAACCGTGTTCTTCGATATCTAAATTTGCCCGTTCCTTCTCCGCCTCTGCCAGCCAGAGGCGGCGCTTTTCCACAATCTCAACAAAATCAACTTGTAAAATAATAATATAAAATGTTAATAATATTTTGCTATGAAGTTAACAAATTTAAACACCCTTACTTGTCACCGGTCAGCCTCAGTTCTTAACATTGATTATGCAAAAAAATGGTCTTTTCAGTCAGCGCATTCGCTTGCGCCATCTACATACCTTCGTGGCCGTCGCTCAACAGGGAACTCTTGGGCGCGCGGCTGAAACCTTAAACCTTAGCCAACCGGCTTTGTCCAAAACCCTGAATGAACTGGAGCAGCTTACCGGTACGCGGCTGTTTGAGCGCGGACGCCTTGGCGCTCAGCTCACGTTGGTCGGGGAACAGTTTCTTACCCATGCGGTGAAAGTGCTGGACGCGCTCAATACCGCCGGGCAAGCGCTGAATCGTAAAGAAGGCCTCAGCAACGACATCGTGCGTATCGGAGCGCTGCCAACCGCTGCGCTGGGGATTCTGCCCTCGGTGATTGGCCAGTTTCACCAGCAGCAAAAGGATATCACCCTGCAGGTCGCGACCATGAATAACACCATGCTGCTGGCGGGCCTGAAATCGGGAGAAATCGATATCGGCATCGGAAGAATGTCCGATCCGGAGTTGATGAGCGGTCTGAACTATGAACTGCTGTTTCTTGAATCGCTGAAGCTGGTGGTTCGTCCGGGGCACCCGCTGCTGCAGGAAACCGTTACCCTAAGCCGGGTGATGGAGTGGCCGGTGGTGGTATCGCCAAAAGGCACACTCCCGCGACAGAATGCGGAAGCCCTGCTGCAAAGCCAGGGCTGTAAAATTCCCACTGGCTGCATCGAAACGCTGTCGGCCTCGCTCTCGCGCCAGCTCACCGTCGATTACGACTACGTGTGGTTCGTCCCCTCCGGCGCGGTGAAGGACGATCTGCGCCGTGGACTGCTCGCCGCACTGCCCATACCCACTCAGGGCGCTGGCGAACCTATCGGTATTCTGACCCGCGTGGATGCCACCCTCACCGCCGGTAGCCAAACGTTGCTGAGCGCCATTCGCAAATCTATGCCGGTCTGACCGGCGTATTCCGCTTTTCTCCCGGCGCCGCCCCTCCAGCCGCCGGGGAAACGCAGCCTCTTTTTCCAGCGATTCGCTAACGTCATTCATCACAATAATCAATTAGTGCGAAATCATTCATTAACAATTGCGCAAATTTATTTAACAGATCTATCATAGCCACGATTTCACCAAATGGTTCACTCGAAATCAATAACAGCAAAAAACCCGCTTTTATGAAGGCCACGGTCACTTCATTCAAAAGAGTTAACTTGAAAAATTGATTCATCTGGTTCACACCTGTTCAGGGGTGGTTAAGGAGACAAAAATGGCAACTGGCAACGTGCCGCGAGGGTTCCCACGGATCCTGCAGTGGCTTCTCGCCGGACTGATGCTGATCATCGGTCTGGCTATCGGTATTCTTGGTGCAAAGCTCGCCTCGGTCGGCGGGACGTTCTATTTTGCGATTATGGGCCTGGTGATGGTGATCGCCTCAGCGCTCATTTTCCGCAACCGTCGCGGCGGCATACTGCTGTATGGGCTGGCGTTTATCGTCTCGATCGTCTGGGCGATTAGCGACGCGGGCTGGACTTACTGGCCGCTGTTCTCGCGCCTGTTCGCGCTCGGCGTGCTGGCCTTCCTGTGCGCGCTGGTGTGGCCGTTCCTTTCCCGCCAGCCTGCGAAAAAAGGGCCCGCGTTTGGCCTGGCAGCGGTGTTGGCAGTGGTCCTGTTGGCAAGTTTCGGCTGGATGTTCAAATCTCAGCCTCTGGTCAGCGCCAGCGAGGCGGTGCCGGTTAAACCGGTCGCCGCCGGCGAGCAGCAGAAGAACTGGGCGCACTGGGGCAACACCACCCACGGCGATCGCTTCGCCGCCCTCGACCAGATTAACAAACAGAACGTGAACCAGCTGCAGGTCGCCTGGATCGCCCATACCGGCGATATCCCACAGAGCAACGGCTCCGGCGCGGAAGACCAGAATACGCCGCTGCAGATTGGCGATACGCTTTACGTCTGTACGCCCTACAGCAAAGTACTGGCGCTGGATGTCGATAGCGGTAAAGAGAAGTGGCGCTATGATTCAAAAGCCACCGCGCCGAACTGGCAGCGCTGCCGTGGTTTAGGCTATTACGAAGACAGCCAGGCCCAGGTGTCCTCTGCCGCCGATGCGCAGCCGGCCGCCTGCTCCCGCCGTCTGTTCCTGCCAACTACCGACGCCCGTCTGATCGCCATTGATGCCGATAACGGTAAACTGTGCGACGCATTCGGCGACCACGGTATCGTTGACCTTAGCGTGGGGATGGGGGAAATCAAAGCAGGTTACTACCAGCAAACCTCTACGCCGCTGGTGGCGGGTAACGTCGTCGTGGTTGGCGGTCGCGTGGCGGATAACTTCTCCACCGGCGAGCCTCCGGGCGTGGTTCGCGCCTATGATGTTCACACCGGCAAGCTGGCGTGGGCATGGGATCCGGGCAACCCGAACCTGACCGGTGAACCGCCTGCAGGGCAAACCTACACCCGCGGTACGCCGAACGTCTGGTCGGCCATGTCCTATGACGCGAAGCTGAATCTGATTTACCTGCCTACCGGTAACGCTACCCCAGACTTCTTTGGCGGCGAACGTACCGCGCTGGACGATAAATACAGCTCTTCCATCGTGGCCGTTGACGCGACGACCGGACAGGTACGCTGGCATTATCAGACCACCCACCACGATCTCTGGGACTTCGACCTGCCTTCGCAGCCGCTGCTGTACGATCTTCCTGACGGTAAAGGCGGCACCACCCCGGTACTGGTGCAAACCAGTAAACAGGGCATGATCTTTATGCTCAATCGCGCCACCGGTGAACCAGTCGCCAAAGTTGAGGAACGCCCTGTCCCTGCGGGCAACGTCAAAGGCGAGCGCTACTCCCCGACCCAGCCCTATTCCGTTGGCATGCCGATGATCGGCAACGAGACGCTGACAGAGTCGGATATGTGGGGCGCGACGCCTGTCGACCTGTTGCTGTGCCGCATTCAGTTTAAAGAGATGCGCCATCAGGGTGTCTTCACCCCTCCGGGCGAAGATCGTTCGCTGCAGTATCCTGGCTCGCTGGGCGGGATGAACTGGGGCAGCGTGTCGGTTGACCCGAATAATAGCCTGATGTTCGTCAACGATATGCGCCTTGGCCTCGCCAACTATATGGTTCCGCGCGCCAACGTGGCGAAAGACGCCAGCGGTATCGAAATGGGGATAGTGCCGATGGAAGGCACCCCGTTCGGCGCCATGCGCGAGCGCTTCCTGTCGCCGCTGGGCATTCCGTGCCAGAAACCGCCGTTCGGCACAATGTCAGCGGTCGATCTGAAAACCGGCAAGCTGGTGTGGCAGGTTCCGGTGGGCACCGTAGAGGACACCGGTCCGCTGGGGATCCGCATGCATATGCCGATCCCTATCGGCATGCCGACGCTGGGCGCTTCGCTTGCCACCCAGTCCGGCCTGCTGTTCTTCGCGGGTACCCAGGACTTCTACCTGCGCGCATTTGATACCGCCAACGGTAAAGAGATCTGGAAGTCGCGTCTGCCGGTCGGCAGCCAGTCCGGCCCGATGACCTATGTCTCGCCGAAAACCGGTAAGCAGTACATCATCATCAATGCGGGCGGCGCTCGCCAGTCCCCGGACCGCGGCGATTATATTATTGCCTACGCGCTCCCGGAGCAGAAGTAATCCTCAGGGCCCCAGCCGGGGCCCTTTTTACTGGCGAAGTACCTTTCCTGGATATTGCCCGGCGGCGTAACGCCTTACTGTGCCTACCAGCGGTGGTTATCCACGGTGTTGCAGGTCGGGTCAGGCGCCAGCCGCTACCCGACATCACGACATCACGACATCACGACATCACGACATCACGACATCACGACAGCGAAATTGTCTTCTCATCTCCCTGAACGCGCCATTTTCATTCAGTCATGTTATTATTGCGAATGGTTATCAATAATAAAAACTGAACAAGGATAATGGATGAAAAGTTCAACCTGCCGCCTGCTCGCAGGCACCGTTTTGGCGTTAGCCGCTGCCTCCGCACAGGCGCTGAAGGCCCCGGAAGTGGACCTGCGCGATCCGACGATCTGGGAAGATAAAACGGCCAACCCGCTCACCGCTAACCAGCCGCCCTGCGAAGTTTTTAGCGGCCCGCACTGCGCGGTCTGGGAAGATGAAAAATCAGATATTCAGCGAGAACGGGAGCGTCGGGAACAGCGGCGGTGGCATAACGGCTATGAAAATTTGCGGCGAGAATAGCGTATATTCAGAAATAACCCGGGCAAGCCCGGGTTATGTTTGGACTGAAAAATCAGTTATCACCGAAATGGATGACGGTACGAATTGATTTCCCTTCATGCATCAGGTCAAAAGCTTCGTTGATCCGATCCAGCGGCATACGGTGGGTAATAAACGGGTCGAGGCGAATTTTGCCCGCCATCGCGTCTTCCACCATGCCCGGCAGCTGAGTGCGTCCCTTGACGCCGCCGAAGGCGGAGCCGCGCCAGACGCGCCCGGTAACCAGCTGGAATGGCCGCGTTTTGATCTCCTGGCCTGCGCCAGCAACGCCAATAATCACGCTTTCGCCCCAGCCTTTATGGCAGCATTCGAGCGCTGCGCGCATCACGTTCACGTTACCGATACACTCGAAGCTAAAGTCGACGCCGCCGTCGGTCAGCTCAACAATCACATCCTGAATCGGCTTATCGTAGTCATTTGGGTTGATAAAGTCGGTGGCGCCCATTTCTTTGGCGAGGGTGAATTTTTCCGGGTTAGTATCCACCGCCAGAATGCGCCCGGCTTTCGCCTGTACCGCGCCCTGAATCACCGCCAGACCAATGCCGCCAAGCCCGAAAACGGCGACGGTATCGCCCTCTTTCACTTTCGCCGTGTTGTGCACCGCGCCGATGCCGGTCGTGACGCCGCAGCCCAGCAGGCAGACTTTGTCCAGTGGTGCCTGCGGGTTTACTTTGGCCAGCGAAATTTCGGCCACTACGGTGTATTCGCTAAAGGTGCTGGTCCCCATGTAGTGATAGATTGGTTCACCGTTATAAGAGAAACGGGTGGTGCCGTCCGGCATCAGGCCTTTACCCTGGGTAGCACGAACCGCCTGACAGAGGTTGGTTTTGCCTGATTTACAGAATTTACATTCGCCGCATTCGGCGGTGTAGAGCGGAATAACGTGGTCGCCCGGCTGCAGGCTGGTTACGCCTTCGCCAACCTCGACGACAATACCGCCGCCTTCATGACCCAGCACCGCCGGGAAGACGCCTTCCGGATCGTCGCCGGAGAGGGTGAAAGCATCGGTATGGCATACGCCGGTATGGGTGATCTTCACCAGCACTTCGCCCTTTTTCGGCGGCGCGACGTCAATCTCAACGATTGAAAGCGGCTGGCCTGGGCCAAACGCGACGGCTGCACGTGATTTCATATCTCTCTTCCTCGTGGTGATTTTATTTTAAATAGGATCGTAGCAGATGCCCGACTTCCGCCATTCTGGCGGCGCGCTGGTCTGGCGTCGTTTCGCCGCTAACCAGTTCGTCCTGCAGATGAATCTCAACCATCTCCCCCATCAGGCCGTTAGCGGCGCCGCGAATAGAGGCAATCTGTTGCAGAATGGTCATACAGGGTTCGCCAGATTCCAGCGCCCGCTCGAGCGCTTCAACCTGGCCACGGATGCGCCTTACCCGGCTGAGGGCACGCTTTTTATCTTCAGGTGAATGTGGCATGGTGTCGCCCTCCATATCATATAGGGGGGTATACTATATTTATTATTGCCATGAGGCAAATGGCTTCGCCGCTTTAACCGTAGCATAGCGGCGAGAATTTGCGCTCAGTCGAGGCTAAGGATCATCGATTCACAGCGTAAGTCGGCGTTCGCCATGTTCGAATGCCAGCGCTTTTCGCCGGTTGAAGTGAATCCCAGGCGCAGATAAAAACCGGCCGCGTTTGGCGTTGCATCGAGGGTAATGTGCCTGAACTTGCGTTGTTTCGCCTCCCCGATAATCGCCGCCATAATTATGCTGGCGCAGCCTTTACCCTCCCAGGTCGGCAAAGTAAATATGGCTTCAACGCTACCCGCTTTGATATCCAGATAGCCGCTGGCGACTGGCTTGCCCTGCCCATCATCAACAACAAAAAATGGATTATCGCGCACCGCATGGCGATAACCTTCAGGCATGTTGTCGGGAGTCCAGGCCTGGAGGACTTCCGCAGCATAGCTTTCACGGCAGCCGTGGCGAATCGCCTGATTACGAACTTCCCAAAGAGCCGGAGCCTCTTCTGCGATGGCAAGTCTGACTTTCATACCCTTCCCCTTTTTTTATTGTTGATAACATTTTTATCACAATTAAAATAAAGAGCGACAAAAAACCCGCCGAAGCGGGTTTAGCGGGGTTTAACGCTTACGCGGCATCATCCGCAGCAGCGTGTTATCTTTCCAGAAATAATGGTGCATCAGCGCCGCCAGCGCGTGCAGGCCGATAATAAAGTAGCCGGTATTGGCCAGCAGCTCATGCCACGCTTTCAGATTATCCACCAGTTCAAAGTCGCTTTCCGCTGCGTGCGGCATGGTCAGACCAAAAGCGAACCACGGGTTGCCGCGATAGTACATCATGACCATGCCGATGATCGGCAGCGCGATAAACAGCAGATAGATCACCAGATGCCCGAGATGCGCGAAGCCGGTCATCATCGGCGATGGCTTGGGGACTATCGGCGGCGCCGGTGATTTCAGGCGCACGATCAGGCGCGCCACCATCAGAACAAAGATAGCAATACCGCACGAGACGTGAATCATATTAATGGCAGGCCGCGCGCTGCGCGGGAAAAAGCCCCGCAGCTCCATCGCCGCGTACGCGCCAATCACTAATAAAAAAACCAGCCAGTGGATGCCTATCTGCAGGCCAGAGTATTTATCGCGCATGGAAAACCCTTAAAAAGATGGTGATGGAGTCAACATAACCACCTTTTATTAAAAATTCATTAACTTTTACGTACTTATAAAAAAACAATTGCCCTACTCCGGCATTTGATGCAAAAGCAGAGATCGCGCCTGCGCGAGGAACTTATTCTGTCGCCTTGACGCTGTATATAATTACAGTACAATACTGGCTGTCATCAAAATAACCGGGATAACGCATGTTTGTAGAACTGATTTATGACAAAAGAAATTTCGAGGGATTGGCCGGCGCTAAAGAGATCATTCTTAATGAACTGACGAAGCGAGTTCACCGCATTTTTCCCGATGCCGACGTCCGCGTAAAACCGATGATGACTTTAGCTTCGATTAATACCGACGCCAGCAAGCACGAGAAGGAGCAGATCAGCCGCGCCGTGCAGGAAATGTTTGAAGAAGCCGATATGTGGATGCAGGAAGATTAACCGGGTTCCGGTAGATTTCGAATCGCGGTCTATGCCTTCTTAACCGCGAAGCCACTTGCGGGAATATTGACGAATAAGGCCTCAGGGAATCATGAACACATTTAGCATCATAGCTATCCCATTCTTTGCCGCAGCTATTGTTCTTCTGGCCTTAGCCGCGAGCCGAAAGAACCGAACCTGTTATATCGTTGGCGGCGTGTTAATGGCTTCATCCGTGGTTAACGCAGTGATTGGCATGGCGCTGTAGAGTCAGGTGGTAAAATGAGTTTTGTCTGGTATATGACGCTGATATGCATTTTTTTAGCCTGGCTAATGATGACTTTGCTCCCGGTGTAATCCCGGGTTTTCTGATACCCGGGCTTCGTTTATCTCTTTATCGGGGTTTATATCCCCTTTCGCACCAGCGTTGCCGCTTTTTTAAAAATCTCGTCCTCGACGCCATCTCCCTTCTGCCTGCCTAACCGCATCAGTTCCTCAACAATACTTTCCCGATTAATTGGCTTCTGGTCAGACACCAGGCCAATGACCGCTGCGCCAATCGCAAGCCCGATCAGCCCCGTTTGCTCGTCTTTGTTGTTCATCGTTCCGCTCCGTTATGCCCGCCAAAAGTTTAGCAGCCGCAACCGCGTCTGCAACCTGAGCATCCGCAACCATAGTGTACAAAGTCAAAGACCTGCGGAAGCATAACGCGCGGACGAACGGTCAGGAAATGGCCTTCGCTGACCGCTAAAAAGTGTGATGTTGATCAAAAACAAAAAAACGCCAGCCTCAGAGGCGTATTTGTATTACGTCCGTTGCCGGGAGTAAGCCTGGTGGTTAAGCGGAGTTTTATTTGCAGATTATTAAGAGGAGAAATAGCCATGATCACTTACGATCGTAACCGCAACCCTATTACTAACGGTAGTCAGGTAATGATTAACGGGACGGGTAAAACCGGTAAAATTGTTGCTATACATGCCAATGGTCTTACTCCTGCCCAGCTGCGTCGTAATAAGACAGTAGAAGTTGAAGGCGCTGAAGGCAAATTCGAGCCCGTTGAATTGATCCGTCTTGGACTCCACTAAGATTGCGTAAGCTGCGGCGATCACTCGCCTGAACCGCAGGGGATGCCGCAGACGCCCGGCAGACGACGCCGGGCGACACGCCTACCGGCGCTCTGCGCCATGGCTCGTTTTAGCCTGATACATCCGCCGGTCGGCCACTGCAACGATGTCATTGAGACTATGGTGCTCATGGGGATCGTATTCAACGCAGCCCCATGAGAACGCCAGCTGCCACGGATTACCCGCTTGCTGATTATACTCGGCAACATTCTGGCTAAGCTGCTCCATCGCCTTGTTCGCGGCCTGCTGGGCGGTATTGGCAAGCAGGATGATAAACTCATCGCCGCCCTGTCTGGCAATTAAATCCGACTCTCTGAAGGTAGACTTCATCACATCGGCGATTGCCGTCAGGGCTTTATCCCCTTGCTCATGGCCCCAGGTATCGTTAATCAGCTTAAAGCGATCGAGGTCGATAAACACCAGGCTCGCCGGTTCACTTCGCCGTCTGGCTGTTAACAGCGCATACTCCGCTAACGACAAAAATCCCCTCCGGTTAAATAACCCCGTCAGTTCGTCGGCGGTCGCCGCGTCCAGCACTTTGAATTCATCTTCTACAATGGCGGCCAGGTCACTCAATATCTGAATTTCATGTCCGGAAAAAGCGCGCGGCTTATGATCCATAAGGCAGAACGAACCTACCGTCGCGCCGTCAGGTAGCTGAACCGGATACCCGGCATAAAAGCGAATAAACGGCGCTTCCGTCACCAGCGGGTTATCGTGAAAGCGCATATCCTGCTGCAGGTCGTTGACGATCAAAGGATCGGTTTGCAGAATGGTGTGCGCGCAGAAGGTGATATCCCTCGGCAGCGTATCTACATCAAGTCCGGCGCAGGATTTAACATGCAGGGTGTTCTCCCCGACGAGGCTAATCGACGCAACCGGCAGATCGTAGAGCGTACGCGCCAGCCTGGTCAGGCGATCGAAGCGCTCTTCTTTTCCGCTATTCAGCAACCCGGATGCCCGCAGCGATTGCAGACGACGCAGTTCATCTGGATGAGGTCCGGCTAATTTCAATTTGTCTCTCTTATCTTTTATGGATGAGCGGCGCAGCGCGTAGAGTCAATGCGCGCCTTGATTGTTAACACAGATTTTACATTTCTGATATCATGAGTTAAGCATATATCGCTGACTCGTCAAACCCGCCATCAGATGCCCTCCGGCGCCGCCCACTCCCGCAGCGTGTCTTTCAGCCACTGGCTTGCGCCGCGCTGACCGCTGCGCTTATGGGAATAGATTTTCACTTCAAATGGCGGCACCTCAAACGGCAGTTCAAAAATCTTCAACCCGGCGGTTGCGAGCATCTTTTCAGCAGCCGAGCGCGGCATCGCCATCAACAGTTCACTTTGCGCAATAATAAACGGTGCGCTCAGCATTGAGGGGGTTTTGATGGTGATATGTCGCGTGAAGCCCATTTTCGCCAGCTGCACATCGAGAACCCCCTGGCTTTCATTCCACGGAGTGACCACCAGATGCTGGGCCGCCAGATAATCCGCCAGCGTGAGTCTGTTCCGCCTTTCGTTACTCATCGCAACATAGTCATCCTGCAGCCAGCGAATCTCATCCAGTTCCGGATGTTCCGCTTCATTGAGCGCGCTGAAACCCAACGCCAGGTCCACCTCTCCGGCCAGCAGTTCCGTCAGCGCCGGACTATGCGGCAGATAACGCAGTTCGAAACGCAAACCCGGCGCCTGGTGGTGAAGTCTGGACATCAGGGTTGGAAAAACGCACTGCGCGGTGAAATCCGTGATCGCGATCTGTAGGCAGTCGGTACTGGCGGAAGCGACAAACTTTGGCTGCGGGGTGAGCTCCTGATTTAAAAACTTTAACGCAGATGATATCGACGGCGCGAGCTGGGTCGCATATACGCTGGGGCACATGCGGTGACCCTCACGATAAAAAAGCGGATCGTTAAGCGCCGCGCGCAGCCTGGATAGCGCGTGGCTTAACGCCGATGTGCTCATTGCTAACTCTTCCGCCGCCAGGCGGACCGAGCGATAGCGGTAGACCGCCTCGAATACCGGCAGCAGGTTTAAATCAAGACGGCGAAGGGCGGGATGCATAATATTCATCATTCAGTGATTTCATTGCACTTAATTCTTCTAACCTTAACGTTTATGCTTTGCGGTATCAAACTCACGACGGCACAACAGGTAATTCAATGAATATGACCATTCGTCAGGCCAGCCCGGCGGACGCAAAAGCAATTTATGACATGATTTATGAGCTCGCAGTGTATGAAAAAGCGCCGGAGCAGGTGGTTACCACGGTCGAGGAGATCCAGGCCACCCTTTTCGCCAGCGACAGCAAAACGGAAGCGCTGATCTGCGAGATAGAAAATAAGGTCGCTGGGTATGCGGTGTTCTTCACCAGCTATTCCACCTGGCTCGGACGCAATGGCATCTATATGGAAGACCTGTACGTCTCGCCCGAGTTTCGCGGCAACGGCGCGGGAAAAGCACTCTTGCGCACCATTGCTCAGCTAGCGGTTAAAAGAGAATGCGGCCGGTTAGAGTGGAGCGTGCTCGACTGGAACCAGCCGGCCATCGATTTTTATCTGAGCATTGGCGCGCTGCCGCAAAGTGAATGGGTGCGCTATCGTCTTGACGGCGCCGCGCTAGCCGCTTTCGCTGAATCAGGCGCTTTGGCCAGATAATCGCCATCGGCGGGTCTTTACGGGTCCGCCCTTTCCTTTTCTCTGCGCAGCCAATATGCCCGTGGCGTATAACGCTGAAACAAAAAATTATTAGCCGTTTCCGTCATACCCTCAACCTCCCGGATTTACACGCTTTTCCCGCTATATTTAGCAGCCACCTTTCTCGCGGCAAAAAATTCGCTGGTTGCCCTATCCTGACTGCTGGACTAAGCCTGGAGAAGTTTTCACATCACGATTCAACTGACCTGGAGATTCTTCATGAGCAAACTCGGGATTAATGGATTTGGGCGTATTGGACGGCTGGTGCTGCGCCGGTTACTGGAGGTTAATAGTTCCTTAGAGGTGGTCGCCATTAACGATCTCACCTCACCGAAAGTGCTGGCCTACCTGCTAAAGCACGACTCTAACTACGGACCTTTCCCCTGGAGCGTTGATTTTACTGAAGATGCGCTGATCGTTGATGGCAAAAAAATCACCGTTTATGCCGAAAAAGAGGCCCAGCATATTCCGTGGAAAGCGACGGGCGCTGAACTTATCGTGGAGTGTACCGGCTTTTACACTTCATCAGAGAAAGCGCAGGCGCATCTGACCGCCGGAGCCAAAAAAGTTCTGATCTCCGCGCCGGCGGGCGATATGAAGACCATCGTCTATCACGTTAACGACGATACGCTGGACGCCAACGATACGATAATTTCTGTAGCATCCTGCACCACCAACTGCCTGGCGCCGATGGCGAAAGTGCTGAATGACGCCTTTGGTATTAAAGTGGGAACCATGACCACGATTCACGCCTATACCGGCACCCAGTCGCTGGTTGATGGCCCTCGCGGCAAAGATTTACGCGCATCCCGCGCGGCGGCGGAAAATATCATTCCGCATACCACCGGAGCGGCGAAAGCTATCGGTCTGGTCATCCCTGAACTTAGCGGCAAGCTGAAAGGCCACGCTCAGCGCGTGCCGACCAAAACCGGTTCGGTGACCGAACTGGTGTCGGTGCTGGAGAAAAAAGTGACCGCCGAGGAGGTTAATCAGGCGATGAGGGAGGCGGCGGCGAACAATGAGTCATTTGGTTATACCGAAGAGGAGATCGTCTCCTCAGACGTAATCGGCAGCCATTTCGGTTCAATTTACGACGCCACCCAGCTGGAGATCGCAGAAGTTGGCGATCTCCAGCTCGTAAAAACCGTCGCCTGGTACGATAACGAATACGGTTTCGTGACCCAGCTGATTCGCGTGCTGGATAAATTCGCCAAATAACTCCCGGGGGCGGCGCAACGCGCCTTGCCCGGGCTACCGGACCGCAGACGGCTGGTAACCTCCAGCCCGGACAGATGCGCAGCATCGCCTCCGGGAATGTCTGCCACGTTCTGCACGTTTCTCCCGGGGGGCGGCGCAACGCGCCTTGCCCGGGCTACGAGACCGCAGACGGCTGGTAACCTCCAGCCCGGACAGATGCGCAGCATCGCCTCCGG
>NZ_JBEAFR010000068.1:0-48722 GCF_040062315.1 Klebsiella sp. GW_Kp181
GGCCATGTTTTTTGCTCCAAAAAAGGCGTTCGCACAAACGAGGGTTTGAGCGAAAAGAGTTAATAAGGGGTTTTTATGAGGTATTACGCGACGTCGCCGGGGTATGTGGCGTCATCGTAGGCGTAGAAAATTTCTTTATATTCCGGCGCGGTAATCTGACAGTTGCTGTCACCGGACTGGGCGACCTCCTGGACTATCCCATGCCGGGCACCTTTTTCACTGTCGCAGAACAGCAAACGCGGTAGATCAATATCAGGGTCGTCCATAATCCAGTCTTCCGGGTGCAGATCGTCGTTGTAAGGTATGGTAAGAGTGAAATCATCTATCCGCTGCGGCGTCAGCATCCGTGACGATGGACGACTGTTCTGAAACTGTATCCAGCACCGGGGATTTGTATAGCTCCAGTCCAGAGGCTCGGTGACATGTAGCGTTATTTCCTGAAAGTCGTATGTCATTGCGTCAATCAGGCAACTTTGGGTTTTCCCGGTTCGAATATCATCTGACAAAATGATGTGGTCACCAAAATCATGGCACCATCCCAGCATTGCTGTTGTAGCCGTATACGTCCGGCGTTGATGGAGATATTTCATTAACCGGCGCATCCCGATACGCCAGGCACGATCCGCAGTCATGACGACATCGATGGTGTAAGCCTCCGTTTTCCGGGGGAACGGATTTTCAGGCGTCCGGCACTGTACGGTCTCCTCCGCCCAGGTAACGGGATTGATGTATTTCACATCCACGCCATCAAAATCGTCCTCCGAAGGCACCCTGAATGATGTCTGCATTTCCTCGACAGTATCCTGGGGGGTGATGATTCCGGTCCAGCTTTTGACCCCTTCACGCCCGACGGAAAGTAAGCCGTCAGACAGCAGAAAATACCCCATGCCTGCTTCAGCTATCTTGTCGAAAATATCCTTTGCGGACGTGCTGTCACTGCTTGCCTGATGGTCAAAATATTCGCCTCGTGGCGTCCAGTAGTTAGCCTCAAGCATGTTAATTGTGGAAATGTCGATCTGGTCGTCGCGATAACCCAGACTGCGGGCCAGATGCAGGAATGCCCCGCTGATTGTCCTGTCACCACCGCCATCATAGTTTCGCGTGGCGACAACACTCACACGCTTGTCTGACTGCGCCGCCAGCTGGCCGCCGGTTTCAACCGTGATCCCTATTGTTGATATCCCTGCGTAGGAGGTCGGACGGGAAAGCAAACGACCTCTGAGCGCCTGCCAGAACATGCTGTCCCTCGCGTTGTTACTCCCCTGCTCGTTACGGCGGCGGCATCGAACCTCCACCAGCCCGGGAGAAGACAGATTAAAACGCTCTGTAAAACCGAGGCCATTAACGTTTTTAAGCGCGTACACCCCCTGCTTACTCGTCCACCCTGATCCGGAACCATATACGCGGTACTGAATTTCATACTCAACATGGCGAACCCGCTTATTCCCGTTGTTCTGGAATCCGCAAATTCCGTTTGGGAAAGCAAAGTTGACCTCGAAGGCGTCCACAACTTCATTTTGCGGGGAGGCCAGAAAGGGGCCGAGCCATGTTTCATTATCGTTGATACCAGACGCGGCAAAATCCACGACGGTACGGGTCAGAAAACCTGACCAGGTGTTGTCAACGGCACCGTTAACCACTCTCTGTACGGTCGCAGACGCTCCGTCAGTCGATGCTATCTGGTATTCGTTGCCACGGTGAGCCAGGGAAATCCGCTGCGTGCCGTCCGGCAGGCCAGAAAATGCGGTACCGGAATCGTATGCCAGCCTGACACTGGCTGAGACCGCCGGGCTTCCGCCACTGGATGCTGTACCGGCAGTAAACACAGGGCTGTCGCCAAAAACTGACGCGGGCAGGAATGATGACGTAATGGAACCGCCACGCCACGGGCTGGAGATTTCCACGATACGAATCACGCCGCCGTCATCCTGAGCAATCAATCCTGATCCGGTCAGCCCGCCGTTAATCGCCGCCAGCAAACCGGACATTGTGCCGTAGTCAGCAACCAGGTACAGGGTATAGGTGACGCCCTGCCAGGTCAGAGCAAACGTCTGGCTGGTTGTCGTAAAATCATACGTGGATGGCGACGCACTGGCGCGCAATGCTGCAGTCGATCCACCCGTTCCCGGAACGGCGTCCTGGTGGGGGGTATACGTGGCAATCTGCAGATCGTAATCGGTACCGCTAAATGTCAGCGTTACAGGCATACCATTATATGGCGCCACTTCTGCCACGGCGTCACCTGTCAGAACGTTAAAACCATCCTCAATCGATACCTGATAATTCACCGGCGCTTTCAGAGTGACAATTGCCCCCTCAATCCAGCCAAGAGGCAGTTTGTTCTCATCTTCATCATCATCGTTGTCATCATCGACATCGAGACCTGAAAACGAAACAGATGCACCGCTAACAGTCATGGCATCAGCAACGATATCACTGGCTTCAGGGGCAGTCTGAGCCATATCCAGACCTGACCCGCTTGATGTCCCGCCAACTTCTGTACTGTTGAACCAGACCTCGCTGCGACGGTCCCCCGCCACGTTATCGCCAGGGCCATAGCTGGTATATGAAAAGCCATCGCCTAATGGCAGAGCAGGAGTTTCACCTACCCGAAAATCACCGCCGGTGTAAGAGAAACGTCCATACCCGAGGCAGACAAACATTTCGACCGTCATCCGGGTGGGATCATTGGGGTCAAAGCGAGTGACCGGCTGCACCAGGTAATCTGGATAAATTCTGTTTCTTCCGAATACCTCTCGGACAGGATCGCCAAGCTTGGCTGTATTCGCTTTTGCCGGGTTCAGGTCCAGTGATGCTGAATTTCCTGATGAAAACCCGCCCAGCTCTGGTTTCGGGGCGAAAAAAAGCGCATAGGCCGTAGAGGCAATAGATACGGCAACCGATACCCACACGGCGATTTCCAGGCCGGTCCCATACGGGATCGGGTAAATCCGCACATCGCTGTCTGGCCGCAGCAAACATAGTGGCCATTCCGCAGGTGGAACAGCCCGGCCGTCCAGTTCGACAGCAACAGGATGCTTTCTGTCCTGCGAGTAGCTCGGAACATTCCTGACCATCCACTCATGCAGGGTCATCGCGCCATGTTCGTGCGTCTCAAGGGGTTCACCCGGCAGCCGGGACGGATAAAACTTTATCGTCATTGCCAGAACTCCACGCGGTTAAACCTTCGTATGAATCGCGCCAGTGGCAGAAACGTAACCCCCGAGCCTGGATTACATTCCGCGACCTGCAGCTGGTTATCGAGCATGACAACGATCCCGACATGGGTAACCGTTGAGCCGGAATAGCAGGCCACGCCAGCACCTTCGCAAGGCTCGCAGCGTTGCAGGGAAAGCATCAACCTTCTCGCCTCCCGGTCGAGGCCTCCCCCGTCTTTGGTCACTCCGGCGAAATCGGGCCAGAGGGGTAAGTTCAGATCGCGCCGGATTTCATTCACAATGCCAAAACAGTCGAGTTGCGGGTATACGCGACCGCCTTTCAGCCAGGTGACTGAACGGTATTTATCAGCGTTAAACATGTTTGCCTCAGATTAGTAACGTAAGCCCGGATGCTCGGCGAGGTTGTAACGTTTACGGGGCCAGGCTGTTTTAAGGATATTCATATAGCCCGCCGTGACCTGCACTGCTGTCGGGGTCCATGAGCCGGATTTGATATCGAGCGTATACGGTGATGATGCCGGGGAAGACAGATCGGATGAAATATACCGCCGGAATGTCAGCGTGGCTGATTTCATTTCATCCAGAACTTTATCGATGGCTCCCGAAACGACACCGTCAATATTACTCAGGGCGAATTTCAGATCCTGCGTTCCGTCCGCATTACGCGCTGGCAGTGCAATTTCTATCGCGCAGGCTTCAAACGTCGCCGGCTGACCATTTTCCAGCGTTACGGAAACGTCATCCCAGCCGCTGGTTAGCCAGTAGTTATCATCGCCAGCCGATATCTGCAGCGTGTCGTGGATAACCTCCGAACCGCTGCTGGCATATAGCCGCTCAAGAATTGTCATGCTTCGGCCACTCCTTGTTTAGCGCAATATCCAGTAACGACTGACCAGCCAGCCATTCCGGGTAATTCCCCCATCCAACCGGCGGTAATGGTCGTTCCCATAATTCCAGCGTTGCGCTGTACTGCCAGTATTTTGGCGCGACCAGCGTCGGCCCTTCATAAATATCCACGAACCTGGCTTTATAGGGCTTTACCCCGATGGGAGTCTGGAGTTTCAGATAGAACCATGACTGACCATCTTTAAGCGCATCCCTGAAAAAAGCCTCAAATACCTGCGCCAGCGCATCAGTTTTAAAAATCCATTTAACTGATGCCTGGGTCGGTGTTGAGGTGTATCGCCTTCGCTGCTGAGCGCGACCGGACGTCATTTCCGTTCGCAGTATCGGTGATATGGGCTTAAAACCGTACCCGTCCATCAGCGGCATAGGCAGGTACTCATCCGGATAGATAATATCCGCCATTAACTTTCCCTCCGGGCTGGTTTATTGTGGTTTTTTTGGCTGTAGGTTGGAGTAAATAGCCCGGCCGAATTTCTTCTGTGGGTTATTTACCTCGGCGGTTAAGGTGTTAACTATCCGCTGTTCAAGAGCATCATTTCTTCGCTCTACAGCCTGCATCGTTATGTCATCGGGTTTGCCGGTGAACGTGCTTCGTGCGTCCACGTTGACAGCTATCCGTGGCTGTGCCTGAATCTGGCTTGCTGCGCTCTGTACCGCAGGGGACTCACGACCAACCGCACGAACACCCAGCGAACCATCAGCACTACGGGTTAGCGGCATGATGGCTTCTGGCCCAGCTTCACCGAATACACCAGCCCCTTTTGCAAACGCAAAATACTGCGGAGTGCTGTATACACCGCCGCTGTATGCGGAAAGTGAAGGCGAATCGTAGACACCACCCAGAGCATTAAACGAAAAATTAGCGCCAGCGCTCTGAATGGCCGTCCCGGTGCTGCCACCTCCCCCACCTCCGCCAAGAAGACTCCCGAACATTCCACCAGCCCCACCGCCGAACGACGCCATAATCGCTTTGGTGATTAATGCCTGTGTTGCCATCTGGATCAGCGTCTTAATCACCGTTTCCCCCAGAGAGCTGAAGATATTCGACATCCCCTCTTTGAACGAAGTCGCACCAGTCAGAACACTGGTCAGGTTGTTGGAGATAGAGTTAGTGGTGGCATCCAGAATTTCGCTGGTTGCGGTGGCAGCCATTGAACTGAGGTCAGCAGCCTGATCGGCGTAGTTCATCAGTGAATCGCTGATCCCCGCCCGCCAGTCTGACTGCTGTTCATCGGTTTTCTTGTAGTAGTCCTCCTGAATCTGGAGCCGTTCAGTAAGCGCCGCCTGTAGCGCTTCCGTTTGCTGTTTGTACAGGTCCTCAGAAATCTGACCTTTGCTGAAATCCCGCTGCAGGTCGCGCTGCTGTTTGAGAAAATCAGTACGAATATCTGCCATTTCCTTCATGCGGTCGCGGGCCTTATCCCCCATCCCGGCACCAAGAAAATCAATATCCCCCCGATCACGCGCAGCAGCGTTGCTGTCAGCGAGCCCCTCACGGAACGTTTTTAACTGTTCAGCAATGTTTTTCTGATCGATAAGCGCAGCATTGTGCAGAAGGGTTTCTTTTTTAGCTTGTTCAAGAGAGGCTAACTCACCCTGGGTGACCTGGTATTTTACTTTAGCCAGTTCGGTATTCTGGCTTCCCAAAGCAATTTGTTCTTCCTGTTGTTTAATAAGACGCTTGTAAACATCTTCTGTCTTCTCAGCGGCTTTTAATTCTTCGCTTTTTGGCGCTTTCCGGGCGGGTTTATTGGATTCATTATTTCTCCACTCAGCAATTCCATTATTAATTAATTCCTGCCTTCCTGTCTGGTGCTGAGGATCACTAGTCAATCCCAAATCGTCGGCGGCAAAACCAAGTCTGGCTAACTCTTTTGCCTCGCCCTTAAGTTTCGATAACGCTAAATCTCGGCGACTTTTCTCAAGAGCATTTGTTTGTTGTGATGTTAAGTCAGCCTGCGGAATCCGCATCGGAGCATTAACCAACCCTTGTCGTGCCATCAGTAAATTATTACCAAGCCCAAGGAGACGGTTAAATTCAGTATGCTGACCATTCATCATTATTAACGATTGATAAGCTGAATTCTGTTCTGCGGCCTGCTGCCGGATTAATGCTATTCGCCTGTTCTCTATCCCCTCCAGTACCGACTGGATCGACTCAGACTTAGCCTGCATCTGAGCTAATCTCTCCTGTTCAACGGCCAGAGCGGAAGTCGCTTCCTCCAGACCACGAGTGACCGTTTCGACCGAAGTCAGGTGGTTTATCATGAAACCGCCACTGGTTGTCGGTCCAGGATTGGACAGGACATACTGATAGCCCGCGATCTCTTCCTTCAGGCTTTTTACTTTTGATGCCCGGTCATCAACAAGACGGTTTTGCTCCTCCAGCGCCTGACGGGTTTTGTTCTCATTATCAGAAACTTCAGGCAGGGACATTGATTTTGTCTTTTCACGGACTGCATCAATGGTTTTTGCATATTCCTGAGCGGATAATCTGGCCTGCTCCTGATTCTGGTACATCGTGTACCAGGCGCCGGCACCAAGCAAAACCAGCCCAGGAATACCGCCAACGAGGCCCAATGCCCCCCCCATGAGCCGGGAACCCACAGCAGTAACCGAGTTCAGTGCAGTCTGAGCGGATACTCTGGCCTGAATATTACGGTTAAGCGACTCCTGCGCCAGTGAGAGCCGTTTTTCTGCGGCGGCCTGCAGGTCTGTACCCCGCGCAGCTGCCAGTGCCTGCTGGGCACGATAAACTGCAGCACGCGCACGAGCCGTCGAAACCTGCGTCCCTCTTACCTGGGCTTCAGCTAAAGCTATTTCGCTTTTTGCTGCGCTAATAATCCCAGCCGTAGCAGAGCTGGCACCAAGAGCCAGATTTCCCAAATAACGGGCTGCGCCAACGGCAACAAGCGCTCCGGCTGCAGTGGCGACCTGATCAATATTTCTGGCTACGCCATCAAGTAAGCCGGTCAGGGTGTTTGTGGCTCCACTCGCTTCATTAGCTCCCCCGACCCATTGCATAAAAGCGTTTTCAACTTTGGTTGCCGACGATGAAACGGTCTGCGGTAATTCACCATATTCATTCCGGAGCTTACCAAGCTGGCTAATGAGGGCTGGCACTACTTTATCAATGGTTAGCTGCCCCTGATCCGCCATAGATTTAAGGTCTTTACGCGCAACCCCCATACCTGCTGCAAGCGCCCGTATAACCCTGTCGCCACTCTCGTTGACGGCATTGAATTCTTCGCCTCTCAGCACGCCCTGCGCCAGAGCCTGGCTAAACTGAGTGATGACCGAACTGGACTCTTGAGCATTCGCGCCAGAAAGTTTTAAACCAGTAGATATAGCCTCAGTAATATCAAGCACCTGGCTGGAGCTATAACCATATTCCCGCATTGAGGCTGCTGAACGGGAAAATAAATTAGCGTTGTCAGAAAAAGATGTTCCCGTTTTCTGGCTGATATCCATCAATTGTTTTTGAGAACCGGTAAAATCATCAGTTGATTGAGATGCCTGTTTTAAGCGGGCATTTACTGAATTCCATTCATCAGCCAGGGATATTAAATGACCCGTGGCAAAAGCACTGGCAAATGCCCCGGTTAATCCCAGTGCGGTAGCCTTTGCTGACTCCATCTGGTCGGTTAGCTCTGCCACAGAACGGCGAGTTTCCCGAACTGAAGCCGCAGCCTGCCTGCCACCATTCTGCATTGTCTTATAATAATCAGCCCCCATACGTGACGCGCGGGCTATCTCGGTCTGGAAAGACTGAGAGTTAGCAGAAACTTTAATAATGAGTTCGCGTAATGTTGCCATATTTCACCCATTAAAAAACCCGCCAAAGCGGGCTTATTTCAAATGAATTGTATTTATTCGTGATAACCCGGCGGGTAATATCCAGTCTTTGCCATCCAAGCGCGAATTACCTCCGCCTCTCCTGTACGTTCTTTCCATGCCATATAATCAGGCTCATTGTACATTCTATTGGCCTTCATCATCATTTCCTCATCATAAGTGGGGATATATTCGCTTTCATCGTCATCATGTGATACGTTTAAAATATCGTCAAATTTGAGCTTTGATGCAGTCAGGTCAGTATATGCTTTGCTATCTGTGGTCCCCATAAATTTACGACCATCTTTCATTTCAGCAATGAAAGTTACGTCCTTTTTATTTCCACCCAGAAATGCTCCTGCAATAATTCCAGCTGGACCAGCAAGCATTCCTCCAACAACTCCCCATCCCAATGCACCACCTATTTTTTTGACATTATTTTCAGTACATATTTCCAAAGAGAGAAGTTTATCACCGGTAATAACTTCTCCTTTTATTTGAAGGGCGGATGTTTTTATTGAGATAACACCAAAACCAGTTGTTATTTCTTGATAAGGAAAGTTTGCGTAATGTACTTTTATATTAGCCATGAAATATCCTCCATTGATACTCCATCGTACATTACCATCCTATTGATGGGAGATCAGCTATCCTTTTCATCTCCCCTCGGATGCCGCAAGCAAAGCGGCTTCTAAGGCTGCAAAAGGATCGCTGTAGTTAGTCGCCGTGTATCGATGAAAGCCCACACGGGTGGGCTATTTGCCTTTCTTTTCTGCTCGTTTTCTTCGGCGCTCTTCACGCTGCTCCTCGCGTTGCATATCGTCGAACACCTTCATTATCGCTTTCATCATCATGAAATTGACAAAGTGGTGATTAACGCAGCCGTGAATGCGTAACTGCTCGGTGAATTCCTCCGCAGACCGCAGCACCTCCATCATGTTCTTCTCGCCTTTCATGAACTACGAGAAGTCGCGCCCCGCTCTGGAGGCGCACTCAACGATTCGGTTATTCATGGTTATGCCGCCGCATACAGCAACTTCATCTGCCCTTTGACAGGAAAGGCAGCCATGCAACGGGCCTCAAAGTCCTTCTGGTCAATGCTGCAACTGGCAATGTTTGTGACGGCGATCAGTTGCTGCTCGACCTTCTCCAGCGCATCCGGCTTAAGATGCTGATGAATCTTCTCCTTGCTGTTGCCGGCTGCCTGTTTAGCTGCCTGATAGACATAATCAGGAAGTGCTACACCGTAGACCCAGCGAG
The DNA here is from genome assembly GCF_040062315.1 of Klebsiella sp. GW_Kp181. Taxonomy (NCBI): domain Bacteria; kingdom Pseudomonadati; phylum Pseudomonadota; class Gammaproteobacteria; order Enterobacterales; family Enterobacteriaceae; genus Klebsiella; species Klebsiella sp. GW_Kp181. Next base: position 9,180 of record NZ_JBEAFR010000068.1, read on the forward strand.
CGGTGATCTGACCGAACAACGCCGGACATCCGCCGACATGACCAAAATAAGGAATGCCGGACATTTTCGACAGTGCCTGGTAGAACGGGTCTTTAAACCTTTTTTCCCAGGAACTGGGTTGCTGGCAGACCATGAGGCCGACAATCTGATCTTCAGTGAGCTGAAAATTTTTACTCAGCAGCAAATTTTTAATGTGGCGGTCGCAGGCGCGGGCGAATTTGACTGACAACCAACGGGCGAACTCAACCGCCAACTCTGGGTGCATCCATGTGCCGCCATAACGGCCTTTCTCAATCCTAATTAAAAGGGTAGAAATCTGCCCTTTAGAATTGAATGGTTCAATATCAAGCTCTTGCGCCAACTCGACAACGTAATCCCTTGTTGACTCCAGAATTGTCCAGTTCTTCACTCTCTTCCCGTGATGCTTTGCAGCAACTGTGGCATTAAACCAGCAATCAGAAGCAAAAGGGAATGAATGGTCATCATAATTCATGGGGACAATGTTATACATATCGGTATTACCTTTTAGAGATGAACCTTGTCTCACAGGAATCCGGCCCACAGAAAGGCACCGACAGCCAGCCGGTATCCTCAAGGCTCATCCTGAAAGGTTCTGTGTGAAGTGCGCGTGAGATGCGCGGTGAAATTTGGGTATAAAAAAGCCCCGCGTTGAAGCGAGGCTGGAGACGATTCAATTTTATTCCGATGCTGCGAGCAAAGCGGCCTCTAATCCGGCAAATGGATCGCCACTATCGATTACCTCATCCTCTTCTGTGCTCCACTTGAGTTGAGCATCTTCGATGGTGACTTTACCGCCCTGCGCCCCGTACATCGCTGAAACCAGCTGGGCATTGAGAATATCGCCACGGATATCACCGATCGGGCTGATACGGTCGAATTCAGCCCACATTCTGAATTCACCAACCGTCATGGTTTGTTGCAGTTCGCCCAGCGTGCGGCCCATCCGGAGCGCCAGCGCCATCAGGAACTGCATGCCAGGCATTTTTACTTTGCTTTGGCATCATCCGCATCACGAATGAGATCAAGCGCCTGTTTCAGCAACCGGGAATGGACAGGGCCATAAATTGCTTCAACCTGTTCGGTATCATCGACGGTGAAAACGTACTGCAGGTCGGTATCCAGCAGAATATCAATGAAGAGTGTGACATCTGCCCGCATCGTGCGGAACGCACGTTCTGAAGGGGTCAGTTCTGGCACCTCTGGCGCTTCCTGCCCTTCCGGTAGTTTTGGTTGTTCCGGGCTGGCAATCCCCTGCCAGCGAATCCAGGCTTCAGCCGATGGTTCACGAATGATAACTTTGGCGTTTTCCCACTCCGGAACGGTGACTTCTTTTTTACGAAAACCCGCCATTGGGGCCAGTGCCAACGCTTTAAGATTCTGTTTTGACATTAAGTTTATCGCCGGTTTCCCGGCGCTCCATTAACTGATGGTGACGGTGCAATCAGATGAGGTGATAACGTTCGCCGGAGTGGCAGAGTCAGTGACTACACAGGAGTAAACACCGGCATCTCCAGAAACGGCACTGGCCTTATTAAACGTTGCGCTGGTCTGCCCGCTGATGGTTGACGAACCTTTTTTCCATACGTAGGTATATGGAGCTTTACCACCTGTAGCCACCACACTTAAGGAAAGTGGACTCCCGGCAGTAACTGATTCAGTGACTGGCAGATCGCTACTAAATGCAAGGATGCCGGAGGCATCGATATTGCTCGGCTTACCCTTCAGACGAAGGGAGAAAGTCGCAGCAACAACGCTATTTGCCTGTGAATCCCAGGTGTGCTGACGCACCTCAGCACGCATCAGGAACCCATTTCCGGACGGGAAAATAACCTTAAATCCATAAACGCCGTCGTTATCGTATGCTGCACGAAGTGCATCCTGCGCCGGGTTGCGGTAGAAGTTACCGGAGAGAGACATCTCAGACGGTGCCGGGAGTCCGTTGATATTCTCCGTTTCTTCGGAGCATAGCGTTGTCACGTCAATATCGTTTTTCTGACCAGCGGTAAAGCTGGCCTGTTTAATGGTACAACTCAGGTTGAGCCAGGTCGCTGATGCCAGTTCTTCCGCAGTGACCGGCACTGATGTAATCATTACTACCGTTTTTTGGGCGCGTTCAAATAGTGCTGACATTGCAGCCTCCATAAATGAAAAAACCGCCAGCGGCGGTCAGATTGGATTGGTTCCTGTCAGGCAATAACCGTTATTTCAAGCGTTGCCCGATGCAAGTGGGTTGTAGTGTCATAACCAGGGATTTTGGTCACTTCGGTAGGTGAAAGCACTTCCAGCCGGGAAAGGGCCTCAAGCCGCAACGCCCTGGCCTCATCGTTAGTTTCTGCCCACACGTCTATCTGAATGTGCAGCGTCGATTCGGCCTGCCCACAGAAAACATCCCCGGCAACATCAGTCGGTATCGAGAAAATAATGTAAGGAGCGGCCACTGCAGGTAAATCGTCGCTGCCAAGCGGCACCACATACGGATAAACCCGCCCATCTGCCAGCGGCGACAGCAGAGTATAGATATCATCCTCTGTCATTTCGCCAGCACCTCATCGATCGCCTTGTTCATTCTCTCCATCGCTACCTTTGCAGCCTCTTCCTGTCGGGTATCAAAAGCGGGGCGAACAAAAGGATGTGCCGGGGCCGTAGATGTTCCCAGCTCCACGAAGCGCCAGTAGAAAGCATTCCGCTTGTTACTGGCCTTCATGGTGTTGTCGCTGTTCCCCGTTCGCGGATTAACGCCACGAATATGCACCCCCGACGCGATTTCCCCACGGCGACGGCTTTTCTGGGTAACGACAACAACGTTTTTCTTCAGTTTTCCACTTTGCTCAGGAGCCCGATCAATCACTTCCTGCCGGAGGACTTCAGCCCCGGCCCGAGTAGAGTCCCGGAGGACTTTGTTGTTTTCGGCTTTGCTGAGGATTTGCAGGTCTCGGGCGATATCCTCTAAGCCGGAAAAATCCAGATTCACATCAATCATTTTTCGGTCCCCTGTTTGCAGAGAATTTCCAGCCGGGTGCCTTTGCTATCTGGCACCGGAGGCCCGGTGACATTCAATGTCACTCCTTTGTAGGGGCCGTTCAGGACAAGAAGCCGCGATGATGCCGAAATATCTTTGCGATATCGAACCCAGACACGAACTGTAGCATCTGCCCTTTCTGCTCCTGCTGTCAGGTTCTCTCGTCCACTGATTCCCTTTACCTCTGCCCAGATAGTGGCGCCGTCAGACCACTCTTCTGTTGGCTGACCACTCGGTGTTCGCGTAGTAATAAAATTTCGGATGGTGATCCGATGCCGCATTGGTCCAATTTTCATCATCCCCTCCGGCTAAACACCCATTTGAATTCGCCAGGGATTCAGCAACCAGCGTGCGAGTCCTGGGATATCAGGACTCAGATCATCCCCGCGGTTTTCATACAGCCAGCCCACTATAAGAAGAACCGCGCTCTGAATGGAGGGCGTGATGATAAGAGGACGATCGCCGGCACTTTCATTCTCAACAGCACTATCCAGAGCAGCCTGGTCAGCAAAAAAGCGTCGGTTAAGAAACTGCATAGCAGCATCCTCCGCAGCGGCAAGATACCCCTCCACCATCGTTTTATCGATTTCATCATCCAGCCTGAGATGTTCCATGGCTGTTTCAGTGTTGATTACCGTCATAACCATTACCCTTTGGTTTCGGGGGCGCGGTTCATTTTGTTATCAGGGACTTCACCAACTATCGTCACCAGCCCGTTACCTTTGAGCTCAGCAGCACGTAAGCGAGAGACATGAAAAGGATCATCGGCGGGCGTCCTGAAAATATCGCCATCCATAAAACGCCGGACAGGCTGAACCTGAATAGTCCCGGCCTCAGTGGGTTCTGGAGCCGCATTTTTACCGTCGGATACAGACGGTTCAGCCACATTTTTTCTGGCCATCACAATCTCCTCAGAAAGAGAGGGCCGCTAAGCAGCCCTGAATTGTCAGCCGCCAGAAGCGGTTACATTACCGGTGACAAATGCTTCCGGACGATAAACTGCTAACGCCAGACGCTCTTCCGCACGAATGGTGACCATGTTTTTAATAAAGTCATCTTCGTTCTCAGTGGAGAGCAGCACTTCGATATCCATGCGATCGAAGATTTGCGCAGCCATGTTGAAGGCTCCAGTCAGGAAGTTGTTCTGCGCCATAGCCTGAGTTTCCACAACAGGAAGACCCCAGATCCGTGGAACACCACCATTGACCGGCTGCGCAATGATGTAGCGGCCTTCGTTATCTTTGGTTAACTCGATGCCTGCCCAGTCAATCGGGTTCAGTACAAAACCAGACGCCGGATATTCTGCAAGAACGGCCTGCAGAACAGCCAGGCGTAGACGGTCGATCGGCGTGGCGTTGGACAGGGTAAGCGCTGGAGCAAATTCTGTTGCCTGCGGCAGAATACCGAGGATATTCGCGCCGGTGCCATCGCCGCTCAGCAACTGCTGCTCCTCTTTAAAGCGAAGACCATACTGAGCACGGCCATCGATATAACTGGCCAGACCGGGCGCATCGTCCAGGATCTGACGGGACGCTTTAAAATAATGCGCAATGGTACGTACCGGCGCACTTTTCAGCTCAAACTTAATGTCTGATTTTGGCTTCAGGGCACCTTCCGCCACAGCTGCAGCATTATTGGTAAACCCCGTTTCCTGAACGAATTCAATACCGTTGGATGCAGTATTACCGGGGATCAGCAGGTTACGGATGGTAAGAGTGCGTTCCGGTGGTGCGATAATGCCCTGAACACGATCGGATACAACCAGACTGTTGGTTGCGCTCACGCCAGTGCCCGTAGTGGCCGGCACGTTCATAATATCTTTCTGTTCCAGCTTGACGCGGATGCTCTTACGGGCCGAACTGTCCATGCCTTTGAACTCTTCACTTTCGACCACCAGCTCACCGAGCGATTTTCGCTGTGCAGGTGCATCGTTCGGGCGGCGTGCACCTTTTTGCTCCAGCTCAGTGAGACGTTCTTTCAGCTCGTTCATCTGATTAAGGCTTTCGTCCGTTCTTTGTTTCAGTTCCAGCGAAACGGTTTCTCCTGCCTCCATTTTTCTCTTCACGTCTTCGCCGAAGTTTTTGACCTGATCAATCACCATGGTGAGCTGGGAGGAGATTTCGCCAATACTTTGTGGCTGATCGTCAGCCGATTTTTTCTGGTACATATAAATCCCTTAGAGAATTTTTGGGAGAGAAAACTGGCTCAGTTGCTGGCGCATCGCCGCAATAGCCGCTTTGGTTTCGCCGTCTTCGCCCCCGGACTCACTCCGGTCAAGCAGATAGGACAGTCCGCGGGAGGCGACCGCGGCGGACTGACTTTTCGAGAAACCTGCCTCTCGCAGGAACTTCTCAAATTCAGGTAAGGAAGGAAGATCACCGTGTGACAGCTTCGACTTAATGACGTCAATACGCGCATCATCATTGGCCGGCACGGTAACAATGGAGATTTCAACCAGGTCGAGCTTCGTTAATGTGCGGATCCGGGTTTTCTCATCGTAATTTGACTCACGGACGTAATAGCCAATGGAAAGGCCTGTAATGGCACGGGTTTTCATACCCCGCCAGGCGGTTTTCGCGTAGGCCGCGTCTTCAAGCCACAGGGCCCCTTCACCAAAAAGCCCATGTTTATCTTCTTTCAGGGTCGAGATGTCCCAGTTCCCGATGGGTTCGCCGGTACGATGCTGCCAGAGAACCGGGAACGTTCTCCCCTTCGCCCGTGTTTCCTCGATGCTTTCGAGAAACGCACCCGGCGCCACGACTTCGTTGTAACTATCGACAACATCGAAGACAGAACCGTATCCAGAAAAAAGGCCGTCATCGTTGACAGCCTTAATATCGAAGTTGAATGCCTTTACTTTCATGGCTGCGTTTTTCCGGTACATTCCGGCGTCTCCTCTGATTTAATGCCAAGCCATTCCCGCAGTGCGTTTTTGGCCGATTCACTGTCGCCGGACTTGCCAAGCTGATCTATCGGCAGCAGGTTAGATTGAACGGTTAGTTGGTCAGCGCCAGGTTTTGGCTGAAGGTTTTCTTTTTGCCGTGCTTCATTGCGAGTCATCAGACCGTTCTGGGTCATCGTTGAGTAAAAAGCGGCACGGGCGGCGCTGTCGGCACGTAAGAGACCTTCGATGGAAAACTCTGCGAAGTACTTATTTCTTTCTCCCGGAGCCAGGAGGCTTTTACGAATCGCCTGCTCAATACGGGTAAGCCATGGACGAAGTGAAAACGTTAAAAAGCCAATCAGCATCTGTTCGACGCCACTTCCCCACATTGTCTGCCCCTGGGCACTGTGTCCAATCAACCCCGGCCATACTCTGAACCACCGACAAATCTCTTCGATATTGAATGCCCTGGACTGCAGCATCTGGGCGTCTTCCGGGTTGAGGTCAACTGGCTGAAACTTCATTCCCGCTTCAAGAACCATCATTTTCCCGGTATTCATGGATCCAGAAAATTGTTCAACCATGCTTTCACGTACTTCATTGCGCTGCTCTTTTTTCAGGATTTGATCCATTGAGAGAACGCCACTGGGCCGCATACCATTTTTAAAAACTTTTGCGCTGGCTTCATCTGTTGCCATTGCCAGACCAAGTGTCTGTCGGGCATAACTGACAGGTGACAGGCCCATGACACCATTGGTGCTGAACGCACGGATGTGCATGATGTCCCGTTCATTAATGTTTCGGGATGTACCTGAAGGCCAGTCACGGTAGGTATAAATAGGATCTCCGCTGCTACTTAAATCAACCTTCATCCTTTCTGGCCTGAGCGGTACAAGCGAGGTAATACGCTTTCCGGTACGGTCGATTTCCGCGTAAGCATTCCCCCATAAAAGCAGGCTGGCCATGATCATTTCCCAGAACTCCACAGCGGTCATGTCAGCATTCGGCTGATTATGGAGGAGCTCATAAAGCGGGTGATCATTTGCACTCTGGCGACCATCAGCCGTTTTTTCGTAAAAACCTACAGGCAAAGTCGCGATGGTTTCGGATAACAGCCTTACACATGACCACACTGCCGATAACTGCAGGGCTTTATCAACCGTAACGGATTTGCCTGCTGCGGACTGCCCACCAGCATAAGCAGCCCAGAATTCACCGTCTGTAAGTGAGATGGGTACGCCGAGCCACCGGCGAACGGCGCTTTTTATCCGGCCTGGCTTCTTATCTTTATTCATGGTGACTCACACAATGATGGGATTACTGAAAAAGTCGTCGATATCGCCAGAATCATCCTCATAGCCTTCGGAGGCACCGATTGCCATAGCGCCCGCTACAATGCCGTCGATACGCCCGGTACTTTTTTTCTTGGCAAAAATTCGGTTTTCTTTCTGATCAGCCTCCGTCACTGCTGAAGCCGCATTCCAGCGAAGACAAGGGTTCGTCCTGATGATAATGACGCTGTCATCAAGCAACTCTTCAAACAATTCGATGGAGTGAGGCATCCACAGCCCGGAATCTTTCGCTTTGTAATACCCTTGCCCATGAGGGATTAAGGGAACAGAAACAGATGCTTCCTCAAGCTCCGGCTCAAGATATTTAATGCGATACTGGTCGAAGGCGATGGCCTTGATATCAAACTTCTGAGTCAGATCTGCAATGCGCTGGGCAACAAAGCCGTATTTCACTGCTTTGCCAGGTGTGGTGTGGATGTGACCATCTCGCTCCCAGGCGTCATAAGGTACCCGGTCCGTTTTGGCCCGTTCCAGTAACGTATCTTTCGGGGTCCAGAACTCCACCAGCAACTTACGTTGTTTTGGAAAAAACAACGCCAGTGCCGTCAAATCACGCGATCCGGACAGGTCCAAACCGCCATAGCATTCCTCACCTTCCAGTGCATCTGGATCAAAGCTCTCCTCACAACCCATCCAGACATCACTGCTCATCCACGGATTAGCCGCGTCAACCCACTGACAGAAGTTAAGACGTCTGACTATGCTCTCTTTCGAAGGCATCCCGCGGGCCTGAGTCACCTGCTCACGAAGATAGCTTTCTTCAAAGGTGTGACCCAGCGAAGGGTTAGCTTTTTTCCAGCAGGACTCATCCTTGAAAGGATCGTCTCCTTCATCCAGAGAACAAATGAAGGCAAAAAAGCTGTCATCTTCTATCGAACCGGCAGAAACCTTTCGGCCGTATTCGTGATAGTCATAGCAGACGCTCGTTTTATCGTGCCCACTGTTGGTGATCATGAAAATCAGCGCCTGCCGACGACCTTTGGTACCGGCACGCATCATTTCAACAACCTGATTGCTTTTATGCTCGTGAACTTCATCAATAAGAGCACAATGCGGTCGCGGGCCGGACTGTCCGTCATCTGAACTGATTGGACGAAAGAAGGAACCAGACTGAAGAAAAGCCAGGTTCCATTCCTTCCCGGCACCACCTGATTTCTGAATACGTGCGGAAAGAGCTGGAGACTGATCGACCATCGCCACCGCATCACGGAAAAGGACCATTGCCTGGTCTTTCTTCGTGGCAGCGGCATAAACTTCAGCGCGTGCTTCTTTATCCGCAGTGAGACAGTAAAGCCCTATACCCGCAGACAGAGGGGATTTACCGGATCCCTTCCCGGACTCCACATAGACCATTCGGAACCGGCGAAAACCTCTGGCGTTTTTCCAGCCAAAAATCGAACCGACGATGAAGCACTGCCATGGCAGCAACACGAAAGGCTCGCCTTCGAAATCACCACCATTGAGCTTCAGAACTTTCGCAAAATAGTCAATCGAGCGTTGCGCCGCCTCAACATCCCAGTGCAGACCACGGGCATGACATGACTGCAGATCGTTAAGGTGGCGCTGGCATGAGTTACGTATGTCAGGACCAGCCAGTTCTTTGCCCGAGGTTACATCCATCGCATATTGGGTTGCAGGATCAACCGAAGAACTTGTCGAGCGTGTCCTCTTCGGGGTCTTCGCCATTCACTTTCACCTTCGTCCTTGCCGCTGGCGTCAGACCGAATTCAACCAGGTAACTTTTAAAACGGCGGTCGGCATCGGCCAACATCGAAACGGCCGGGTTAGCTTTGATAAGAAAACCACCCTCGGTCTGGACGGTATAGGTTCTTCCCTCTACTGCGATGGTGTCGCGCAACTGAAGAATATCAGCGTAAATATCGCATAGCCGTTCAAGGGCTAAGGTGTCGGCAACCGTTAAAACCCCCATCCCGTCAAGGAGAACAGTCAACCTTCCCCAGGCAACCTTTCCCCAGTCGGTCAGGTGCGCCGGCGGGCTTGGAATTTCTCGCGCCGGAGTCGGTTCTTTATCGTTGAGTTTACGTTTGCCCGGGTTGCCTGAGACCACTTTGAGGTGGGTCGGTTTCGGGCGTCGTCCTGCCATCGGAACCTCCCGGAAAAAAACTTTTCATTTCGCGGTTGTGCACAAAAAGGATGGGCGGCGGTCATTTCGGGTCAGACTTCTGAACTTTTGACCCGCCCCTCCCCTATGGAATTGACGTCATCTGAACCAGTGAGAATTTGGATCAAGCGGAATACCGTTTTCATCGCAGCCGATAACGGTGCCGCGCTTCTCCATTCGCTGCTTCGTTGAGTCATGGTGCTGCTTACACAGCCCTTGCCAGTTCTTCCGGCTCCAGAAAAGCTTTTGCGCTTTCGCTATTGCCTTGCTGTCACCAGAACGCAGAGCCTCTTTCAGTTTATGCGGGATGATGTGGTCAACCACCGTGGCGGCTGTCACCCTGCCTTGCTCGTGGCACATGACGCATAAGGGGTGCGCACGAAGGAATAGAAGACGCTCACGGTCCCATTTGCTGCCATATATGCGCGGTTCTTTGTTCATGTTTTCGTTCCTTGAGCATTATCACAGGCACTCAGTGAATGCCTGCTGTAATGCCTAGCTGGACTGCTCAGCAGCGGTATCAAAGAGCGGCAGCGCTTCAGTTGCTTCCTGCACTGCTTTCATCGTCTTTGCCACCACTTCAGTCTCTGATGTGACACGGCTGTATTGCTGGATGAATAACTGATACTTAAGCGGACTATCCTGAACAAACTCTACAGCGACTTTTGCGGCGGCAGTGTCATAGTTCAGGGTGGATAGCAGGTTCAGGCGAATCTGCTGGGCGTCGGTGATTTCGACCATGTCTTACCTCTAAGCGATGTGGGGAGCATTATCGAAGCCCTTCGCTGAAGAGCTTCCGTAATGCCTACTGTCGTTCCAGGTGTTCGTAACGTGAAATGGTCTTGCCGTTTGCGTTCATCACGTAGGCCACTTCTCCCTGCTTCAGGAATACGTTCTGGTCCATTCCCGATACGGCAATACTCTGCTGGTTGGGGTTGAAACCAACGCTCAGTCCACAATGAATTTCTTCGCCGCCACTAGGCGACATCACTTTTACTGTTAACATGCTTCTTCTCCTACTTCTGGCAATAAAAAAGGCCGCCATTGGCGACCTGGGTTCAAATTATGTGTTTCAGGGCATATGACACGAGTAACCGCAGTAATAGCCACCGTTGGATTGCGGGTTGACTTTCTGCATATTCTCTGCAACCTACATTTAAGTATAGATCGAACCAGCAGTCCCGATTATCGCAGCAAGCAGAAAGAAGGTGACGGCAGTTCTACGCATTTGCACGCCATAAAATGACAGAGCCAACCCGACGAAAGCAACAATTAAAACTGTCCACATATCCAGTAAGAGGAAGAGATATCCCTCGAAAGCACTGTCAATCAGTACGTCCACATCGCGCATTCCTTTTAATAGATAAACTCCGCTGAAATACTATCACGATAGCGTTAGCAGACTATCTGCTAATCATCAAGCATCGACTGACTTATTTTCGGTGGATTTCTTTTCGCAAGTTGTGTTAGCAATCAGCGTCAGGGCGAGCCACCGCGCGGCATGCCCACATACAGGCTTCCTGCATTTTGGTGCGAGCGATTGCCAGACAGCGCAAAGCTTCATCAATCTCCCGAGCCTGCTCAGCGCTTAACATTGCCGGGCCATTACGGACAGCCAACAATTCACCTCGATCGGTATCAAGCAAACTACAGAAGTGGCGGCTGACGCCTTTAAGGCGGTTCATTCGCTCAATGTCGCCAGCGGTTAATGTGCGGTAGCCTTTTACAGTGCTGCCGTCCTGCGGTTTTGCTTCACTCATTGGTTTTTCTCTTTTGGTTGGATATGGAAATTTACCCGCTATTGCGAGGCATCACGATTAAAGGCTGCTACAGGGTGGCGGACAACATTTCTCCTCTATACTGTTAAATCGCCTAACTCAACAGAACAGGGAGAAAATATGATCGATCATTACTACGTAACTCACGCTCAAATCCTGGCGCTGAGAAACGTTGTTGCTTTTATCGTGCAAACGATGCCCGAAGAACAAAAAGAAAATGTCCTTCAGGTTTTGAGAAAATTTGCTGAAATAGAATTAATGGATGGTATCGACGCGCCGCCTACGAGTGATATCACCCCGAAAACAGTTGAGAAGTTAAATAAAGCCTACAAGGCAATCTTCAATGACATTATCGATCTTTCAACGCCTGGCAGGGAATCTGCTTCAGCAAGCTACCTGCAATAGCTCTCGCCCTTATCTCCATGATGGCCAGAACGTTCTTGTCTGGCCCTTTCTCAAGTTTGCTCAGTCGAAATTCAATATTCTTTGCCTTGATCATCGCGTAACCTTGTCTATTGGTTGCGGGCAATTAGCCAGCACTGATTTGTTGTGCGCCAGAATGTCGCGCTTCGTCTGACGGTCGAGAACATCGATATCGTGGTCTGTGAGATAGATAATTTTCGCCCACAGGCAACCTGTATCAACTACCACCGGGGCGGGTAAATCTTTCGCGCAGCTCCCGATCAACATCGTCATCAGGCATATGGCTAACAGTCTGCTGTACATCACTGGCCCCTTTCGTAACTTCCGCCTTACGTTCTGCCGCGGCAATGCTGGCCGCAGCGTTCTCTTCGATACGCTGCTGCTCTGCTTTGGCTTCTGCCTTGCTGGTTCCGCGTGAATGGCCTAACCCAAATGCGCCAGCGATAACGGCCAGTAACGCAGTTGCCAGACCAATAATCATTTCAATGCCCATAGCGACCTCACATCAGTACTGATTTAGCCTGGTTAAACAGCGCTCGGCGTTTATCCAGACCGTTGCGGCCACCGTTAATAAGCAGGGTTACGCGCTCAACATCACCGGAATGAAGAAGGCAACCGTGGGAAACATAAAACCATGCGGCTGAACGAGCGGCATAATCATCTCGCTCCAGCAGCTCAGGCTGGGTAACAAGGTCAAGCTTCAGCGCCTGTCCGCAGCTGCGATAGTTGCTCAAGCCCGTAACTTGTTTCAGTCCGCGACCGCGATATTTCCAGCCATCACCGGCAACCTGATTACCGAGATTCTTTTTTCCCCACTCGCCCCCATACACCAGATTAGCGATTGCTCGCTGATTCGCTGGTTGTGTTGCCGTTCTGCCGAGTGCGGCGGCCTGCTGGGCGGTGATACGGTGTTTACCGAACGTAGGCACAAGGCTATCTGCTGCATAGTTCAGATTTTCCACCAGCCGGGTAAAGCCTCCTGACTCGTGCCCCATCTGGGCAATGAACATCGCCTGGTCGAGTGGAGCAGTGATGCCGAATTCTTTCATCGCAGCATCAATATGCGGAAACCAGCGCGCAGCTAACCCGGCGCTGATACCAGCCGCCTTCTGGAATTGTGATTTATTCATCAGTGCCTCAGTGCATCAACCAGTCGCGCCACATTCCCCCTGAACCAGAGAACCGCGCCGCAGATAAGAATGTTAGCCAGCACCACCAGCCAGTGGGATGACTCGTACAGGCCAAACAGGAAACGGAAAGGGATGCTGGCGTAAACCAGCACAGTGAAGTAAGCCATCAGCGATATCATGGGGCGGTGTCTTGACCCGTCGCGCCGGTAGAACATCAACGCAACAACAATTACAGCGCATATCACCGCATTGATGATTGCGCTCGGATCACTTGTTACCATTGCTTGTCCCTCCTCCACGTAAGCGAGAGAGAATCCCAAACAGGCTACCCAGGTCCTGACTGTTTACGAACGTCAGCAACTTAATGGCTATGGCTGCCACGATTACCGCTCCGAGTGCATCAAGCGGCCTGTCGTTGTAACCAGTCCACTTTGAGAAGTACGACCCCAGCAGAGGAGCACCAATCACACCGAATATGAATGAAGTGATAAAATAGCCCACCAGCTTTATGCGGCTAATATTCACCGCCGTTGCGACATAGAACACCGCACCAGCAAACGCACCAAATACCACGCCGTAATCAATACCAGTTGCAAGGCCGAATAGGCTGGCGCCGAACAGTCCACCAGCTGCTATCGTTGTGGCAGAAACAGGATCGGACATTTAGCCCCCTCTATTGCTGTGGATCCTCTCAGAACGAGGGGAAAATAGGATGGCCGCCAGGTGACAGCCACCAAAAATCACTGTAAAAATATCAGGGTTCACCACCCTCTCAGACGGATTTATTCTTCTTGTTCAGTCTCGTCCGCGTACGAAGCCAAGGATGTATCCAAGACCAAAACAAGAAAAACCGAATCCCACCACGGGTAATACTGAATAAACAAAATCAGGCATAGGGAAATCTCATGGAAATTATTTCAGTAATCGGAGTGATACTGACACTGCTAGGGCTCTTTATTCCGTCACTAATCAGTAACCATTCGTCACGTAAGGCAGAGTTCAGGAAGCATTCCGCACCACTGCGGGGAAAGTTGCTAAGCGAAATTGAGGCTATTGAAGGAGGCTCTTATCCATTCAGGCTTATCAGCGATGCTGATTTCAACCAGTTGCTACCTTACGCCCCGAGGCGCAGGAAAAACGCTCTCCTTGATGCTTACACCAGTTATCTCGACGCTCATACGATGGCCACCACGAAGCACTGGCACGATGAACATCCATCCGATGGAATGCTATTTTTCCCGACGGGTTTCTCAGTCACTAATTCAGATGAGGTACTGAAGAAAATGCAACCTCTGAAAAAAGAACTCAGCAGATAGTCCTTTAGGATGGCCGCCAGATGGATTAACGACAAAGCACAGAGTGAATGATGCTCTGGTGGCACAAATCACAAGGCCACGCAAATGCATGGCCTTGTGATTTGAATCCGTTATTTACAAAAAGTAGTCAAGACAGTATCTTTCAACTTCCGGACAAAAAAACATATACCGGGACAAAATCTAAATGTAACTGCCTTGCCTGCATGAAACCATGCGGGCTTTTTTTTTGCCCAAAGAAAAAGCCCACCGAAGTGGGCCTTACAGCTATCATCATTTTTTATTAGGTGTGGTGCCGGGTGCCTCCCGGTAAGTCGCCGCCAGTCCACAGACGACTCGCAATGCGCAAAAAAACATATCAGACTGGCAATGCCCCTCCGCATAGGGGGATTCACCACACGCATAATTTAGGATGTAGTCATAGGCGGCGTCAATAACTGACACTCTGTCAAAGGCACCATTACGATGCCTTTTGCACAGTGCTAATCACTGGATCTAATAAGGGGCCAGAGCAAAGCGATTACCCCGGCTACCAGCACGCCATCAGCCAGGATTGACATCATTTTGCTGGTGAAGTCGATAGCAACCACCAGAAACAAAAGCACCCCGGCTGCGGCCTAGCGAAGTTTACCGATCACAGGTACTGGTCCAGAGGAAGTTGCAGAGCCTGGGCAATTTTCTTCAGCTGTTTCTCTTCTTCTTCCCCGATGCCGTCGTTATCAGCTACATCAAGACACAGGCAAAGAACATCGACAGCGTCATCCGTCCCGGCAACGTCAGCCAGTTCGCGCAACGCCTGAGCGTTGGCTGAACGTGGTGATGCTTCATAGCGAGCGCGAATATTCGAACTCATCTGGGCAATTTCACCAGCAAATGGCGCGAATGCCGGGAGGGCCGAAATAGTCTTCTCCAGCACTGCAATCTCTTTTGCATCGCAGGTACCATCGGCGTATGCAATCGAGTACGCTCCCCAGACCGTGGCTTCTACGGCATCGCGGTTTTCCATTTTTTTCACTTCAACAACGGCTTTACGTGCTTTCTTTTTAAAAATACCAAACATAGTGACTTTCCTTTTAGCGGGTGAGCCAGCGCTCAGGAATGATCAGCCCACAGAGACAGTCACACTGACTATTCCCTATGGCTCACCCCTGAAAGGCTCTGTGGTTAAATAACGCCGAGCGTGGCGCAAATACGAAAAAGGCCCGCGAATGCGAGCCTGGTGGATCCGCTTACTGATACGGAGCGACCAACCTAAGTTGTCGCAGATTCAAATTGTGGCCCTGCCTTTAAGTCACTTTGCGCGCAGCTGGGACATGTAGTTTTCGCATCGTGATCGGGATTCGCTTCAGACGCTGGCCCCGCAGCCATATAAGTGCCGGTTACGTTTATCCGGCGGCTTCCGCCCGGTTTTGCCCTAAGGTAGGGGGTTAGGTTGTGGTGGCAGGCGCCCATCTCCTGCTTAACGTCAATCAACGCTTGCACATCGCTACGTTATGGGCCGGGATCAACCGATATTTTCGCTCGCCACAACGGAAAGAGCACTGGTAATCTGTAGCGGGTATTTACTCGCGCACGCCGTTTTGACGTGCGGCCCATTTCAGCATGGTCAATGATCTTACCTGTTGTGCGCTCCGTTTCGTGGAGCAGACGCCGCCGGAATTGCACCGGCAGAATCATCACATTGGTATATGGTGCTGATTGACGGAATCGAACCGCCGACATCCTGCTTACAAGGCAGGCGCTCTACCTACTGAGCTAAACCAGCAAATTGCGCATTTCACTGACCGTCTGTTCAAACCGCTCGGTTTCCAGTTCAACGCCGATTCCACTCCGCCCAAGCAGAGCCGCTTGCTTTAGTGTGGAACCAGAACCAGCAAAGAAATCAGCTACGACATCCCTTGGCCGACTGCTTGCAGTAATGATCTGCTGGAGCATATCGGCAGGTTTTTCGCATGGGTGTTTACCTGGATAAAACTGAACCGGCTTATGTGTCCAGACGTCGGTATATGGCACCGTGACCGACACGCTAAATGGGCGCCGTAACCGGTAATACTCCTGCTGAAGTTCAGAATACTTCCGGTTAAGTGATTGCCAGGTAGCGACAAGCTGGTGGTGAGGTTTTCCCAGTTCGTTGCGTGAGTGCTTATCCATGGCGATTTTTTGAAACAGAGCCTGCAACTTCAAATAATCGGCTTCATTCGGCAGTTGCCACTGGCTAAGGCCAAACCAGTGGGAAACCATATTTTTTTTACCCGTGGCTTCTGCAATCTGGGCCGACGTCACGCCAAGAGATTCCCGGGCATCCCGGAAGTAAGAAATTAAAGGCGTCATGACGTGTTGCTTTAACTCATTACACTTTGCGGCATATCCATCGTCTTTGGGCCTGTATGGCCCCTGATAATGGTCGGCAAAAATGATACGCTCAGTGGCCGGGAAATAAGCGCGTAAGCTCTCCTTATTGCAGCCGTTCCATCGCCCTGATGGCTTAGCCCAGATGATATGGTTGAGCAGGTTAAACCGCTCTCTCACCAACAGCTCAATATCCGCTGCCAGGCGGTGCCCACAGAACAGATACATGCTGCCGGCAGGTTTTAACACTCGCCAGAACTGTGCCAGACAGCTATCCAGCCAACGTAAATAGTCCTCGTCCCCCTTCCATTGGTTATCCCAGCCGTTTGGCTTCACCTTAAAATAAGGCGGATCGGTAACAATAAGATCAATGGAGTTATCGGGTAGCGATGGGAGGTATTGCAGGCAATCAGCATTGATTAATTCAATACTGGATATTTTTACAGTATTTTTCATAGATCAGTAAGCGTAACTCTGATAGGCTCACTTTGCTTTTGCGCTAAAGCAGTGGGCCGTGGTTAGCTTGTGACCTGAAAGCATGAGCTGATGGCTGGTCGGGTGCTACAACACCCACCAGCCGCCCATTTTCACAGCAAAAGCCCCCATTACTGGAGGCGCTTATAACATCCGAACTGATAATCAGATAACCCCGCCATTACCAGCTGCGTAAGTATGAGCTGGCAGCGTTCGCGGCTCAGGTGAGTATTCTGAGCAATCTCCCCAGCCGTAGCCGGTTTGTCACTTAACTCATCAAAAACAGCCTTGGCTGTTTCCGTCATATCTTGCTGATTTAGCATGTCTTTTACCTCAAATAAGTGGTGTGACATACAGATAACTCTGGTGACGGTATCCAGCAAGAACTAATTGAAAGAGAAGAAGATTTTATCGATTTTAGCCCATAAAAAAACCCGCTCGCTGGCGGGTTAGTCAACGTTGAACATACAAAGCCCATCGTTATAGATAAAATTACACAAAATCGGCAACTTTGCAAGTAACGTGTCGCTAAATTATGCGATATTTATCAAATCAGACACATTTGTCACACGTTTAAGCTGTGAGTCGGTATAACTCTCTTCCTCAAAGCATTTTGTAACAAGACTTTCATAGAAAGGTTTCCAGCTGTATCGCCAGGTTCGTTCTGGCAGACCAGGCAGCTCAGAGAGCATACCCCTGTAAGCATTTGAAGACTTAGGACGACTATAACCGCGGCCTTCACAACGTTTACACACTTTGTAGACAGGCACTCCCTGCAGCTCTGACTCTTTACGGTCCAGGGTTTTTCCCGTACCGCCACACTGGCATCGCTTGCTGATTTTCCCGGTGCCGCCACATTTGAAGCAAAGAACATGGTCAACCTCTTCCACCTGACGTTTTACTTCAAAATCCGAAGGTGACTGCCTGAGGTCTTTTGCCCATTGCGGTAATCTCATTGTGTAGTGGCTTTTTTCCACCATTGAGGTTTTTTTTATGAAGCCTGAACCAGAACACTTCCTGCAATCTACGCTGTCAGCTGCAGACGAGGCATAGTCGTTATAAGCGAACCGAGCTATTATCAGCATACACAGCGGGAACTTCTTCCCTGCTGCTTTTCTTATTGATCTAGGCGCTTTTGATTTTGCATATTCAGCCAACCAACTGACGGATGCCTTTCTGTCGTGTTCGCTGATTCCAGCTTTACCCAAAAACATTGACAGGCCTATTCCTGCCTCTGCCTGTGTCATCCCCAGTGCGGCCATTACATCTGTCACAGTGAGTTGCTCGCTGGCGGTTGCACGACCGCTATCGGAAATATGCATTCCTTTGGGCGCGAAAAATTTGGGAATTGATTCAATATTCATGCTCAGTACTCCATACACTCAAGCTTTTACAATGACGCCGATACCCATTACCCGATCCAGAAAACGAGCCCACAGCTCTAACTGAGTGCCATATTTCTTTTCGAACTCTGATGTATTGGCGTGTAATTCATCGTGATGCACTCTGCACAGTGGTATCACGAAGAGATCATGGGCCTTGGTGCCAGTTCCCCCCAGACCATTCCCTATTATATGGTGTGGATCGTCTGATGGTTGCCTACAGCATTCACATGGCTGAGTTTTAACCCAACGTGTGTAAACTTCGCAGGTCCAGCGCCGGCGCTTTGGGCGGCGCATAAATGATTCGGGGCTGTTCGGATCGACACTAAGCCTCAGAGTGGGTTTACTTTCAATCTGAGGTTGCTCAATGAGTACGCTGGCGTCCGCCAGGTCTATGCCCTCAACAAGATCCTGAAGGATTTCACCTGCAGCAAATGACGGGACAATATCGCTATCCTTATAAACGGACAGGAAAGGTTCCTCAGGCAGTCTTAAGGCCTGTTGCGCCATCGTCTCGGTTATTGCGTCAGCAATGCCGGATTTCACAGCCCACCAGCAAAGCTCCGCCATCGATAATTCGCGCTCCTTATTGTATCCAAGGCTGATCAGCACCCTTTCAATCACCCACTGAACCAGATTCTGATAAGCCAGCTCTGACAACATTTCGGTGGTCTGCTCACGTAATTCATTATCACAATGCCAGCAGACAACCATGGCGCCAGGCGGATGCCGCATAGTCACTAATTCATGGTGGTGATAGTGGGAATGCGGGTACTGGCACTCTCTGACATGTCGTAGAAGCCAGGCCTCAAGAGCGTTAATTCCACCAGCTGCGTTAATTACCCTCTCATCCCTCATGAAAAAACGCAGAATGTCCATTTCTGCAAGCGGCTGACGTGCATCGGCGATCCGCCCAGTGGGCAGTGTTTTCATCTCGTCTGGCTGACGCTCTATCAGGACACGGCCGCCGGTAAAGAGAGGCATCAATTCATGACCGGGTTTGAAAAGAACAACACCGAGACGAGACACGACTTCAGGGGTCAGTAATGCTCTCACTGAATGCCCCCAGAAAGCTCTTTATCGTGGGTATATTCCCCATTCCAGGATTGCTTCATCGGCAGTTGTCCCTTCAGATACTTGCGATAAAGCCAAACAGCCCCATCGCGTAGGAGGACGGGCTGGTATGTTGTGAAAATGGCGGCGGCGCTCGGTGAAACTTTTGTGCTCTTCTCGGTGAGATACTTATCCCTGACCTGAGATCTGACACGCCATTGCGCGTGATTGCCGTTAGGATTGTCATCGTAAAGCCAGTTAGCGCTCTGTAGGAAGGCGCTGACTTTACTGACGTTGACACCATTCAGACGTTTGCAGAACTGCACTGGGGATAAGCCGTCGGTAAACAGGTTTTCAAGATGATCGATATATTGAGCCTGCCGGTGACTTAAAGCCTCAATCCTCTGCCTGGCTTCATACTCATCAGCCCACGCCCTGGCAGCCAGCGCCGGGTTGGAAAAATCAGGATGCGTATGGCTTATCGCTGATTTTGCCTGCTGCTCGCAACTAATGAAATAGCGCCTTACCTGACGACCTTTTTCATTGCGTTCTACCATCGCTAACTCTTTACCCATATCGATGGTGACCATGTAATCCACTGCCGGGCGCCCGCCGAGTGGGTTTTCGCCAGAACTGGCGATAACTGTATAATCGATGTTTTCAGCAAAACCGTACTGGCTAATACGAGACTTTATCCAGTTGCTGAAGTCACGACCGACCCCAAGAAAATTATGCAGTCGCCTGGCGCTTACCAACGAAGCTCTCTGATCGCCGATTGTGCCCTGCATTACCGGAATTACCTGATGCAATTGATTATCGACAGGCGTAGCTACGCCCATAACATGGTTAGCCATATTTATCTCCATACACTTTGAAGTGACGAAAGGGCCTGCACGCCCGTTTCGTTTGCACCATTCGACATTACTGCCAACTCGCAAATCTTTCAACCCACAGCTGTACATACATCCACCACTTTTTGATAGCAGACTATGGTGATTTCTACCCTTCCTCCTTTGACGATTTCACCCCATTCAATAGCCATACGCTTAACCTGGTTGTCGTCCTCCCAGATACCGGCATAAGTCAAAGCATCAAGAAGTGCCTTGTTGTAATTGTCCAGGTCACGCCGGCGATAGTCTGGCGGATAGAGAATAATTTCTACCGCTGCTGGCGCAGTAGATGGTTTTGGTATTGCACGCAGTTGCTCAATGATCGCTGAACGTACTGCATGTTTGAATTTACGGCCGGCTGCGCTGACAAGGTGTTTACCTTTTGCGGGCCCCTTATTTGGGGACCGCCAGTAGGTGTTCACGCTGGGTGGGAATGGAAGTATAAATTTCATTCTGCCTCCAGCACTATTTTCAACTCAAACGGAACATCTCCTCCGCAATAGCAGAGCGGGCCAAGGTCAGACATGAGGCTCCACAGGGTCATTGACGTATAGCCATTTTCGTCTGTTATCGGGGGCGAAAAGTCTCCGAAGATCGCCGGGTGCTGGATTCGATTCTCTTCGTGCTGGCTTCTCAAGTAACTTAGAGCTTCGGCAGTAAGTTTCACTTTTACGATGCTGTTGAGATTGACCGATATTTCTCTGGCCAACAGCGAAGGGGTGATACTGATACCGCGAGAAACTCCGCGGGTAATCTTGATGGCCCCTTTTCTCTCCAGCGCCTTGAGGTGCGTTACTGCGGCATTGGGGGACCGGCACCCCAACATGCCGGTCAGTTCGTAAGTGGTCGGAGGGAAACCATGCTTACGTTGGTACTCGATCAGGAGGTTCAGAACCTCCTGCTGCCTGAGAGTTAACTTCATCATGCTGCTCGCTCCTGTTTGTTAACGCACATTTCCGGCAGATTGGCCCTAACCAGCGCCTCAGCAAACGGCGGCGGCACGGCGTTTCCGCAGCGCGCAACTTGCTTTTCCTTCGAATACTTCACGCCGCGGTAGTCCCGGTCGATGATGTACCAGTCCGGGAATCCCTGAGCGCGGTAAAGTTCATGTGGCTGTAGCATTCGCATTCCGATGTCAACAATCCGGTAAACAATGCCCTTAATCGTCACCAGTTCGCTGACGCCAAACGAATTTAGGAACTCTTTGACTTGATCCGCACGGCGCTCATCGTAATCATTAGCCGCCAGCAGCGCGCTAATCTCTCCCACATGCTGACCTCCTGCGGTGATTGTCGGCATCGGTTCATCGGTGCGCTGACCATCACGGCAGGTACCGCGCAGTTTTACCAGGTGCGATGTCACAAGAGCGTGATGATCGACTGTAGTCACTGAGTGAGCTGGCTCATCAAGCCCAACGCCCGGACCGGTGTAGTTCCCGCCATAGTGTTTTGCCAGGAACGCAGTTGTTACGGCAAACTTATTGCCCCCAGCTGTAACAGTACCCAACGGTTTACCAAGATTTAGAACCCGCGGTGATTGCCCCACCCGTTCGCCATACCCCATCTGAATAAGCGTGGCCGTGACTAACTGAGACTTTCCCCCACCCCCAGCGGTAATCGTGGCGCTAGGCTCATCTGCCCGATGGCCAATGCTGGCACCGAACTGGCGTGCGATAACCGGGGCAACTACGCATGCTCGGGATTGCTTTAGGATGGTATGAACTGGTTTGTTGAGTGGGCGCGGTTTAGCTTGGTACTGGCTACCACCATTTCCAGCCATAAACGGTGCCAGAGTAGGTACCGCCAACGCGTAACCATGAGTTTTGGTGATTGTCTGTATTGGCGAATACAACTCCTGTCCACGGAAACAATCATATTTACCGCGTGTCGTGGTATGGTTGCATTTCACGATGAATGGGTTATCGCTATCGACCACAAATCTCTGGATACCCCGAGCTATACGCTTCAACGTGTTAACTGCAAGCGGCTTTTTGCGGTCAAATATCGATGGTGCAGGAATGGACCAGTCGATGCATTCAGCTGCTGTCCGCCATGGCGCCAGTTTACCTGTCAGCACCGAGGCCGATTTAGGATCACCATGCGAAGCCTCAGGCCAGACAATGGGTTTATCGTCGCAACGCATCAACATGAAGAATCGCTTGCGGATCGTCGGTGCACCATAATCACTGGCACGAAGCTCGCGATATTCGACCTTATACCCGAGGCCAGCAATCAGCCGTTTGGCTTGTTTGCTATCCGGCGATATCCCGAGAAATTCGCAACATTCGAACAGCGCCGGGTGATCCTCAGGTATACCAGTAGAAAGCATTCCAACAAATGCCTGGAAGGTTTCACCCGAACGCTCAGGATCAGGACGCATCTCACAAGAGAGTAGCGGGCCCCACGTTTTAAATTCTTCAACATTTTCAAGAGCCATCACGCGAGGACGTACATCCAATCCCCAGCGAACAGATACCCAGGCCAAACCACGGATCTCACGTTTGACGGGCTTGCTGCCGCGGGCCTTTGAATAGTGGGTGCAATCCGGACTAAACCACGCAAACCCAACAGCTTTCCCGCCTGTCGCAGCCAAGGGGTCAACATCAAAAACGTTTTCACAATAATGAAGCGTCTCAGGATGGTTAGTTCGGTGCATGGCCACTGCGTTTTCGTCATGGTTTATCGCAATATCAACGCTACGACCGATCGCCATTTCTATCCCAGTTGATGCACCGCCACCGCCCGCAAAGTTGTCTACGATGAGCTCACGCATGAGCGGTCCCCCTCATGCTGCCGACAAGACCACCAGCAACGGTGATGATTTCGCTGGTGGGCACCCGCTCCAGCCACAACTGGTTAATGTGGGCCTTCAGCTTGTTCTGCTGTGAGAATTCCAGATCCTCTGCGCCTTGTAACTGTTCAAAGACAAGACCAACTTCCAGTGGCCAGATCCGGGATTCAGCCTCAGCTAGTGATGCAACAGCATCGGGGATGATCACTTCAGGAGACTGAACTGGCGAAGCTGGTGACAGGAATTTTCCTGCAGCAAACTCAGCCAAAGCCATACTCGCGCGCCCTTTCGCCTCAAGCTCTATACGATCGATATAGCTAAAGCGCTCCCCACACCATGTCTTATCAAATATCACGATTGCGCCAGCAAAGAAGGCGCTGGTGGGTTTCTGTTTATCATCCGCCGGCATAAACCAGGTCGGGAGATCGAAACCAATACGACCACGGATAAAACAGACATGATCGGCATCTTCTGGCCACCATGTCTCGCTTGTCGCTGACTTCAGCAGGAAAACATAGCGCCCACCCTTTTCTCGCTGCTCAGATGCATAACTCATGATGTGAGTCATGCCGGTGACTGCCTGTTTTTCGTGGTACTGAGAACGGCTATACGGTGGATTACCAAATCCTGCGCCACCAAGTTCTTCAAGGCGAGCGGACCAGTCCTGTGTTAATGCGTTATCTTCAGCGGTATACCATGCGGGGCATTTTGCATTGCTGTCGTCTGCAAACAGGTCCAGTACAAGCGGGCCAAACATAGCGTTAACGCCCCAGAACAGCAGATCAGGGGTACGCCATTGATCCCCGACTTCTTTTAAATAATGCGCACTACGCTGGCGCTGTTCCTCAAGTGTCAGGCAATAAGGGCTGACGGTTTTTGTTAAAGTTTGCTCTTCTGCGGTCATAGCTTCTTGTACTTCCTGACTCATAGTTTTCCCCTGCGCTGATCAGCATCAACAAGTGCTCTCAGTAACCAGTAACGGCGATCAAAGCTGAGAAGGTCATTTCTGAGGAGTGCATATTTTCTGCGAAAAATAACATCGTGCTGCCACCAGTAACGCCAGTGATGCAAACGCACAAGGCGCCGGAGACTTATCAAAATCTTCTTCAATCGGAGCACAAGTCACCTCCGCAGTAATTTCCAGCCGGATAGCATGACCCGGCAGAATCATTCATGTTTCTGGCGTTTCGAACAGAAGCATTCTTAAGACGCAGGTATCGCTCTCTTGCTTTAGCCGTACAGTTGCTGTCACAAAGTTGCTGCCATACCGTCGCCGCACGGCGGTAATAGCGCTTCTCTTCCAGCTTTTTGGCTGTCGCTTCAAGGGCAAGAATCTCCCCCGAAAGCCCACCAGGAAGGTACTCTTCAATATCGATGGATCCCGCTACGAAGTAGATAAACCCACCAGTAACTTCAACGCTGGCAAGTTCCCCGTCGTAGTAAAGGCGATGAACAGCGCTCTTCACTGTTACCGGTTTGGTTTCAGGAAATGCCGCAGTGATATCGCGCAGCATTTTGCCTGGATTCTTCTCAATAAATTCAAAGATCGACTTGGCTATGTTCATCCCCGGAACCCCCGTGGAATCGTGGTTTGTACTGGACTAATTGAATTAACATCCCGCGGTCTGGTTTTGTCCCACGACTCCCTTGGCGGGCGGCCTTTAGCATCCCAACGGATAGCGCTTTGCAGATATCCCTCGAATTTTTTAGGGCCGAAAAGTGTCTCGGGTCGCATGTACTGGTATTGCTCGTCGTTGCCATGCCAGTGCTCATGCTTGACGTCGATTACCAATTTCAAGTCGCTAACGGTATGACCTTCGCGGAGGCGGGCGCGAATGTTCTCCAGCGAGGTCTTAGATTTCTGGTAACGGGAACCGCTGACCAGATTCAGGTGTGCCAGAACTTCGATCGCGTTATCGGTAATAACAACTTCAGGATCCGGCTTATCGTCGGGTTCCGCAGGAGCCCGACAAGAAGGTTTTTTAGATGACGGATCTAATGACGGATCTAATGACGGATCGCCTTCAACCATTGAGGGGTCCTCCCGCAATATTTGAGGGGTTACAGACCCATTATTTGAGGCATCAGAATTTGACCCCTCAAATTTTGAACCATCAAATTCTGAGGCATCAAATTTTGATTGTTCACGTGGCGTTGCATAGAAGATTTTTGCTTCAGCTGCTGCACGTTCCAGCATGTCCACATTGAGTTTATAAACGTTCGAATTATTCTTTCCGCCCACGCGCCGTTCCTGCTTCTTCAGCCAACCTTTAGCCTGAAGCTTTTTGATAGCGCTGCGGACAGTATTCTCGCTCTTGGCGCCGATCTGTCGCTGAATAGTGGTTACCGCTGGCCATGACACACCTTCGTCATTACTGAAATCTGCCAGGCGAGCCATGACCGCTATTTCTGAGATTATCAGCCCTTTGAAAGCGCATGCTTCCCATACGAGGCCGTGTAATTTACTGCTCATGGCTGCCCTCTACTTCCCTGAACTTGCGTTGAAACTGATCGAGTGGGCTAAAGCACTCGTGGGAATAGCCTTCCCGCAGGTAGATGACGCGACGTGTCTCAGGCTCCCAGCGGATAACTCTGACTGGATTGCCATAGTGGTCTTTGAACTTCCGGTTAACTTCTCGCATAACGCTTTAGCCCTCCGGTTAAAGACCCCCACAACTCCGCGTGCCCGACTGTGGTTACACTCGACCCATTTACCGCATACCATGCGCTCATACCGAAACGACGAAACGCCCGGGATCGGGTACATCCGTAGTTGCGGTAATTGAAGATTTACGATTAAATTGCTCATGCGGATTATTTCTCCATACACAAAGATTTATTCGCCACGACGCCCGGAGCTGCACACTCGCGGGCGTCACTCTTTTCTGGAGTACAAAAAACGCGAAACAGAAGCGCTACATGCTCCTGGAACTTTGCCATCACCTGATAGCTGTTCTGCTCAATCTGAGCCTTTTCATCGGCATCAATAACGCCATCAGCAGTTGCTTTACGAATGAAGCTGGAGTGTTTTCCAATCCACTCAATCGACTCCATAAGCCGTTGATTAATGTCGCCATTGTCCACGTCTTCTACTTCAGCAAGCGGAACAAAGACGCCGTTGGAGTGGCGTGCGATAGCATTAGCTATATGATTTGTGCTCGCTGCACGTTGGAGTACCATTGCCCAACCGAGCGGGAATATCTGATCCCCTTCTGCGCGAAGGCGGTTAAAGAGCGCGTTTTCTGTAACGCCTAACCATTCAGCAGCTTCTGCATAACCCCCATCCAGTTCGGTGATAGTCTTTTTAATCGCGGCCACCAGCCACGCCGGTTGCTTCTCTACTTTCCATTCAGGTTCTATACCCACGGCTTACCTCCTACTTCTGTGGTTAACGCTGCTAAAACCAAATGTTATTGTTTGGAATAGATATCTGGTCGGAGATCAAACTTCGTGATCGCACCGGATGTGCTTTTTTCCAGTTTTTTTGCCAGATCAAATCCGGCTTTTTTGTAGCCGTTAAAAACTAAACGCAGATAACCGGGTGTAGAGCCAACGTTTGCAGCTAAATTGCTTTGTTGCTCTTTAGTTAATGAATCCCAGAACTCTTTCATATATGTACCTCCTGTGTACATATTACACGAAAGAAATGAACCTTCAAGGTACTTGTACCTAGAAGGTACACACGGTTTAATTTCAATATGAAAACAATCCAGGAAATCAGGCGGTTAAACGCCAGAAAATTGCGTGATGGTGTTGGCGGTAATATTTACTTCGCCAATATGATTGATCGCGAGCCGACTCAAACCAGCCGGTTCATGGGAGATGGCGCCACTAAAAACATCGGCGATGCAATGGCAAGGCACATTGAAAAGTGTTTTGACTTACCTACTGGGTGGTTAGATCAGGAACATCAAACCACTAATGTTGCTAAAACGCCCGATGTCTCTGATACAAATAGAAATATCACCATGGTTCCGGTTATATCCTGGGTACAAGCAGGAGCATGGACCGAAGTTGGCTATGCTGAGGTTGATTTGAATAGCACTGAAAACTATCCATGCCCTGTTCCTTGTGGGCCGATGACTTATATTCTTCGAGTTATTGGCGACTCAATGATCGACGAATATAGGCCCGGTGATATGATTTTTGTTGATCCCGAAGTTCCAGCAGTGCATGGAGATGATGTGATCGCCTTAATGCACGATTCTGGTGAGACTACATTTAAACGGTTGATTGAAGATGCAGGACAACGCTATCTAAAAGCACTTAACTCAAACTGGCCAGAACCTTACATCAAAATCAATGGTAATTGCTCTATCATTGGTACCGTAATTTTTTCTGGTAAACCAAGACGATACCGAACGAAAACATAACAAAGACTATTAAACCTGCTTCGGCGGGTTTTTTTACACTTGACAATGTACCTCGACGGTACATAATGTACCTAAAAGAAACAGCGAACAGGCAGGACGCCCACGAAGTAGCCGCCAGGGGCATAAGAAGACCGGGATGATTCGCTGACAGATAAACCAAATAGGAACAGATCATGGCAAGCAAGGGCATTGAAAACCTTATCAAGGACGCATTAGCAAACGGCTGTCATGTAGTCCGTAAAGCGCATCGCTTCGAGGTAAGCAAGAAAGGCCAAAAATCAATCACTCTTATTATTTGTGAAGATGGCACAGCTTACCGGGGAGATATTGACCTAACGATCGCCATAGCCATTCGCACTCAAAAAGAAATGCGCAGCATCCTCGGCCTGCCGTCCAAGGCAAGTTAATTACCACAGGTGTCTTCGGGAGGGGTTGCGGAGCTGGATTGACCACCAGCAACAGAAACTCACCCGACATACAGCAGCCGTTTAGCCCACGGCGTCGGGGGTCCAGTAAGCCTGGATTAATACTGTAGGGGTTGTGCCGGTTGGTCGCCGGCGCCCCGCCCGAAGATTCCTGATCGAACATGGCGAAAGCCTACAGCGTTGAAGGCGATTTTCTCGGTTTGCGCGCTAAACAATAGCGGGGGTGAAATCGGGGCGGAGAAGCAGAATCCGCGATGTCGGGACTTGATACTTCCGGCCATACCAACAAGCCGAATGATCGCGTAACGATCCTTTGCATCTGCCCCGGCGAGGTGGCGCCGCCGAACCGGGGTAGATGAATCGTACACAACATGAAAGCGCATTCCATCTTCATCCGTCGTGGGGACTGGTTTGTAACTGAAGGAGTGCGCTTCCAGTTGTGAACGGCAATATTCACGACCGTTGTATGGCACATGCAGCGTTAGCAGCCCGGATGGTTCCCTTGAAGTTCCATGCGCTATCCGGACAACTGGAATGTGCAAGCCAGGTGTTTCAGGCACGACGTGCGCCCCACCAGCGCGGCGAAAAGGTGTGACGCTTCGGAAGAGACAAGGGCACAACAGGTAAGAGCATTCCCGCCACACGAGGCTGAAACCCAAGCGCCATGTGGATGCGCCGAAAAGCTATGACGGGGCGTTGGTTGAAGATCGGAGTGCTCTTTCCGTTGTGACGTGTACAAGCGTACTGCAGCGCCGGTCGACGCAAAGACCCGAAAATCGACTGAGCAACAGCAGCTGGTTGCCAATACCAAAACAGAGCGGCGGGAAGTAAGCAGATTAGCGATCTGGTGTCACAACATTCATTCCCGATAAGCCCCCTTCTACTGAGGATGTTTATCGGGACTGGATGACTTACCACTACAAGACGGTCCATAAATGTCCTACGAAGTGGCGACTCCGCTCCGATAACAGCGGCAGACGTTCAACTGTAAAAACGGTGAGATGCCAGCACCCTCGACGGCAGTGACAGCCGGAAGTAGACGGCCCAGCGTGGCAAGCAGAGGAAGCACGATGACAGCCGGGAAAGACCGGCGCACAACGATGAGGGCATTGACGAGCAAGGCACAGAGTCTGGTTCAATTCCAGACGCCAGGATAGTTCTATATCTGGTGATGGGCAGGGAAAAGGTCCGTTCGATTCGGACACAGGCAGTGCTCTCTTCGTTGTGGTAATTGCGGCTATGCGCACGTGACGAGCCAAACCCGTGCAATGAATGCGCTTCCGGGCAGTGTACGTCGCCGGTTATGGCTTAACCCGGCAGGTGGAGGCACCACCGCCACAACCTAGTTAACTGTGCTGTGTGTAGTCTTGGCGGTTATCCAGTTTTCCACTATCCAAAGGAGGAAGAGGATAACGTTCTGATGGATAACCGCCCTTTTTACACAATACAAAAGAGCATCACCGGGCGACGGGCTCATTACCCAATCCACCCGGGCGGCGTCCTAACCGCAGGTGCTCTTCTGTGTTGTGTACGGAGAAATTCCCGGCGGTGGCAGCCGCCTTTCGAGAGGGTAAAACCATGAGTAATGATCGCATGACAGTAGTGCCCGATTTCCTGGGTGAACTGGACGCCGGCGTATTCATGAACAAGATTGCGGCGGCTCTTAATACCACCGCGCTCGGCGTTCTGAACAATGGCAACAAAGGCAAGGTTGTCCTCACCTTTGATTTTGAGCGTATGGGCAACTCTGTTGAAGAGAAGCGCGTCAAGATTAAGCACAAGCTGAACTACAGCACCCCAACTCCCCGCGGCAAAGCGTCGGAAGAGGACACCACAGAAACACCAATGTGGGTTAACAAAGGCGGCAAGCTCACAATCCTGCAGGAGGATCAGGGGCAACTCTTCGGTATCACCGGCGCGGTGGACGGAAAGCTTAAAGCGGCTCAGTGAACCGCACCTACAAATTCACTGATACCACTTCGCTAATCAGTTAATAAGGAATTTTTATGTCTCAGTTAGACAGCGGTACTTTTCAGCAAGTCAAAGACCTGGTGCTTTCCGGTTATCACCTGAACGATATCCCCGGCCTGGCCTGCCCAACCGCTCTGTTACCTCAAAATACAAGCATTGAAAGCCTGGAGCGTTTTGCTTATGAGCGCTTTCGTTTCCGTGGCGCCATGGACACAACCAGCATTGATGATTTCGTTCGCTATTCTGTTGGTTATGCCGAGGAAGAAGAAAAAGCACGTTGCTTTATCGATGCCGATAACATGCTTGCTCGCTCCATCTTCAACATCGGTACGCTGCATAACCCAGGCCACGCTGATAACGTCGCCTCGATCAAGCTTAAGAAGACAGCGCCCTTCCGCGCGTTACTGGCGATCAACGGCGATCACCTTAATCAGAAGCAAATCGCCGAATGGCTCGAAGACTGGAGCGACTATCTCACTGCGTTCGATGCTGACGGACAGACAATGAAAATTGCACAGGCAGCGCAGGCGGTTCGCCGTGTCACTATCCAGCAAACTAATGCCGCCGATCATGAAGACGGTGATTTCAGCGGCAAAAAATCGCTGATGCAAAGTATCGAAGCCAGCAGTAAAGATGTTATGCCGGTCGCGTTTGAGTTTAAGTGTGTACCCTATGAAGGCCTGGGCGAACGTCGTTTCAGTCTGCGCAACAGTCTGCTGAAAAGTAGCGACCCGGTTTTCGTTCTGCGTATTGTCCAACTGGAGGCCCAGGAAGAAGCGATCGCCAATGAGTTCCGCGATCTGCTGGTTGGCAAGTTCGACGGCAAGCCGGTAGAAACCTTTATCGGCAACTTCAAAGCCTGATTGCTCTCCATTAAATCCCCGTCGTTGCGGGGATTTATTAAAGCGTAATCCTGCAATTAATCGCCACCTGGCGAGGGATTTTTACACCCCAAAATCAGCGCTGTGCAGGCGTAAAGTATGGAGAAAAAAATGAGCTTTATTCAAACCCTTTCAGGCAAACATTTTAACTATCTCAATATCCGGCAAGACGCGATTGAGATCGAGGATATTGCAACCGCCCTCTCGCATATCTGCCGATTTGCCGGCCACCTGCCGGATTTCTATAGCGTTGGACAGCACAGCGTATTAACGAGCCTACTGGTACCTCAGGAATTTGCGCTTGAAGCGCTGCTGCATGACGCCGCCGAGGCATATTTGCAGGATATCCCTGCCCCATTGAAACGCCTTCTTCCTGACTACCGCGCCATTGAAGATCAGGTTGATGCAGCTATACGCCAAAAATTCGGCCTGCCGGCTGAGCAGCACCCGACCGTTAAATATGCCGACCTGGTGATGCTGGCCAGCGAACGTCGCGACTTTGAGATCGACGACGGCACCCACTGGCCGATGCTCGACGGTGTCATTCCTACCGACCAGTTTGTGATTAACCCCGTCCGCCCGGGCCAGTCTTACGGCATGTTCATGAACCGCTTTAACCAACTGATGGAGCGGCGCTAATGGCACATGTGAAAGTGAAAGAATTGGTTGCTGCAGCATACGCTGCAGCACCTGACCTACCACCAGCAGCAGCACAATTAATGCAAGACATAGCGTCAAGGCTGGATGTGACCTTTGTCGCCCTTACAGAGGCAATGGACCAGAACACCGCTATGGCCGCGATGATAGCGAACCTGAGCGAGGTAAACAGAAATGGCTAAAAACTCGATCGATGCTTATGGTGCCAGCGGCAAGACAAACGTTCTGATGTTCGAGCCGGAAAATCTGCATATTGTCACTGACAAGGCTCACCCGCTTTACGATGAGCGTATTCACTTACCTCTCAGTGAAGCCATGGTGCTGAACATCATAGACCAGGGTGTTCTGGAGCCGATTATTGTCTGGAAAGACCCGGAAACTGGGTACTCCTGCGTGGTTGATGGCCGTCAGCGTGTCCGTCATACCCTGGAGGCTAACAGGCGCCTGGCCAAAGAGGGTAAAACTGCGCTGCTGGTTCCGGCTGTCACTAAACGCGGTTCTGCTGTTCGCATGGCTCAGGCAATGGTCAGCGCAAACGAAATCCGCCAGGCCGACACACCGCTCGGCAGAGCCAAAAAGATGGCTGATGCGCTGGAGCGCGGGCATGACGAGGAAGACCTCGCGCTGATGTTCGGCGTCAGCGTCCCCACTGTACGCGCTACCCTATCCCTTCTGGATGCCACTCAGGCAGTCAAAGACGCGGTAGAGTCCGGCACAGTAACAGTTACCCAGGCGCGTCAACTGGCATCACTAAAACCCGAAGAACAGCGGGAAAAGGTAGCCGAAATCGAAGCGGCGACCGCTGGCACTACTGGTCATGAAAAAGCGCGTCGTCAGCGCCAGGTTCTCGGTGAGGCAAAGCCGCGCATCAAATCACGTAAGGAAATCACAAAAGCCCTCGAAAATTACAGCCGGCGCGCCCTTCTCTGGTTTGCTGCACTGGTTAATGTTGCCGGGTGGGTTGCAGTAGTCGCTGTAATCTGGGGCGTATGCATGATGATCGAATGGGTGATGTTATGAGCAAAATAGGCGATCATTTTTTTGAATTTCCGGCGTCGCGTGGAACTCAGGGTGGTTCAATTGTCCTGATGCTGACAGTACCTGCACGGACACTAACGAGAGTCCTCGCCAGCGATAACTATGGGGACACCCTTGATCGATCTCAGCGAGAACTGAACCCAGCCAGGGCGAAAAAGTTTTATCAGTATCTCGTTGA
Organism: Klebsiella sp. GW_Kp181; assembly: GCF_040062315.1. Classification (NCBI taxonomy): domain Bacteria; kingdom Pseudomonadati; phylum Pseudomonadota; class Gammaproteobacteria; order Enterobacterales; family Enterobacteriaceae; genus Klebsiella; species Klebsiella sp. GW_Kp181. The sequence continues at coordinate 41,683 of NZ_JBEAFR010000068.1, forward strand.
AGCATACGAAAACAAGGAACCATTCATTATTCCGCCCCTTGTAGGTAACTGCGACTCGTATGTTGAATTCGAAGAGTTCGGAAACACTAATGTCGGGGTGGCCCGTTTCCCGCTGGATGCAGAGATTAAATTGTTTGATGGTCAGCATCGTGCAGCCGGTATTGCGGAGTATTGCCGCACCATTGATGAACCGATCCATGTCCCGATGATGCTTACTCTCCAGTTGCCACTGAAGACGCGCCAGCAGTTCTTCTCCGACATTAACAATAATGTTTCCAAACCATCTGCGGCTATCAACATGGCTTATAACGGGCGCGATAAGAACGCGCAGGAAATGGTCAGCTTTATCAGTTCACACGATGTCTTTTCTGAAGTCACCGATTTTGAGCATAACGTCGTTCCAGCGAAAAGTGATAAGTGGGTGAGTTTCAAGGCCCTTAGTGATGCCACGGCAAAATTTTCAGGTTCCTGCTCACAGGATGATCTTGAAGGGTTATGGAATGCGTGGCTTATGCTGACAGGTTTAGATGATATTCGCCGCGGTACGAATCAGTCCGAATACAAACGCGAGTATATCCAGTTCCATGCTGTGATGATCAACGCCTTCGGCTACGCAGTGCAGAGATTAAGCGAAGGTCGGGGAGTTCGCGGGGTCACGCTGATGATTGAGGACCTGGTAATGAATACCGGCATTGCCGATCGTGAAGATTTTTTCCTCATTTCATCATGGAATGGTATTTGCGCTAACTGTGAGAAATCCAGGCCAACGGTCATTGCGAATGTCTCCGCTCAGAAGGCTGCTGCAACACGCCTAATGGATGCCATCGTGAATAAAAACTTGTCTGTTAGTAGCGGTAAGGAGGCCAGCCATGACTGATGCCCTGACGAAAGAAAAAATCATTGATGCTATGCGCAGTTCTATTGAGGGCTTCGCCTTCTTAGTCGTCGATTCGCTGGAGTTTGAACTTAAGCGCCAGCTTACCGACGCTGAACAGCAGGAAGTTTCAGCAGTTGTTGAACAGTTGGTTCTAACGTTTCCTGAACCATGTCCACGCTGTGGTGTAACGTCTACGCGCCCGAATGGTGAGCATTATTGCCATGCTAACAGCGTGGAGGCTGAATAAATGACCAGTAATCAGTTAACCAGAAAACGGCTGGAAAAAATTCAATCATGGCGTGACACCTACGGTGCTGGAAGCAACGTAATGCTGCCAGCTGAAGAGGCTGAGGAGCTGGCTCGCATTGCGCTGGCCGAAATGGACAGTGAGCCGGTGGCAGAGATTAGAGCTTACTACCCGCTTGGAATTGACGGAGGTAAACAAAAGTTCGTCCAGGTCACTGGCGAACTTCCTGACTTTGGTGCGCAACTCTACGCCATACCGCAGCTAGCGTCGGACCGCGAGCACGTACGCCGCGAGCACGCCGAGTGGTCTCAGGCCACCTTTGGTAATGTCGGCCCGATTGGTCCACTGAAACACTTAAGCAAAGAAGCGCTTGAATCCGCTGCAGAACCAGACGACCTCAGCGAGTGGGCTGATATGCAGTTTCTGCTGTGGGATGCCCAGCGCCGTGCCGGTATCACTGACGAGCAAATCACTAAGGCGATGATTGAAAAACTAGCGGTGAATAAGGCGCGGGTGTGGCCTGAGCCGAAAGATGGTGAGCCGCGATTGCACATCAAAGAGCAGCCATCGGCGGTAGTGCTGGATGAAATAGTGTGCGATATCTGTGGACATATATCCACTGACCCAGAGGGGCGGCACCACTGCAGTGAGGATAACAGCAATGATTGATAAATATCGTTTGGATGATTTACGTTTTGAATCCGGGGAAAAAGGTGAACTCGCTCGCTGGGTTATTCAGTTGCAAACAGACTTGGATAACGCGCGCCGCAAAGTTGGCAACTCTCCGGTAATCCCGAATGGTTACGTGATGGTGCCGATGAGGCTAACCGCTGAGAACGGCGCAAAAGGTGTGCTATCTGGTGAGTTTTCAGAAACCAAGTTCGTAAACTGCCCGGAGTGTTTTGGTGATGATGAGTGCGAAACATGCGACGGCAGCGGCAGAATTGAAATAAAAGTGCCAGTCAGTTGGACGACTATAAAAGATATTTGGATTAAAGGTGTCGAGCATTTTGCTGCCGCACCGCAGGAGAATATTTAACGTGAACCATTTAATGATCGACCTCGAAACAATGGGTAACAAGCCAAACGCCCCTATCGTCTCCATCGGTGCTGTGTTCTTTGATCCACATTCTGGGGATCTGGGCGCAGAGTTCTATGTGGCCGTTAACCTCGCCAGCGCTATGGATCAGGGTGCGACTCCTGACGGTGACACCATCCTGTGGTGGCTGAAACAATCATCAGAGGCCCGCGCAGCTATTTGTACCGACGATACAAGAAGCATTACCTTTGCTCTCTCCGAGCTGAGCTCATTTATCAGTCGTAACTCTGACAATCCACGTTATCTGAAAGTCTGGGGTAATGGTGCCAACTTCGACAACGTGATTTTGCGCTCAGCCTACGACCGCGCTGGCCAAACCTGCCCGTGGCAATTCTGGAACGACAGCGACGTGCGCACCATGGTGTTGCTCGGTAAACAACTTGGTTTCGACCCTAAACGCAATATGCCATTCGATGGTATAGCGCACAACGCATTGGCCGATGCCCGCCACCAAGCAAAATATGTATCGGTAATCTGGCAGAAACTATTGCCTTCAAGCGACGAATAATAACCCTAATCGCCCGGGTGCAGCCGGGCAATGGAGAAATCTATGCTGAGCCTCGATTGTGTTCCCATCTCAACTTATTGCAAAGAGACAGGCGAAACCCCTGATGCCATAAATAAGCGCATTCAGCGTGGCGTATGGCGTGAAGGAGTACAGGTGCTAAAGGTCGAAGGCGTTAAGGAAAGATGGATAGATCTTAGTGAGGTTGCAAAATGGGCTCGACAAAATCGCCTAAACTCCCGCGCGGCGTAACGATCAGGAAACATAGTACTGGGGAAACCATCAATATTACCTTTACCTATAAGGGGGTGAAATGCCGGGAACCTTTATCAAACCTTGAAGTTAATAGCAAAAACATTAAATACGCCGAGCGAACACTCGGCGAAATTCACAATAAAATTGAGCGGGGTACATTCAATTATGGTGAACACTTTCCCCGATCGGCACGACTTAAAATATTTGGTAATGCTTCAACAGGAAAAACGGTAAAAAATTATCTCGATGAATATCTTATAATTTGTGAAACGAGAAAATTATCACCTTCAACAATCGGCGGATATAAGAAATGTTTAAATGCTCTGGCATCACTTCACATTTTTCCTGCCAGCGAATTAACACCTGCTGCTTTAAAAACATGGATCCAGAGTCAGAAAACGACATTAAAGACGATCAGGAACCAACTTTCATTCCTACGCTCAGCCCTGGATGAAGCTGTTACTGATGGTGTATTGCAGATTAACCCTGTGTCACTGGTGACAGCCTCGCGCTACCAGAGCAGTAAAACTGAGGATGAAAGTGATTATATTGTTGATCCGCTTTCGCCGGCCGAGGTTGAAGCGCTTTTGCATGCGGCGGGTAATAAGCAGTGGGAAAACATATTCCGCTTTGCAATTGAAACCGGGCTACGTAGTTCTGAACTCTGCGCCCTCCGTTGGCGCGATATCGACTTTATCGACAAAACAGCGCATGTGCAAAATGCCAGCGTAGTGGGGGTAATTAAGGGCACGAAAACTAAAGCTGGAACACGTAAAGTTGAGTTAACCGAAGAAGCCTTGTATGCCCTGACTTCTCAGAAGCCTTTCACCTTTATGAAAGATGCAACGGTCTTTGAGGATCCTAAGACAGAAAAACCATGGGCGGGTGCCGATGCGATAAGAAAGAAAGCCTGGGTGCCAACTTTACGTAAAGCTGGGATCAGGTACCGCAATCCATACCAGACCAGGCATACGTTCGCGACCCGACATATAAGTCGAGGCGCTAACCTGTTCTGGCTGGCATCACAGATGGGACATAAAGGGCCAGAAATGTTGTTCAGGCATTATGGACGCTATCTGAAGGAGTATGACGGCAACACTGAAAAACGACCCAAGCTGGTCAGCGGTGGAACCTCAAAGGAGCCGTAAAGGATCCGCAGCAAAACGCTAAATTTTTTTATCATTGTTTATCATTAGGTTATAAAGTTTCGGGCGCGGGTTCAACTCCCGCCAGCTCCACCAAAATTCTCCATCGGTGATTACCAGAGTCATCCGATGAAGTCCTAAGAGCCCGCACGGCGCAAGCCCTGCGGGCTTTTTTGTGCCTGCAATTTGTCCCGCGAAGTCAGATGCCAACTAATTAAATCCGAACCTTTTAGGCACCTTGTCAGGCACCTCATAAAGCTTTAGTGTTTTTGTGGAACCTAAAACTAAGCCTGTGCATCAGAAAAAAAACACTTTTTATTCAATGAGATAAAATCAGACATTCTCATTAAAGCGCACTACGTTTTCCTGATGGGGATGGCCTTGAGCTAATCATCAAATCCAGCGGGTTTACGCTCTGGCCGTTCGCCACATTCGCTCTTTTATTTCGAAATCCTTACCAGTAACGCTGGTTGCCTACTTCCCCCGCTGTTCATCCTGCCTGTTTCCGCACCACAAGTGGCCGCGACACTCGTTACTGCAGCGGTTCAGCATGCTCCGGAACCGGAGACCACATTGATCCGCCCCTGATGAGTAGCCTGGTGGCGGCCTGCTTCTCAATCCTGTATTCGTCTATCTTCCGTTTCCAGATGAAAAGGGACGGCTTCACATTGCATTTATTGACGCAAATAAAAGACAATCATGAGTTGAGATTCGATTATGCTCTCTGGCACTCATCGGCATTGCACGGGCTTTACGTCGCAGGATGGCGAAAAAGACGTTACACGCCCCATTTTCACAGGATCAATTTTGAATATTTACTCAAAACGCTGCGTGATACGACCGTTTAACGCCGATGATATCGAGCCTTTTATGGCATATCGCAACGATGCCGAATGGATGCAGTACCAGGGGTTTAAGGGCCTGACAAAGGAAGCTTATGCCGAGGCGTTGCTGGGAAACGCTTCTCTTACGCAGGGCATGCAGCTCGCGGCGATCGATACCGCGACCGGGACTTTGATTGGCGATCTCTACTTAAAACAAGAAAACGAGACCATCTGGCTTGGCTACACCGTTAGCCCGCGGTATGCAGGTCAGGGTTACGCCCTTGAAACTGCGATGGCGGTCATTGACTGGTGTAAGCAGCAAGGTTTTTTAGCCGTAAAAGCCGGCGTTGTGGCAGATAATCTTCCCTCAATAAATTTACTGAACAAACTCGGATTTTCCTGTTCCTGCACGGAGGATGATGAGCAGATTTTTGTTTTAAACATACAACCCGCTCATTAATTCCCCCTACTTTCAGCTTGTCATACTCACATACCTCTATCCCGACAAAAATTTCTCTGATTAATCTGCTGTTACCTCGTTCACACCGCGGAAGGTCACATGCTACTTTCCGCGTCATTTGTTTTTAAAACAATTAGATAAATAGCTTACCGCCCCTTCATCCTGCTAGTTTTATGCCTGTGACGCACCCTGTGCGCAGTTCTATAAGAGAGATAACCATGAAACGAGCTGTGAACGCCCTACAAAACTTTGGAAAATCCCTCTATGGGCCGGTACTTATCTTGCCGATAGTGGGTCTGTTTATCGCTTTTGGCAACGTGTTGGGCGACGGCAACCTTGCGGAATATCTGCCCTTGCTCGGCCATCCTTTAATTCAGAATATCGGCCAGCTCATTGCTAAATCAGCGGTATCGGTACTGGTGAACCTGGTGCTGATCTTCGCCATTGGGATCCCCGTAGGCCTGGCCGCCCGCGATAAAGGCTACGCGGCGCTCATTGGCCTGGTGACGTTTATCGTCTTTATCAACGCCATGAATATCACACTGCAGCTGCAGGGCCAGCTCGCGGCGCCGGAACAGATGAAAGCAGCCGGCCAGAGCATGGTGCTGGGCGGCCAGGTGCTTAAGATGGGGGTCTTCGCCGGGATCCTCACCGGCGCGCTTTCGGGCTACAGTCTTATATCGGTTACGGGTATGAATCTTACGTATTCGGCCTGCCACCCTGCGAATGCGCCAATCTGCCGGTGCCCGCTATCGACGATCAGGGAATGAGTTCAAAGGTAATTGAGATTAACGTATCAGGATTTATGTCAGCGGGCGTCGTGCTGTACAGCGAACCAGCCTGACCATATAGCGTGACCGCGCCGCCTTTTAAGCCCGCAGATAAAACTTTGGCCATCAGGGGATCGATTTGTTTGTCGTATATCATCCTGGAATTCATCGTATTGAGTATTGGGGTACCATCAAGCTTTTTCTCCAGTATATTCAGGGATAAGGACTCATTCTGCTTGTAAGGTTGCTTCCCTTGTTTATCAATCACGAAATAGACACCATTAGGCAAAACCTCATATTTTTTATTTTTAATTTTGGCCATGATTCTTTTTTCAATATCAACGTACTTAGATGACATTTGCTCATTAAGGGTGTTAACGATGGTTTCTATTTCACCTTCTTTGATTTTCAGCTTTTTATGGTAAGCATCGTTAAAGCCTGAAACCAGCGCCGAAGGCGACAGCTTCACATCATTGTCAGCCATTTTATTCACATCCGATAGCGCCTGAGTCAGATAGAAAACGCCGAGTGCGTAGGCATTTTTAATGCTTTTATCAGTAAGCTTTAACTCACTTTCCTTTATGGCCTGGCTATCAAGGGCAGACTGTAATTTCTGATTTTGATTGTTCAAAGCAGCAACTGACTCAGTATATTTTTTCTGCGCCGCTTCGGCAGCGGCGGTCAGTTCGCCATTCTTTTTGTTCAGCGCGTCGAGCGCGGATTTGTGCTGACTTTCGCCCTGGGCGTTCTGCTTTTGCAGCGCGGCGATCTGCGCCGACAGCATGCGGGTGGTCTCATCCAGCTTTTTCTGCGCCGCTTCGGCAGCGGCGGTCAGTTCGCCATTCTTTTTGTTCAGCG
>NZ_JBEAFR010000069.1:0-48600 GCF_040062315.1 Klebsiella sp. GW_Kp181
CGGCAGCGGCGGTCAGTTCGCCATTCTTTTTGTTCAGCGCGTCGAGCGCGGATTTCTGCTGGCTTTTATCCTGGGCGTTCTGCTTTTGCAGCGCGGCAATCTGCGCCGACAGCGTGCGGGTGGTCTCATCCAGCGTTTTCTGCGCCATTGCGGCGGCAGCGCCCAGTTCAAGATTCTTGCCCATCAGCGTGTCTATCGTTGATTTCTGAGCGTTCTCACTCTGCCCTTTCTGAGTTTTCAACGCGGCGATCTGCACCGACAGCGTGCGGGTCGTATCATCCAGCTTTTTCTGCGCCGCTTCGGCAGCGGAGTTCAGTTCAGCGTTCTTTTTGCGCAGTGCTTCAAGAGCACTCTTATGCCCGTTTTCGTCCTGTGCACGCTGCGCCTTTAACGCCGCAATCTGCGCCGACAGCGTGCGAGTGGTTTCATCCAGCTTTTGCTGCACCGCTTCGGCAGTGGCGGCCAGTTCGACGTTCTTTTTAGTCAGCGCGCTCACCGCGGCAGGATCGCCACTCTCTTTCTGTACACCCTGGCTACTCTGCGCCTTCAGCGCGGCGATTTGCGCCGATAGTTCGCGCGTTGTTTCAGCGAGTTTTTTCTCCGCCGCTTTGGCTGCCGCGCTCAGCTCCGCATTCTGTTTGCGCAGAGCGTTAATCGTACTTTGCGTTTTATTGCTCTGATTTATTCTTTTGCTGACGCCATCCTGCTTCGGCGGCATTTTTTTATCACGGCTCTCGTTATTCTGATTAGACGAGGCCGACTCCGCGCTAGCGGCGCCTGAGGCCGGCGGATTCTTAATTTCAAGTTTCTTGATATTATCAAGGAAGTCTCCCCCCTCGGAACGAGCAGGGAGCATAACAAAAAGGGTAGAGAGAGCAAATACAATCGCAGGACCTCTGAGATCGTATAATTTCAGTTTCCCCTTAAGGCTCATCATCTGGTCAGCCCATCTTTAAGATCGGCTTTCCGGGCGCGGGTTTCGAACTCTTTGATTAATTTCTGAGAAATACTATTACACTTATCATTTATCTTATATTCAAAAAGCGGGGTAATGGTTGATTTTACGCTGGCCGAGGTTTGCCCAGAAACAGAGGCATAAAACTTAGCGTCGTTAATTAAGCCATAGAGTTCACTTGAATCTTTCTGGAACTTGTTATCCAGCTTAACTAAAGCATCCGCATCCTGGATACACTGCTGTAAAGCAGGAACTTGTGCAGGCTGTTCGGTTTGACTCACATCTTTCTTTATTAGTGCGCTATCTGTTTTTTTAATATTAGTACACCCCTGCAATACACCCACAGAAATACACACCAATGCCAATAAGCTATTTCTTATCATTTTCCCATCCATTAGAAAAATAGTGCACAAAAAAATATATTTCTCGATTCCAGCAGAAAAAAAATTAACAAACAACGTTACAGGTTGGATTTACTCGTAATTCAGAAAAAACACATAAAAAGGTTATTTTTTGACCAATTACAGAGTGGGAATTATCCTGGTACCAGGCGATATTTTTATCTGATTTTTTTCTTAATAACATATAGTTAATGATGTGCCGTCTGCTATATGCCTGATATTAAGCGGTCTATTTCCCAATAAAATCAGGCATAAGCTGTTTCTCATTCATTACTAAACTCATGCACTCCACTTCGGCCTGGCTACGGTATTCTTCTTCAGAAGATTGCGAAACTCCTTGAGATAAGGTTCATTGCTGCGCCCGCGCTTGCAGATCGCCGAGAAGGGAGATTGAAAGCCAAACTCATTGGGTAGCAGCACGCGCAGGCGATTCTCTTTAATCCACGGCCAGGCGTAGTGTTCTGGAAGATAGCCGATGTATTTCCCGGACAGGATCAACAGCAGCTGCGCATCGACGGTTTCAACCGTGGCGCTGCCCTTGCTGAACCCGCGCCGCCGCAGATCGCTGGTATTCCAGTAGCTGCGCGTCACCAGTGGACACTGGCTGATGAGATCTTTATCGAGCTGGCGACTAAAGAACATCGGATGCAGGTCGCTGCAGTAGAGCCAGTGCTGCTCACGGTAGAGCGGTTCGCTGATGATGTTATGCACCCGCGAATTGTAGCTACCGATGGCGAGATCGATATGGTTATTCAGTACGCCGTTCAGCTGTTCCGCCGGGGTGCGAATAATCAGCTTGATGTGTACGTTAGGAAACTTATCGCTAAAGCTGCGCAGCACCACCGGCAGCGACAGCGCGGTTTCCGTTTCGATGGAGTCAAGCGTTGAGATGCAAATCGTGCCGCTATGCTCGCCTTTCAGCAGCGCCGACTGGCGCTCCAGCTCGTTCAGTTCACTCAGCACGCGGATCGCCTGCTGTAAAAAATGCTGCCCTTTCTCCGTTAACGCAAAGCCGCCGCGTCCGCGCTGGCACAGGCTAAAGCCCAGCTGGCCCTCCAGCTGCGACATCGCGTTGCTGATCGCGGAAACGGAAATCCCCAGCTCCTGCTGGGCCCGGCCATAGCTCTCAAGGCGGGCCACCGCCTCAAAAACCTGGAGCTGTCGAATGTTTAGCGTCGCGTCGTTAAGCATGGCGTTTACTTCACTGATAAATGAACTAAGTATTTGCGGCGGACGATTTAAAGTCCAGCACATCTTGCGCACTATCCCTGCTGTTGAGTTTTGAATATCAGATTCAGGAGCAGAAATGGATAACGTCTTTCATCAACCGCAGGGTGGCAATGAGATGCCGCGTTTTGGCGGCCGCGCCACGATGATGCGCCTGCCATTTATTGAGGATTTACAGGAGCTTGATGCCGCATTTGTCGGCATCCCTCTGGATATCGGGACCTCGCAGCGTTCCGGAACGCGCTACGGACCGCGCTATATTCGTACCGAATCGGTGATGATTCGCCCGTACAACATGGCTACCGGCGCCGCGCCTTTTGATTCACTGTCGGTGGCGGATATCGGCGACGTACCGATTAACACCTATAGCCTGCTCAAATCGGTGCAGATTATCGAGGATTACTACACCGGTTTGAATAGTTTTTCGCTCATCCCCCTGACGCTCGGAGGCGATCACACCATTACCCTGCCGATTCTGCGCGCGTTGACCAAAAAGCACGGTCCGGTAGGTCTGATTCACGTCGACGCCCACACCGATACCAACGATGAAATGTTCGGCGAAAAGATCGCCCACGGCACCACCTTCCGCCGCGCCGTCGAAGAGGGGCTGCTGGATCTTAAACGCGTCGTTCAGATAGGCCAGCGCGCGCAGGGCTACGCCGCCGGCGACTTCCAGTGGGGCGTCGATCGGGGCTTTCGTCTGGTTCAGGCGGAGCAGTGCTGGCACAAATCCCTGGCACCGCTGATGGCCGAAGTGCGTCAACAAATGGGAGATGGCCCGGTTTATCTCAGTTTTGATATCGATAGCCTCGATCCGATCTGGGCCCCCGGCACCGGAACCCCGGAAGTAGGCGGCCTGACGTCAATTCAGGCGCTGGAAATTGTGCGCGGCTGCCGCGGTCTGAACCTGATTGGCTGCGACCTGGTCGAGGTCTCGCCCCCCTATGACGTCAGCGGCAACACGTCCCAGCTGGCCGCCAACCTGCTGTATGAAATGCTCTGCGTTCTCCCGGGCGTGAAATATCCATAGAGGAAAAACCATGCAGCTTAACGTCTTTCGCACGCTGTGGGGCGTCACCACCCCGTGGCAGCAAACGGTTAGCGAACTCCAGAGCGTCGGCTGCTGCGGCATCGAAGCGCGAGTGCCGCTGGCGACAGAAGAGCAGCGAACGCTGGCCCGGCGCCTCGAAGCGTCCGCGCTTCAGTATATCGCCATTGTCTTCAGCGGCGGCGGCGTCATTCCGGCCCAGGCCGAGACGCCCGCGCAGCATCTGGAGCGCTTAAAAGAACGTTTTGCGGCGGCAAAAGCGCTTAATCCGCGCTTCGTCAATCTACTGGCCGGTAACGACCGCTGGCCGCTAGCGCAGCAGGTGGATTTTCTCGGCAGAGCGCATGAACTGGCCGCCGAGTATGAGCTGCTCTGTAGCTTTGAAACCCATCGCGCCACCTCGCTGTATAGCCCGTGGCTGACGCTGGAGATTATTCAACAGCTGCCGCAGCTGCGCTTTACCGCCGATATCAGCCACTGGATCGTGGTCAGCGAACGCCTGCTGGATGACCCTTACGATGACTTCAGCGCCTTTATCGAACGGGTCCACCATATTCAGGCCCGCGCCGGATACGACCAGGGGCCGCAGGTGCCACACCCGGCCGCGCCGGAATATCAGGCGGCCCTGCGGTTTCAACAGCGCTTCTGGGAGCAAATCTGGCAATCGCAGCGCCGGCGCGGCTACCAGCACACCACGCTGACCCCGGAGTTTGGTCCCGATGGCTATCTGCATCACCTGCCGTTTACCAACGTTCCGGTCGCCGATCTCTGGTCGCTGAACGCCTGGATGGCCCGGCGTGAACAGCAACATTTTGTCGAATTCACCTCGCTAACTGCATAAGGAACGGAAGAGATGACCGCTGCAAAAAGTTCTTTTACTGAATTACCGACCATCGACATCAGCGACCTGACCTGCGCCGATCTCACCCGACGCCAGGCGGTGGCCGACGCCATCGGTCAGGCGGCCCGCGAGGTCGGCTTTTTCTATATCACCGGACACGGCATTGCGCCCGAGTTGATTGCCGGCATCCGCGCGGCGGCGAAAGAGATTTTTGCCCTGCCGATGGAGCGCAAGATGGCGTACTACATCGGACAGTCGAAAAGCCATAAGGGCTACGTTCCCGAAGGCGAAGAGATTTACGGCTCCGGCAAGCCGGATCGCAAAGAGGCGTTTGATATCGGCTTCCAGGCCGCCGACGACCACCCGTTGGTCGTGGCTAACACGCCGCTGATTGGCGCCAACGAATGGCCGGATATACCCGAATTTCAATCCCGGGTACTGGCCTGGTATGACGCGGTCTTCTCCCTTGGACATCGCCTGTTTGACGCCTTCGCTCTGGCGCTTGGCCTGCCGGAAGGTTATTTCAGGTCGATGGTCACCTGCCCACCGTCAAAGCTGCGCCTGATCCACTACCCCTTTGACGCCAGCGCCGAAGATGTTCCCGGTATTGGTGCACATACCGACTATGAGTGCTTCACTCTGCTGCTCGCCGACCAGCCGGGCCTTGAAGTGTTGAACGAAGATAGCGCCTGGATCGACGCCCCACCGCTGAAGAACGCGACCGGAGAAGAGGCTTTCGTGATCAATATCGGCGACATGCTGGAAGTGCTGAGCGCTGGCACATTTGTTGCAACAGCACACCGCGTACGTAAGGTGCCGCAGGAACGTTACTCCTTCCCGCTGTTTTTCGCCTGCGACTACCACACGCTGATCCGCCCCCTGCCGGGCTTCCTTAAGGCGGGCGAAGCCAGCGAGTATCAAGAACTGAGCATTGGTGAACATATGTGGAGCCAGGCGTTACAGACCTATCGCTACCTGCGCGAGAAAGTCACCCGCGGCGAGCTCCAGCTCCCCGAACGCGCCCGCGGCACCAACACCTTTGGCCATCTGAAAAAACAAGCCCAGCAAAAAACCGTTAATAACCCGTGAGGATAAATGATGAAAAGAACGCTAAAAAAACTCTCGCGCCGTGTGGCTTTGACCATCGCCGTCACCGCTTGTTTTTCACCGCTGACTCAGGCCGCAGAGCTGCTGACCGAGGGCGTATTTAAGGTCGGGATGGAGGTGACCTATCCGCCGTTTGAGTCCTACGTCAGCAATAATAATATCGTCGGCATCGACCCGGAATTTGCAGCGCTGATCGCCGAACAGCTGAAAGCCAAACCGCAGCTTATCGACACGAAATTCACCAGCCTGATTTTAGGTATCGGTAAAAAATACGATGCGGTGATTTCCGGAATGTACGTGACTCCCGAGCGTCAGAAGCAGGCGGATGCGATTCCTTACGCCCTGTCCGGCGCATCCATTATTGCCCTGAAAAACAGCACCATTCAGCCCAAAACCGAAGATGAGCTGTGCGGCGTGAAGGTCGGTCTGCAGGCGGGTACCGCCTGGGTTTCCAGTCTCAAAAAACACTCCGACGAGTACTGCCTGAAAAAGGGTAAACCGGCGATTAGCGTTCAGGAGTTCCCCACCGCGCCGGAAGCCTCCCAGGCCCTGCTGTCGAAAAATATCAACGCCCAGTTAGAAATCGCCCCGGCGGCGCAAATTATCGTCGAGAAAAGCCGCGGCCGCCTGGCCATTAGCTCAAATCGTCTGGTCTATCCGCTGCCGCTGGGGATCTACGTCGCCAAAGGCAATACCGAGCTGGCCGAGGCCATTAAATCAACGTTAGCCACCCTTAAAGCCAACGGCAAATATGACGCCATCATCAAGAAATACAGCTTAGAAAGCATCAATTAATACAATAATTAAACGGGAGTCGCTATGGAGTTCGATTGGGGATATTTTTTCTCATTATTTAGCGTTGGGGCATTCTGGCAGGCGTGCATTACCGTCATTGTCGTCAGTTCATTGTCCTGGTTTATTGGCCTGATATTAGGTTTTCTTTTAGCCTGCGCTAAGCTCTCCGGCCCGCGCTGGCTGAAGGTTCCCGTCGAACTCTATATTTGGTTTTTTCGCAGCGTACCGCTGATGGTGCTGCTGGTCTTTGTCTATAACCTGCCACAGCTGTTTCCGGCCACCCAGCCGCTGCTCGGCATTCCGTTTATCGCCGGGCTGGTATCGATGACGGTGACCGAAGCGGCTTATATGGCGGAAATCCATCGCGGCGGCCTGCTTTCGGTCGCTAAAGGGCAAAGCGAAGCCGGGCATGCCTTAAGCTTTAGCTTTATCGGAATTCAGCGCTTAATTATTATTCCGCAGGCGTTTCGTATCTCCCTGCCCACGCTGATCAACGAATATATCACTATCATTAAGCTCAGCTCGATTCTGTCGGTTATTTCGCTGCCGGAACTGCTGCTGACCGGCCAGCGCCTGTACGCGCAGAATTTTCTCGTAATGGAGACGCTGCTGGCGGTCGCGGTCTATTACGTCATGGTGGTCACGGCCTTTACCTGGCTCTTCCGGGCGCTGGAAAACCTGCTGGATATTCAGCGCAAACGTCCGCAAACGCTCAATGAAACGGAATGCGAAACCCTGCGTCAAAACCTGAAGCCGCCGGTGCAGACAACAAAAGCGCAGTCCGCCCGCGGCAACCCGCCGGCGCTCGATTTGCAGGGCATCGAAAAATCCTGGGGCCAGCACCACGTCCTGAAGGGGATTGACCTGAAAGTAGAAAACGGCGAGGTGATCAGCATCATCGGCCCGTCCGGCTCCGGCAAAACCACCCTGATCCGTACCATCAACGCTCTGGAAAGCATTGATGGCGGCGAGATCATTCTTTACGGCGAGGATTATCTGAAGGGCGCCTCCATTATCGATAAACAGCAAATGCGCGCGGGCGTGCGCCGCATCGGCATGGTCTTTCAGGGCTTCAACCTCTTTCCTCATCGTACGGTGCTGGATAACGTGATGCTCGCCCCGCTCTATCACAAGCTCCTTGACCGCCCCGCTGCCAGAGAGCAGGCGCTCTGGCTGCTGGATCGCGTCGGTCTGCTGGCGCACGCCGAAAAATACCCGTACCAGCTCTCCGGCGGTCAGCAGCAGCGCGTGGCCATCGCCCGCGCCCTGGCGCTGAAACCGGACATCATGCTGTTTGATGAACCCACCTCGGCGCTGGACCCGGAGCTGGTTGGCGAAGTACTCAAGGTCATTCAGTCCCTCGCCCGTGAAGGCATGACGATGCTGATCGTGACCCACGAGATGGACTTCGCCTTATCGATTTCCGATCGGGTGGTGATGATGGAAAACGGCGTCGTGCAGAGCGATGTGCCGCCGCAGCGTATTCGCAGCGATGCCGCCGAACCGTCCCTGGCCCGCATTCGTGAATTTATGGGAGTGTAATAAATGACAACTGAACTGGAATTACGCCAGCAGCTGGCGGGCGCCTATCGTCTGGCGGCGCTGTTCGGCTGGGAAGACACGCTCTATACCCACTTCTCCGTTCGCCTGCCCGGCGACGGCGAGCCGCGATTTTTGATTAACCCCTTCGGCATGATGTTTGATGAAGTGACCGCCAGCAACTTAATCGTGGTCGACATGCAGGGCAAGGTCGTCGAAGGCAGCGCGCCGGCAAACTCGGCGGGCTTTACAATCCACAGCGCGGTCCATATGGCTCGCGAAGACGCCCACTGCGTGATCCATACCCACACGCTGCCCGGGATGGCAGTCGCCGCCTGTGCGGAAGGGCTGCTGCAGCTCAACCAGATCAGCACCGAGTTTTATCAACGCGTCGGTTATCATCCTTATGAAGGCGTGGCCTTCGATCTCGATGAACGCGTGAGGATCCAGCGCTCGCTCGGCGAGAATATCGCCCTGATCCTGCAAAGCCACGGCCTGCTGTCGGTCGGCCGCACCGTCGCCGACGCGTTTTACATCATGTATTACCTGAACCGCGCCTGTGAAATCCAGATGGCCGCCGCGCAGCTGGCTTCGCTCGGCTCCATTCATACGATCCCCGATCGCCTGAGCCAGCACGCCTGCGAGCAGCTGATGGGAGTCGAACATGAACGCCAGCTGGTGTGGCAGGCGTGGCTGCGTCGCCTCGACCGTCTTGATACTTCTTATAAGAGTTAACGCCTATGACTCCGTTCACTATCGTCGTGGATTGTAACGATCCTCAATATGCCCAGGAGATTTGCGCCGCTTTCGCGCCATTTCCGCAGGCAAAAGCGGTCCTGCCTGACCACCCCGCCGCTCGCGAGGCGCAATACGCCTGCTGCTGGTTTCCCGATCCGCAGATCCTGGCGCGATCGCCGCAGCTAAAGCTGATCCAGGCAGCGTCCGCCGGCGTCGATCATCTCCCGGCCAGCATTTTCGCCAGCGATGTTCCGCTCTGCCGGGTGGTTGACGATGATTTTCGCCACGGCATGTTTGAATACGCGCTGTGGGGCGTGCTGTGGTTTCAGCGCCGCTTTGACCGGGCGCTGGCTCACCAGCGCAAGCGCATCTGGAAGATGTATCCGCAGCGCGCGGCGGCCGATTATCACGTTGGCGTCATGGGCCTCGGTGAAATTGGCGGCTATATCGCCTCGCAGCTCGCCGGGATGGGGTATCGGGTTTCCGGCTGGGCGCGTAGCGAGAAATCCTTTGCCGGCGTGCGCTGCTTTCACGGCGACGCGCAGGCCGGTGAATTTCTTGGTCAGCTGGATGTGCTTATCAACGTCCTGCCGTTAACCGAGCAGACGCGAGGTATCCTCGCCCACCCTTTACTGGATCGGCTCCCCAACGGCGCGGCGTTGATAAACTGCGGCCGCGGCGAGCATATGGTGAACCAGGACGTGATCCGGGCGCTGGATAGCGGCAAGTTATCCGGCGCGGTGCTCGACGTCTTCCCCGTCGAGCCTCTTCCCCAGGAAGACCCGCTGTGGCAACACCCGCAGGTAGCAATTACGCCGCATATGGCCTCCATCGCCCAGACGGAGGTGATTGCCCGCCAGCTGCTGGATAACATCCAGCGGCTACATCGGGCGCTGCCGCTGAAAAACCGGGTGAACAAACAGAGTGGTTATTAAGCCCGAAAACGTCAAAAGCATAATATCCGCTGCTACGCTTAATGGTCTGTCCAATAAAAAATAAGGCTGGCAGCATGAATATTGATCTATCGGGGAAAGTTGCACTGGTTACCGCCTCCACCGGCGGCATTGGTTTCGCCATCGCCAAAGGTCTGGCGGCAAGCGGCGCGGAAGCGATCGTGAATGGCCGCAGCGAGCGTAGCGTGAATGCGGCCATTGCCCGCCTGCAGAGCGAGGTTCCCGGCGCGAAGACCCGACCGGCGATAGCCGATCTGAGCGACGCAGAAGGCGTGAATCAGCTGATACAAGCGGTAAACGGCGTCGACATACTGGTGAATAATGCGGGTATTTATGGCCCGCAGGATTTCTATGCCACCGACGATGCAACCTGGGAAAGATACTGGCAAACCAACGTGATGTCCGGGGTTCGTCTTTCGCGCGCGCTGCTACCGGCCATGGTACAGAAAGGCTGGGGTCGGGTGGTTTTTATCTCTTCGGAATCGGCACGCAACATCCCGGCGGATATGATTCACTACGGGGTCACTAAAACCGCTCAGCTATCGCTGGCCCGCGGGCTGGCGAAATATGTTGCCGGCAGCGGCGTCACCGTGAACAGCGTCCTGCCGGGACCGACCCTTTCGGATGGCTTTGCCGAGATGATGAAAGACGAAGTCGCTAAAACCGGCAAATCGCTGGAGCAGTTGGCCAAAGAGTTTGTGATGGCAAACCGCCCCAGTTCGGTGATTCAGCGCGCGGCCACGGTAGAAGAGGTCGCCAGCATGGTGGTTTACGTCTGTTCGACTCAGGCTTCGGCGACGTCAGGCGCGGCGCTGCGCGTGGATGGCGGCGTAGTGGATGATATCGTCTGACGCACTGTGCGCGGATAACAAAACGTTCAGCGCGCAGGCGTTTATCTTGAGCAAAGTTAGCGCCTGCGCGCTGCCCTTTCGCCGACCAGCAGCGCCAGCGCAACCACAACCGGCACCAGCGATCCCCACAATACGGCGTTCCAGCCAAAGAGGTTCATCAACGCGCCCGAGGAAAATGAGCCAATCATCATGACGCCGAAAACGATAAAATCGTTCAGCGATTGCACCTGGTTTTTCTCTTCCGGTCGGTGGAAATCCATAATCTGCGTCGACGCGCCGGTAAAACCAAAATTCCAGCCGATGCCCAGCAGGATCAGCAACAGCCAGTAGTGCATAACATCAATACCGGCCAGGCCAACCATCACCGAGAGCGCCAGCAGAATCAACCCGGCAGCGTTAATACGCCGGGCGCCGAAACGAGCGATCAATTTGCCGGTGAAAAATCCGGGGCCGTACATGGCGATTACGTGCCACTGGATACCCAGATTCGACGCCTGCTGCGACAGGCCGTGCATATGCATGGAAAGCGGTGCGGCGGTCATCAGGAAGTTCATTACCATGTAGGCGATTGCGCCGCTAAATACCGTTCGGGAAAACCCGGGCTGGCGCACAATTTCGCCCAGCGGACGCCCGCCGGACTTCACCTGCGCCGCCGGTTCGGCGGTTTTTACTCCCAGTAATACCCACGCCGATACCGCTGCCACCAGCCCCTGAGCAATAAAGGTCATGGCAAAGGTGTGCGGCGGCCAAAGATTCATGGTGCCGGTCACCAGCATCGGACCGATGACCCCTGCCGCCACTCCGCCCCCCATCACCAGGGAGAGCGCACGCGCGCGCCGTTCGCCGCTGACGCCGTCAGTAGCGGCAAAGCGAAAGGAAACCGCCACCGCCGCATAGGCGCCGCCGAAAAAGGCCGCGATGCAGAATAGCCAGAACGAACTCATGACCACCGCCGTCGCCGCCAGCAGCCCCGTCAACATACCGGCCCCGGTCCCGACCATAAACACCGTTTTGCGTCCGCGCCTTCTGGCCAGCGCGCCAAACGGCAAAATACAGGCCGCCATGCCCAGCACAAAAATGGTAATCGGCAGCGTGGCCAGGGTTGGAGAGGGCGCGATGGCGTTGCCAACAATCGCCCCGGTAGCGTAGAACACCACCGAGTTTGCCCCTGCCAGCGCCTGCGCCGTCGCCAGGCGAACAATATTCTGGTTTTGCTGCCTGACGGGCAACGTCATTTCAGCGCTCATAGATTCTCATTATCCTGAATTCATTTTTCGTTATGCCAACGCCCAGGATGACATAATGAACGTAATCAGGCATTTCGACCAGCCATCACGCCGCCATCAATATCCCATACCGCGCCGGTCACCCAGCGGGTGCTATCGCTAAGCAGAAACGCTACGGTTTGCGCGATATCGTCAGGCGTACCGACGCGGCCAATAGGATGGAAGCCGTCGAAGCTATTCATCACATCCTTCACAGCATCTTCAGATATAAAGGCTTGATAGTTTCATGACTGGCTGCTTCACGATGTGCTGGCGGAGAGCGGGAACGCTGATTTTCTGCCGCTGGCTCCGCCATAGAAAACCTTTGTTGTTTTATGGGTTGACCTGGTCATGGATGCGCCACTTCTGTTTGAGCACATTTTTGTCCTGGCTATCCAGCCACTGATTTACCTTTTCCAGCAGTTGCGGGTTATCTTTATTCATCATATAGACTTTGAAGCTGGCGGTGCCCGGGAAGGGTTGCTCATTGGCCACGCAAAACACGCCCGGTTCATTGCTTTGGTAATACACGCCTTCGATCAGGTCGGTTACCATCATATCCGCCGTTTTCTGCCGCAGCGCTTCAAGGTTATCCACGTTATTTTTCACCCGAATAATCTGCGCCTGCTTGAGATGTTCATCCACAAAGTTTTGATTGGTGCCGCCCGGGTTCACTACCACCTTCACGTTTGGCTGGTCGATTTTTTCCAGGCTGCCGAGAGCGGGCGCCGCCGCGCAGTTAGCCAGCGCAATTTTGCCGTTCGGCACGACCGGCTGGCTTAAGGCAAATTCCTTCGCCCGGGCCGCAGTTTCCGTCACCCCGCCCATAGCAATATCAAACTTATCCGCTTTCAGGTCCGCAGAGAGCGTTGGCCAGCTGGTCGGCACAAAGCTTACCTTTAGCCCAAGCCGCTTGCCGAGATCCTTCGCCATATCAACATCGTATCCCAGCAGTTCTCCGGCTTTATTATGAAACGCCAGCGGCGCGTAATCTCCCGGTACGCCGACTTTAAGTTCGCCGCTTTGTTGAATGCTGTTCATGTCGCGCGCCTGGGCGCCGAAGGCGACAGCAGCGATGACGAAAGCAATACCTGACTTCAACTTCATCTTTATATCCTTGTTCAAATGTGAACCGTTTTATGATTATCCTGCGCTGCGCAGCGGATTCTGTTTATCGTTCATAAAATCTTTAATCATGGATGCCGTCAATACCGGCGGCGAAAAACGCGAGATCGTTCCGTCGGCCGCTTGCCCGGCGAGCTGCTCGCAAAAGCGCTCAACCTGATTAACCGGACAGCCGGCAATATCCTGGGCGGAAAAACGCCACCACCGTAGCGCCAGCAGCTGCTCGATAATCGCCTCGCTAAAGCGCATGCGGATAACTTTCGCCGGGTTACCGCCGACAATGGCGTAAGGCGCGACATCTTTGACCACCAGCGCGTTGGCGGCGACAACTGCGCCATCGCCAATAGTGATGCCCTGCGCCAGTGTGACGTTCTGGCCAATCCAGACATCGTTGCCGATGGTTATCGGTCGGGGAGTTTTTTCAAAAGGGTAAAACTGGTTGGGCCTGCCGCTATCGGCAGCCAGCGTCGCCATCACGCCGGAGTGATGGGCATAAAAAACCGGGCTGGCGCTGGCCCACTCCAGGGGATGCCGATCGCCAAGTACCTGTAACCGGTCGGCAATCGATGTGTAGCGCCCCACTTTAATCAGCGCCGGCAGCAGGGTTCGCGTATAGCTAAAAGCGCCCAATGAGGCCAGCCGTTCGCCGCAGCGCCCCCAGTAGGTGGTATACGCCTCGGTGGTTAAATTTTCCGGTATCTCGATCGGCAGATCGTCACGGTAAAAGGCGTGGGCGCAGACCAGCTTCTGCCCGCCGACAAAAATTCGCTGCGCCTGCAACAGGGGTTTAAGCTCCCCAAAGGTGATTTTCATGATCGATTTCCCGCACCAAAGTATTCCCGGTCAGCCGCTTCATCTCTCGATCATTGATAGCGTACCGATCCGCTCGCCGCGCGAAAAATCACTATGACATCTCTTTTTTGTGAGCTACAACGCGAAAGCGTTGGGCCGTTATCGCCTGCGATCGTCAGTTATACTCCAGCGCAAAGGTCACCATGCTATTGGCGGTGCCGGCGGTCACCGCATCATCGGTCTGGACGTACTGGGCGTTGAAGTTGATATTCTCCGCGCTGCCGGCGCTGCTGGCGTTAATCCGCTTTAGCACCGGGAGATTGCTGGCCTCGTTGATTTTGACGCTGGTCCCTGCCGCAGGCGCCGGGGCGCTGTTATTGCCGTACGTGAGCCTGACGCCCACCCCGCTCGCAGAGGCGTTGGCTTTGCTTAACGCGAGGGTATCCGTACCGCCGCCTGGTGAGGTGACGCCAAAAAAGCCGATGCGGATATCGGTTGGCGTGGAACAAAAGACCGGTATGGAGAAGCTTTTCGCGCTGCCGCCGGTGGTGCTTTTGCCCTTGAACTCCGCTTTATTCACCGTCCCCAAACTAACGTGAATATTTGTGGTTGAAACCTGACAGCTGCCGCTGCTGCCGATATCGACGTTCAGCGCCGCCATATCGAGCGTGACCGGCGAGCTGGCGACAAAACCGGCGCGGCTGTCGGCCTGCTGCTGGATCGTCAGTTCGCCAATCTGCGGCTGCGCCGGAACGTTAGCGTGGTTACCGCTGACCAGGGCGACGTCCCCGGTCTTATAAAACGTCACAAAGACTTTCACCACAATCTGCTGCTGGTTCAGTAGGTTAGCCATCTCCTGGCTGTCACACACCGTCACGGATTCCGCACTATCGGCCGCGTGGCTGCCATCAATAAAGCGAACCGCGCCGCCGCTGCACTGGAAGCCCAGTGAGTATCCGATACCCTCCAGCGCCGAGGGGAACACGTGCTGACCGCCGATGGAAAGCGGCGATGAGGCCGTTTTTAGCTGCCGATAAACCAGACGCTTTGCCGCCGCTTTCGGCACCTGAAGATCGCAGGAGAAATGAATCCCGCTGCCGTTATCCGCCATCACGCCGGTCATCTGCGTATTCAGCGGCAGCGTTGGCAGGTACTTGATATTCTGGACGTTAACGGTCATCTGGCCGATATCCCCTTTGCAGGTTTCCGCCCAGCCGCTGTGGCTATAGATGCCCGCTATCAGCAGGAATAAAAACGATACTATGCGCAAAATCACCTCTGTGCAGACCTACTGGCAGAAGCCAGAGACGGTTTTAACCGGACTCTGCCTCTGCTGTACGGTATCGGTAAGATGGAAATGCAGCGCGCATCTCCGTGAGATGTTGTCGGCATTCCAGGCAACATCCAGCGTCCCTTCCTGCGGAATGCCGCTCAGATAGACCTGCCCGCCATCGGCCACCATGCCGCCCGGGGCCCCGCCAGGATCGTCTTCAGCTTTCCGCAAGCGAACGCTGGCGCCGAACGGCAGCGGCCCGTGACTATCGCTGAGGGTAAACAGCACGCGGCTGCCGATATGGGTCTGGTAGTTCGCCTGCACCACCGCCCCGCCGCCGGGGATCACCGTCTGTCCTTCAAGTTCGACATCGGCATCGTCGGCCAGCGATTCGGTATCAAGCGTAATGGTATTTTTGCGATAGGCCGTCAGCGAAGGCACCACCGCATAGCCTCGCCAGTCGGTATGCACATTGCTGCCGTTCTGAATCGCCACCTCAGCAGCGCCCGGCGCACGCACGATGGCAAAGCTTTCGCCGACGGTCTGCCCGAGCGTCACGCCATGAGGATGGGCGACAACGGAGCCCGATGCGCCCCAGGTAAGCTGCTGACTGGCGCTATCGTGGCGATAGCCGAGCTGCGCGGTTCCGTAGCCGCCGTGGTAATCCAGTGCGGCGCTGCTGTTACTGCCCTGGCCGCCGTTAACGTAGCCCTGCTGGAGGGAGTAGTAGAGATTGGGATGATGTGGAAGCGAACCGAACAGCGACGCCTGCTGCGAAGTACGTCCGCTATTGTCGGAGGTCGTGCTGTAGCTGATCGCGCTCTCGGATAGCGGGCCGAAAAGCGGAACGCTCAGATTAAAGGACCACGAACGATCGGCTTTTTGTCGATCGGATGATTGGGTGTAGTAATAACCCACGCCCCACGTCACGCCTCGCCAGGCGCTGTAAAATCCGAGATGCAGCGTTTCATCGCGGCTATGACTGTGCCAGTACTCCTGCGACCAGGCAGATATCGCCAGGCTGCTGATACCGCCAAAGGCCTGAGAAAGCGATATTTCTTCGCGGCTGCGCTTGTTGTCGAGCAGCCCGTTGCGGCTTTCAAGCGTATTCGCTTCGCTGAAGTCATAGTAGCCGCTGGAGGAGTAGCGATAGCTGGCGAGACTGAATGAAGTCCCCGTGCCGGCAAAATCCTTCTGATACTGCACGCGCACCGAATGACCTGCCGAGCGCTTTCCCGACGGCGCTGTGGTGTTTGCCCACGTCGCATCGCCTCCGATCGACCCCAGTTCGCCCAAACCGCGCCCGACGCCAAGCGCCCACGCCTGGTAATCCTGCGCCAGCTGGCTACCGCCGTAGAGCGTGAATTCAGCCGGTAGCCCATAAAACAGCGTGCCCTGTAAAAACGTCGGCGACTGCCCCTGGCGCTGCGCTGAACGGAAGCGCCCGGCGCTCAGGTTGTATTTAACCCGCCCATCGCGCAGCATAAAGGGTACGGCTGAAAAAGGTTGCGTAAAGGTTCGCACCGAACCGTCGCTCTCTTTCACCTGGACTTCGAGGTCGCCGCTTTGCGCCGTCGGATAGAGATCGTTTATTGCAAACGCCCCCGGCGAGACGAACGTTTCATAGATCACGTAGCCATGCTGGGATATCGTCACCTTCGCATTACTATGCGCCATCCCGCGGATCGTTGGAGCGAAGCCGCGCTGGCTGTCCGGCAGCATTTCATCATCGGACATTAGCTGAATACCGCGAAACTGCACGCTGTCAAAAACGTCGCCGGTCGTAAAGGTATCGCCCATTCGCAGCAGGCTTTTGAGGGATTTCACATCGCGCTGTAGCCAGGTGCTCTGCGAATTCCAGCGCCGGGTGCGATCGTACTCCATCGACGATACGTTGCGCAGGCGCCAGGCCCCAAGGTTAACCCCGCTGCGTAGGTTCAGATAGCTGGATTGGCTATTGTCATCCGACTGCCGGGTTTGCGACCCGGTCAGGTTGTAGTTAACAAACGCCGCCGGGATACCGTCGTCCCAGCGCGCTGGATCCACGTATCCGCGGCTCTGGACGTTCATTGCCGCCTGGGGAATGCTTAAGATCAGGCGCTGATCGGCAAAATCGAAACGGCTACTGGCATCAGGAATGTAGCGCTCGATGTGGGTGAACGCTTGCCCCTCATGCAGCGATTGAAAGGCAGAAAAAGCGCTGACGTTCACGCCATATTCCGCCAGCTGCGCCGGGGTTAACTGCGGCTGCAGCGCGCCGTTGCTGTCGATAAACGTCACCTCGCCCCGGGTTATTTCCTGATTATTCACCCAAATGCTGACTGAATAAGTCCCCGGCTGCTGGCCGCCTGATTTTGCAAAATAGCGTAAGTCAGCGGTCTTTTGCTGCGGATTGGCAAATTCTAAGGCCGCCGGATCGAAGTACTCATCCGCCCGCGCGATGCCGCTTTGACAAAGCAGGAAAAGCGCCGTCGGCACCGTCGCTAATAATGAAATCCCGCCGGTTGGCGCAGCGATCGCCGTATAACCGGAAGTCATACCAGAGGGGTTATTTTTCACAATATCCTGACCAGACGAAGCAAAATTACTGTTGCGCGAAATCCGTCATCCCGCCGAAATCATTAATGGCGCGCCACTTAATAATGCCGGTGCGATGAATCGGCCACTCTTGCTGGCTAAAGGGTCCAATCATGCCGGGTTCAGTAATCTCCTTGCCGCCCACCGAAAGGGTAAAAAATGAAACAAAATAGGGCGTCGGGTTTTGTGCTACCAGCCGTGAGCCGTCAATTTTAAATGTCAGCTTGCGCCATGCATCGGCTGGTTCACCCGTCAGGCCATTCGGGCGATAGAAGATCTTAAATTTTGATTTAATATTGACCTGTAGCTTATTCACTTCATCTTTTTTCGTTGGCGCAATACTTTTTACATTGAGCCAAAATACCGATTCCCGATCCGCGGGCAGCGTTGCGCCAATGAAATTAATACGCAACACGTTCTGCTGTTCTGGATCGAGCCGGAATAACGGCGGCGTAACGATAAACGGCACCCGGCTCTTATTATTCTCCGCATAATTTTCCACCCACGATTGCACCAGATAAGGCGAATGGCTATCTGCATTAGTAACTGATATTGCGGCCTCTCGCTTCCCTTCCTGATAGATTACCCGGGTTCCTCCCATGACAATACCGGCGTGGGCCGCGGTGGATAATATTAACAAGGCTAGCGC
The DNA here is from genome assembly GCF_040062315.1 of Klebsiella sp. GW_Kp181. Lineage (NCBI taxonomy): Bacteria > Pseudomonadati > Pseudomonadota > Gammaproteobacteria > Enterobacterales > Enterobacteriaceae > Klebsiella > Klebsiella sp. GW_Kp181. The sequence continues at coordinate 18,137 of NZ_JBEAFR010000069.1, forward strand.
GGCGATCGTTCGTTTCATAATCATTACCGTCCGGGAATAATAAAAGCGGGTATCAGTAACAAAGCCTGATAATAAATATGGATAAACCAGGGCGCCCGTCTTTCAGCCAGGCAGAAGCTAACGCCTTGCCCGGCCCGGGCAAGCTTTAATAACCGTAGCGTTACCCGCTCTTATTTTATTAGTTGTAAACCATATTGAAGTTAGCTGTACCGTTGGCAGAACCCGCGGTAACCGCACTGGTCGAGACATAGTCAGCAAAGAATTCGAGATCGGCGGTTCCGGTAGTGGTGCCGCTGGCACCGGCGGTAACGCTATGGCCGCGAGAAACGTCGCCAAGCTCAACCGGCGTCGATTTGTCATCTTCATACAGCTTAATCGCTACCCCTTTTGCGGTACCGTTAATCGCCAGTAGATCGCTATTGTTGCTATCGCGGGTACCGTCAAACAGCACCGAGACGGTGGTGACGGTGGAAGGACAATCTTTGACTTTGATATGAAAGGAGGTTTTGGTGGTTTCTGAACCCGTGCCGGTAAAATAGCTGCTCGCCCATTTTCCCAGATCGACGCTTTGATTCGCGCTGGTGCTATCAACATTACAGGAGGAGTCGGTAATGGAGCCGGTAAATTCCACCTGACCGCCCGTTCCTTGCGTGCCCGCATTCGAGCCGGGATTCACGGTCATTGTCGAACTGGCCGGCTGTGAAGGCGTGGATAATGCGCTGCCAGACACCAGAGCACCGACAAACATTGCCATAATACGAAATTGCGTTTTCATTATTTATCTCATCTCTAACTTATATTTTTACAGATTCCGCGCTAAGGCTTAAGGCCGCGCAAATCTGCATACAGATCCTCCATGTTAATAGTATTGGCGTTCCGTCCGCAGGCCATCAGGAAAAAACCTGTGCCACTCAATTGATCATGTGTAATAAAATAAAAAGTGCTTTTAGCGAAATTGACTAACCATTTATTCAGGGAACAAATAAATACTATCCCTACCCATTACAAATCGCAATATTTTGTTATGTTAATGAAATGCTGTTTTATTTCACATATAAAAATAATATTAAAGACATTGCGCATTTTGTTAATTAACGCAACCAAAAATCACGATACAACAACATCAAATCGCAACATTGGATTGCACAATTTAACAAACACAACGAATTTAGCCGCTATTTTGCGGCAATAAATCCGTGAGCACGCGCGGCATTTATTAAATATTAGGATTAATCTTAGGTTGCGTTCGATCTTATTTTCGTAAACGAATAATCAATAATCACGTGAGTAATTATTAATAATCAATATGGAAGAAGCTTTTTTAAGCGGTAAGCGGCTGGACGCAAAAGCAATAACAGTGCTTTTTTTATGGAATAAAAACCCGCAATCAAACAAGATTGCGGGCGGTATTGAAAAATGAATAAATAGCAGGCTTCGATCAGAACAGGCCCAGCGGCGCGGTACCGTAGCTGACCAGCAGGTTTTTCGTCTGCTGGTAGGCGTTGAGGGCCATTTTATGCGTTTCACGCCCTACGCCGGACTGTTTGTAACCGCCGAATGCGGCGTGCGCAGGATAGATGTGATAACAGTTGGTCCACACCCGGCCGGCTTTTATGCCGCGCCCCATGCGATAGGCAAGATTGGTATCCCTCGTCCACACCCCAGCCCCAAGGCCGAACTGGGTCTGATTAGCGATAGACAGCGCCTCAGCTTCATCCTTAAAGGTGGTCACGCCAATCACCGGGCCGAAAATCTCTTCCTGGAAGCTGCGCATATCGTTGCGTCCCTGAATCAGCGTCGGCTGAATATAGTAGCCGTTATCCAGTTCGGCAGAGATGCTGGCGCGTTCGCCGCCGGTCAGGATGGTACCGCCTTCATCGCGAGCGATCTTGATATACGAGAGTATTTTATCGAACTGCTGACGTGACGCCTGCGCGCCGATCATCGTACCGGTGTCAAAGGGGTCGCCGCGGCGAATTTGCGCCACTTTGTCCATGACCCGCGCCATAAAGGGTTCGTAAATAGACTCCTGAATCAGCGCGCGGGACGGGCAGGTACAAACCTCCCCTTGGTTAAAGAAGCCCAGCACCAGGCCTTCCACCGCCTTCTCGATATACTCTTCTTCCCCCTCCATCACGTCGGCAAAGTAGATGTTCGGCGATTTACCGCCCAGCTCAACGGTGCAAGGGATAATGTTTTCCGCCGCGCAGGCCATAATATGGCGGCCAACCGGCGTCGAGCCGGTAAAGGCGATTTTGGCAATGCGTTTACTGGTGGCCAGCGCTTCGCCCGCCTCCTTGCCAAAACCCTGAACCACGTTAAGGACGCCCGCCGGGAACAGATCGCCAATAATCTCCAGCAGCAGCGTGATGCTGAGCGGCGTCTGCTCCGCCGGTTTTAGTACCACGCAGTTACCTGCCGCCAGCGCCGGCGCCAGTTTCCAGGCGGCCATTAACAGCGGAAAGTTCCACGGGATAATTTGTCCGACCACGCCAAGAGGCTCATGGAAATGGTAAGCCACCGTCGTTTCATCAATCTCCGCCGTGCTCCCTTCCTGCGCGCGCAGGCAGCCGGCGAAGTAGCGGAAGTGATCGACCGCCAGCGGCAGGTCGGCGTTGAGCGTTTCGCGGATCGGTTTGCCGTTATCCCAGCTCTCCGCCACCGCCAGATACTCGAGGTTGGCCTCAATACGGTCGGCAACCTGCAGCAGCAGATTGGCGCGCTGCTGAGCCGACGTTTTGCCCCAGGCGTCGGCGGCCCGATGCGCCGCATCCAGGGCGAAGTCGATATCTTTGGCATCCGATCGTGGAAACTGACCAATGTTGCTACCGTCGACCGGGGAGGTGTTCATAAAGAATTCGCCGCCAATCGGCTCGACAAATTTACCATCAATAAAGTTACCGTAAGCAGACTTCAGTGAAACCAAAGCGCCCGGCGTGCCAGGATGTGCATAACGCATCGCGAATCTCCTTCATGTAGGGTTGAAGCGCAGCGGCGTATTAGTTTTGTCCGGCGGCTCGCTGCGTCTTCAGACCATTGCAGGGGGCGTGCCACCTTTTTCGCCACCAAAAATATTTCTATTTTTCATATTGATAGCCTATAAATCTCGCTTTCTGTTGCACTGAATGTTCCTTATGTGTTGCAAATCGCAACACTAACAAAACCTTGTAGCTACAATATTGCAACACTAGTGAGATGACGAGGTGTCCCGTGCCAGGAAATCCATTTGCCCTGACGCCAGAGATCAAAGCGAGCCCGCTGCTGAGCGACTCCTGGTGCCGCAGCCAGCGCTATGGCATCGACCCCGCTACTGACGACTTCCCTCGCCTGCACGCCAGCGAGCTGGCCGACAGGCTCGCCAGCCATAGTCGTCTGCAAAAGCTGGCCCAGCCGGTGGTTAATGCCTTGTCCAGCAAGGTCAACGATCTGCAATCGGTGGTGATCCTCTCTGACGCCAGCGGACTGGTTTTGCAAACCTTTGGTGAGACGCAGGCCATGCAGAAAGCGCAGCGCTTCGCTTTAGCCCCGGGCAACCTGTGGAGCGAAAGCGGACGCGGAACCAACGCCATCGGCACCGCGCTGGCGATAGACGACAGCTGCGAAATTGATGGCCGTCAGCATTTCCTCACCAGCAACCAGGGCCTGTATTGCGCCGCCGTACCGCTGCAAAATCCCGAGGGGAAAATAGCCGGGGTGCTGGATATCTCCGGCCCGGCCCACTATCCGCACGCCCGGACGCTGGCGTGGGTAAAAGGCGCCGCGAAGCAAATAGAATATCTATGGGTGAAACAGAGTCTGCACCCGCAGCAGTGGCTGATGAGCCTGCATCCCCGGGCGGAAAAACTCGACAGCGTAGACGAACGGCTGCTGGTCTTTACCGATAACGTGCTGACGGCGGCTAACCGGCTGGCGATGCGCGAATTCGACCTCGACGCCGCCCGGTTTGGTCATCTCACTTTCCAGCAGCTTTTTTCGCAGCTGCGGCAAACCGCCGTTAGTATCCCGCTGCCGGTCGCCGTCGGAGGGCACAACTACTATTACCGTCTGCGTGCTCCCGCGACCGCCAGCGTGGCGACGACCGCGCGCCCGGCACTCGATCTGCCGTTCTCCAGCCCGCATGAATCAGAAAAGCTGCTGCGTCTGCTTAATGCCGGGATTGGCTTATGTATCGAAGGAGAGACCGGCTGCGGCAAAGAGTACGTCAGCCGCACGCTGCACCGGCACAGCCGCTGGAGCAGCGGCAAATTCGTCGCCATCAACTGCGCCGCTATTCCGGAATCGCTAATTGAATCAGAACTGTTTGGCTACCAGCCCGGCGCGTTTACCGGGGCAAACAAAAACGGCTATATCGGCAAAATCCGCGAGGCCGATGGCGGCATTCTTTTTCTTGATGAAATTGGCGATATGCCGTTAGCGCTACAAACCCGGCTGCTGCGGGTCTTGCAGGAGAAAGAGGTCACGCCGCTAGGCGCCAGCCGGAGCTCGCCGGTGAACTTCGCGGTCATTTGCGCGACCCATCGCAACCTGGCGCAGCGGGTGGCCGAAGGCGTCTTCCGCGAAGACCTGCTCTACCGCCTGCGTGAGTTTGCCCTGACGCTGCCGCCGCTGCGCAAGTGGACTGAACTGCCTGCGTTTATTCAGCGGCTGTGGCGCGAGCAGGGCGGAGAGAAACGTCGCATCACGCTGGCCCCGGAGGTTATACAACGGCTGGCGGCTCAGCCCTGGCCAGGCAATGTGCGCCAGCTGCAAAGCCTGATGAGAGTATTGCTGGCGCTTGCCGAAGATGGCGAAACGCTGGGGGTCGATGATTTGCCTCATGAGTACCGAACCCCGACCGCCGCGCCGGGTGGGCTACAGCAGCACGATGCGCAGCTGATTGCCGACACCCTGGCAAGCTATAACGGCAATATCAGTAAGGCCGCGCAGGCTTTAGGCGTCGCACGCAGTACGCTCTATCGCCGCGCCGCTCGCCGCGGAGGCCAGTGAGCCAGCCATGGAGATTACGTCAGGGCGTGAAGCGCGGCGGTAGCCAGGCGAACAGGCGTTTACTTATCGTTTCGCACAGGGAGGTTAATCGTCGCCCGACGCCCTGCCAGACAAGCTGCGCGCTACCGACGCCGCAGGCTGAAATAAATACCGCCCCCACCATATCCAGCGGGAAATGTACCCCAAGAAAGATCCGCGCCCAGGCCACGGCCAGCGCCGCCAGCAGCAACAGTATCCCAACTGCCCGTGCGCGCGCCGACAATAAAGCCAAAGCGGCGCTAAACATCACCGTACCGTGATCGCTCGGAAAACCGTTATCCGCCGGATGAGTTATCCAGGTATGGCCCAGAGGGATCATAAACGGACGCGGATGAAACCACAGTATTCCGCAGATGGCTCCCAGCCCCAGCGCGATAAGAATACTCAAGCTACAAAACAGCGCCTGTCGATGCCCCTGGTGCCCTCCGGAAAACCACAGCCAGAGCAGAACGGCCGGCACCATGAAGATCGTTCCGCTCGCAGCAACCCGAGCCAATAACAGGATCGCGTCCGGTGAGCCGGGCGAGGCATTCAGTGCTAAAAAGAGGCTTTGATTTAAGGTTTCCAGTGCGTTCATGGCGGTAGCTCGTGCGGTCATATTTTCGTCATTATCGCTGACCTGGCTTAAGTTACGCTTAACACGGAGCCAAAGAATCGTCATGGATTCAGCCAGGCTATTTAGCCTCACAACATTCATGACTGGCGTAATGCGCTTTTTTATTTTAGAATTTACTAAATTTAGAAAAAGCTAAAATAAATGAATACACCAGAACAGCTACAGGCCAGCGCGGGCGAAGCCGCCGCGCTGCTGAAAGCCATGAGCCATCCCAGCAGGCTTTTGATTCTGTGCATGCTGTGCGATTCGCCGGGCACCAGCGCCGGCGAGCTGGCGCGGATCACCGGATTAAGCCCCTCCGCCACATCTCAACATCTGGCGCGAATGCGCGATGAAGGGCTGATCGGCTGCGAGCGCCAGGCGCAGCGGATCCACTACTTCATTACGCGGCCAGCGGTGCAACAAATCGTCACCGCGCTAAAGTCAATTTACTGTCCTTAAGGAGCGTCTATGACTATCGCTACACTTTCTCCCGCCGAAGCCCGGGCGCTCATCGCCAGAGGCGCCCGGCTGGTCGATATCCGCGATGCCGATGAATACGCCCGTGAGCATATTCCCGGCGCACAACTCGTCCCACTGGAAACCTTGAACAAAGGCGCAGCGCTGCACGCCAGCCCCGAGGAGACGATTGTTTTTCACTGTCAGGCAGGTTCGCGCACTCAGAATAAGGCCGCCCGTCTGGCCGCCTCCGCCGCGCCGGCGCAGGCCAGGCTGCTGGCTGGTGGAATACAGGCCTGGAAAGCGGCAGGTCTGCCGGTGGAAGAGGATAAATCACAGCCGCTACCGCTGATGCGTCAGGTTCAAATCGCCGCAGGCGTCCTGATTTTGCTTGGCGTCGCTTTAGGTTATACGGTTAACAGCGGCTTTTTTTTGCTTAGCGCATTCGTCGGCGCCGGACTCGCCTTCGCCGGTATCACCGGCTTTTGCGGCATGGCGCGGCTTTTGGCGCTGATGCCCTGGAATCGTCGTTAACCCCTACCTCTTTCGGTCAGCTGTTGATAACGCTTTTGCTGAGCTATGGTTATTGTCAGCGATAATTTTTATCAGCACACAGGAGAAGAAGTATGTTTACAGTCGGTGACCTGGTACAGCCGCGCGCAGGCGGACCAAAACTCAAAGTCGTTGAAGTCCAGGGCGACAGCATTATTGCCGTTCAGGCCGGTAACGAGCAGGGGGAGAAATATACGCTGAAAGCAACCGAGGTAACGGCTTATAAAGAAGACGGCGATTTTGGCGTGTGCTGATTAAGCCGGGTAAAAATAACGGTGGGTTTCCCCACCGTTCTGAATATTAGATCAGGAAGCTCTCAAGGGATTTACCCTCAGCGACGGCTTTAGCGAGCGGCTTCGGCATACGTCCCTGCCCGGTCCAGGTTTTCTCGGCGCCGGTATGATCGGTAAAACGATATTTAGCCGGACGCGGCTGGCGCTTTTTGCCGCCTTTTGAAGTCGCGGTCGCGTGGCCCACTAATTCCTCTGGGGTGATACCGTCAGCGGTCATTAATTCCAGCCAGGTGTTTATTTTTTCCTGATATTCCGCCTGCTGTGCCTGAGCAGCCTGCTCTTCAGCGCGTTTTTCTTCAGTGACGGTCCTTAGCTTTGCCAGCATATCTTCAAGCACGTCAATGGAGAATTCACGAGACATGGCGCGGAGTGAACGAATATTATTCAGTTTCTCTAATAGTAATGACATATATTTCAAAAAATTCCCAAATAGCAAATAAAACAAAAGTGACGGCAATAGTTTAATTGATTCGATTATTTATTTCCAGCCCTGGATAATTCTGTATATCCATCCTCACTTAGCGACAACAAATATGATAAACAAACCGATAACAGGGTAATTATTAGCAATGAATAAGCGCTGAAAGATAGGTCAATATGAATAGCGGCCATTCTTTGATGTAATACCTGTAGGCTCAGCGAGTTATCAGAATATTCCGCTTAGCCAGGCAAAATGCGGCAGGCGTCTGTACGGAATATTCATGCATGAGTTATGAATAGCCACCCAGAGAGTTATACAGCATATCATGCTGGTTTTATGCTCTTTGATACGTAAAAAACTCCAAAAGTGACCCCGTTCACATCAGAACCCGATTCTGTCGCGAAACGACGCTGTTACCCATTGCCAGAGGTATCGTCCATTCTGCGCATAATAAAATCAAATCATTGATAAATAATAAAAAATGAAGCAATGACAACAAAAGTAGCGTAATGAACAAAAAACAGCCAGTTGCAGAGTATTTTATCGACAAAAAGCCTTTAAATAAAAATTTATAGCTAGTTGCCACTTTTAATGCAGAGATATACTCTACGCACATCAAAACAGGCAACCCAAAACGCTAAACAAAAGCGAATCTTTTGGCATTATCGACTTCATTTTCGAGGAGCACACAGATGTTCTCTGCGCAGTCCCGCTTGCGTCATGCGGTAGCAGACACCTTTGCGATGGTGGTTTACTGCACCGTTGTGAACATGATGATCGAAATCTTTCTCTCCGGAATGAGCTTCGAGCAGTCGTTATCTTCAAGACTGGTGGCGATTCCGGTGAACATTATTATTGCCGTCCCCTACGGTTTTTATCGCGATTTTGCGATGCGCCAGGCGCGCCGCGTCAGCACATCAGGCTGGATGAAGAACATTGCGGATGTGGTGGCCTATGTGACTTTCCAGTCGCCGGTCTACGTGGCGATTTTGCTGGTTGTCGGCGCTGACTGGCATCAGATTGCCGCGGCGGTAAGTTCAAATATCGTGGTGTCGATGATGATGGGCGCAGCGTACGGCTACTTCCTCGACTACTGCCGACGCCTTTTCCGCGTCAGTCCCTACCAGCAGGCCAAAGCCTGAGTTAATGCAAAAAAGCGACTGGTTCCGCCAGCCGCTTTTTGTCAGCTGTATTGCGCTTCGCCAAACAGGCCACTCAGAAAACGCTCAAGCGCCATGCGCGAACTGAACCCGTGTGGAATACCATAATGCTGCTGAGCGTCTCCCGCTAAATACAGCGGAAACTGCTCGTAATGATCGCAGGTTTTGATATCCGACGCGGGCTCCGCAAGCGTAGTGCTGCGTTCTTTTAAAGCCGGATGAATAATTAACGCGGTACGCCCCATACGAGCTTCACGGTTCACGTAAACATAATTATCGCCACGGCGATAGCCATAGGCTTTTTGCGTCACAACATCCATGGTGAAGCCGGCTTTTTCAAGAACTCGCGCCACCTCATCGGGTCTTAAATACATACTAATTCCTCATTATCTTTTACCGCACGTTAACCTTACCTTATTCATTAAAGCCAACGCTTTCGGAATATTCCATAAAGGGCGATTTACAGCATAAAGCAAAATCTTGTCCTACACTTATAGACTCAATGGAATAAAGGGAGAAACCAATGGCCAACCGAGCAAACCGCAACAACGTAGAAGAGAGCGCTGAAGATATCCATAACGATGTCAGCCAATTAGCGGATACGCTGGAAGAGGTGCTGAAATCATGGGGCAGCGACGCCAAAGACGAAGCGGATGCCGCGCGTAAAAAAGCGCAGGCGCTGCTGAAAGAGACCCGCGCGCGCCTTAACGGCAACAACCGCGTACAGCAGGCGGCATGCGACGCCATGGGCTGCGCTGACAGCTACGTGCGCGACAAACCGTGGCAAAGCGTTGGCGCTGCAGCAGCCGTTGGGGTATTTATTGGCGTATTGTTGAATTTACGTCGATAATAAAACTGCCAGACCAATGAAGATAACAAATACGCGTCCCCCCCTGCCTACTCCGGTATGCAGGGGTTTTTATTTGTCCTGAGAAGCGAGAGCCCGAGTCAGCTTTCGTACCACCTCGCCCGCCATCTCCGCTGAGGTTAAATTGGTGAAGCTCATCAGCAGCGCCCCTTCTCCCCGGCTATCCATTCGCCAGTCGCTTAACGCCTGGATGGCCAGACCGGCCTGTCTGCCGCGCAGGGCCAGTTGACGATCGTCGCCGCTTACCCTGACGACCATCTGAATGCCGCCCGCTTGCGGAACCACCGCGATACCGTGCTCCCGCAGCGCCGATTCAAGCCACTGACGACGCTGAGCATAGCTGGCGCGCATTTTCTTCAGATGGCGCCAGAAATGGCCTTCGCGGATAAAATCAGCCAGCGTCTGCTGCCACAACGTCGGCACGCTACAGCTCATCAGCGCCGCCTGTTGGCGAAACTGCGCCACCAGCGGTTCCGGCACCACCAGCCACGCTGCGCGTAATGCCGGAAAAAACGTTTTACTGAACGCACCGGCGTAGATGACGCGCTGCGGGGCGTCGAGGCTTTTTAGCGGCGGCAGCGGCTTGCCGCGATAGCGGAATTCGCTATCGTAATCATCTTCGATAATCCACGCGTTATTCTGCGCCGCCCATAGCAGTAGCTGTCTGCGCCGGGTCAATGAGAGCGCAACGCCGAGCGGGCTTTGATGAGCCGGCGTCAGCAGCGCAAAATTCGCGTTTGGGTAATGCCGCTGCGCCCAGCCAATATCCATTCCGTCTTCGTCAACCGGAACCGGGCAGATCGCCACCCCTTCGCCGCTCACGATCGGCCGGATAAGCGGAAATCCCGGATCCTCCATCCACATTTGCTGGCCCGGCCGGGACAGGGTTCGCAGAATGAGGCTCATCGACGCCGCGTAGCTACCCGTCACCAGCACCTGCTCAGGACGACACTCTATACTGCGCGACAGGCGCAAATAATCGACGATCGCCTGCCGAAGCGTCGGGTCCCCGCAGGGATCGCCGGGCGCGAGATCGAAACGCGTTTGCGTACGCAGCCGGCGCCCCATGATCCGCGTCCACAGACCGCGTGGAAACAGATCCAGCGCGGGCAGCCCAAGCTGAAGCGGCAGCGGCGCCGTCGGTTCATCGCCGGTAACAGAGCGTTCAGGCACGCTTTGCTGTGGGCTGAGGCGATCGCTGACAAAGGTTCCCGCCTGCCCGCGCCGCTCCAGCCAGCCCTGCGCTACCAGCTCTCCCCAGGCGTTTTCAATCGTTGCTCGCGATACGCCAAGCTCCTGAGCATAGACCCGACTCGCCGGCAGCCTGCTGCCCGGCGCCAGCTCGCCGCGCTCAATTGCCTGCTTGAGCTGTCGGGCGATACGCTGGTAATGCGGGATTTTTTTGGCATCCATCATGGTCTGCTTTTTTCATCACAATATGGCTATCTTATGCAGTCCATTATAGTGCTATTTTCCTCGCGTCTTAATGAGGAGAGTAAAATGAACACACTACGTCAGCCGTACAATGAACTGAGCCCGGAAGTCTATAACGCTCTGGTTAAGGCCAAGATTACGCTGGAAAAAAGCGAGCTGGACGGCGCGCTGATAGAACTGGTGTATTTGCGGGTATCGCAAATCAACGGCTGCGCCTTCTGCCTGGAGATGCACAGCAAAGCCCTGCGTCAATCCGGCGTGGCGCAAAACAAACTGGACGCCCTGGCAGGCTGGCGGGTGAGCGCCCATTTCAGCGATGCGGAACGCGCGGCGCTGGCGTGGGCTGAATCGGTCACCCATATCGCCGAAAGCCATGCGGAAGACGCTGTTTATCTACCGCTCCTCGATCATTTTAACGCCCGGCAGATTAGCGATCTGACTTTCGCCATCAGCCTGATGAACGCCTTTAACCGCCTGGCGGTAAGCATGCGTCTGTAATTTTTCGGTAAGAAATCCCGTCCCCCGGCGGATCTTTCCTCGGGGGCCAGTCTTTACAAAAACCATATATATTGAGTTGTTGAACTTTTAAATAACTACATCTAGTATTTCCTTCAACGATAACCCATAGCACGCGGCGCCAGTTTTTGCGTCGTGCTGTTATCTTAAATGGAAATACGAATCATGCGCATTACTATTTACACTAAAAATGACTGCGTGCAATGCCATGCCACGAAACGGGCCATGGAAACCCGCGGGTTTGAGTTCGACATGGTCAATATTGACCATCATCCTGAAGCCGTCGATATGCTGCGCGAGCAAGGCTTCCGCCAGCTACCGGTGGTGATTGCCGGGGAGACCCGCTGGTCCGGCTTCCGTCCCGATATGATTAACCGCCTGCGTCCAACAGCCTCAGCGGCCAGCCTATGAGCCTGATCGTCTACTTCTCCAGCAGTTCCGAAAACACGCATCGGTTCGTCCAGCGTCTGGGGCTGCCCGCCGTGCGTATACCGCTTAACGAACGCGAGCGCATTCAGGTAGACGAACCCTACATTCTTATCGTCCCCAGCTATGGCGGCGGCGGCACGGCGGGCGCAGTCCCCCGTCAGGCGATCCGTTTTCTCAACGATCCGCATAACCGCCAGCGCATTCGCGGCGTCATCGCTGCGGGCAACCGCAATTTCGGCGAGGCCTACGGTCGGGCGGGTGACGTCATCAAGCAGAAATGCGGCGTACCGTACCTCTATCGCTTTGAGCTGATGGGCACCCCGCAAGATGTCGACAACGTGCGTAAAGGAGTAAGCGAATTTTGGCAACGACAACCGCAGAACGTATAACCACCGAGGCGCCGGATTTCCATGCCCTCAACGCGATGCTGAATCTCTACGACAGCAATGGTCGCATCCCGTTTGACAAAGATCGCCAGGCGGTGGCGGCGTTTATGGCCAACCACGTTGAGCCGAATACCGTGCCCTTCGCCAGTCTGGACGACAAGCTGACGTGGCTGGTCGCCGAAGGCTATTACGATGCCAGGGTTCTGGCGCGCTACGATCGTCAGTTTATTCTTGAGCTGTTTACCTATGCGCAAAACGGCGGTTTTCGCTTCCAGACCTTTCTCGGCGCATGGAAGTTTTATACCAGTTACGCGCTGAAAACCTTTGATGGTAAGCGCTACCTTGAAGGCTTTGCCGACCGCACCTGCATGGTGGCCCTGAGCCTGGCGCAGGGTAACGAGTCGCTGGCCCACCAGCTAACCGATGAGATCCTCTCCGGGCGTTTCCAGCCCGCTACGCCGACGTTCCTCAACGCCGGTAAACAGCAGCGCGGCGAATTGGTCTCCTGCTTCCTGCTGCGTATCGAAGATAATATGGAATCGATTGGCCGGGCGGTGAATTCGGCGCTACAGCTATCGAAACGCGGTGGCGGCGTGGCGTTTCTGCTCTCTAATCTTCGCGAAGCCGGGGCGCCGATCAAGCGTATCGAAAATCAGTCCTCCGGCGTCGTACCGGTGATGAAAATGCTCGAAGATGCCTTCTCCTATGCCAACCAGCTCGGCGCGCGTCAGGGGGCCGGCGCGGTCTATCTGCATGCCCATCATCCCGATATCCTGCGTTTCCTCGATACCAAACGCGAGAATGCCGATGAAAAAATCCGCATAAAAACGCTCTCGCTCGGGGTCGTCATTCCGGATATTACCTTTCAGCTAGCGAAGGAAGACGCGCAGATGGCGCTGTTCTCACCCTACGACGTCGAACGTCTGTACGGTAAACCGTTCGGCGATATCGCGGTAAGCGAAATGTATGCGCAACTGGTGGCCGACGAGCGGGTATGCAAGCGCTGGATCCGCGCCCGCGATCTGTTCCAGCGGCTGGCGGAAATTCAATTTGAATCCGGCTACCCGTACATCATGTTTGAAGACACGGTTAACCGCGCGAACCCAATTGCCGGGCGCATCAATATGAGCAACCTGTGTTCGGAGATCCTGCAGGTCAACGCGCCTTCCACCTTTGATGAAAACCTGGATTACGCCAGCATCGGCCAGGATATCTCCTGCAACCTCGGCTCGCTGAATATCGCCCACACCATGGACTCTCCCGACTTTGCCCGCACGGTCGAAGTTGCCGTGCGCGGTCTGACGGCGGTGTCCGATATGAGCGATATCCGTTCGGTGCCGTCGGTCGCGGCGGGCAATGCCGCTTCACACGCCATCGGCCTCGGACAGATGAATCTGCACGGCTATCTGGCGCGCGAGGGCATCGCCTACGGTAGCGAGGAAGGGCTGGATTTCACCAATTTCTATTTCTATACCATTACCTGGCACGCGCTGCGCACTTCAATGCTGATAGCACGTGAAAGAGGGACCCGTTTTGCCGGATTCGAGCAGTCGCGGTACGCCAGCGGCGACTATTTCCGGCCCTACCTGGAAGGCGACTGGCAGCCGAAAACGGCAAAAGTCCGCGCGCTGTTTGCCCGCTCCGCGATTACCCTGCCCGACCGCGATATGTGGCGGCAGCTGCGCGATGACGTGATGCGCTACGGCATCTATAACCGCAACCTACAGGCGGTGCCGCCCACCGGGTCTATTTCGTACATCAACCACGCGACCTCCAGCATCCATCCGATCGTGTCGAAGATAGAGATCCGCAAGGAGGGGAAAACCGGACGCGTCTATTATCCGGCGCCGTTTATGACCAACGACAACCTGGCGCTGTATCAGGATGCTTACGAAATCGGCCCGCAGAAGATCATCGACACCTACGCCGAGGCGACGCGTCATGTCGATCAGGGGCTGTCGCTGACTCTGTTCTTCCCCGATACCGCGACCACGCGCGATATCAATAAAGCGCAAATTTACGCGTGGAAGAAAGGCATCAAAACGCTCTATTACATCCGTCTGCGCCAGCTGGCGCTGGAAGGTACCGAAATCGAAGGCTGCGTGTCCTGCGCGCTGTAAGGAGAACAGGATGACCCATTTATCGCGCGTCAGCGCCATCAACTGGAACAAAATTGAAGACGATAAGGATCTGGAGGTCTGGAATCGGCTGACCAGCAACTTCTGGCTACCGGAGAAGGTGCCGCTGTCTAACGATATCCCCGCCTGGCAAACGCTTTCCCCGGCGGAGCAGCAGCTGACAATCCGCGTCTTCACCGGCCTGACGCTGCTTGATACCATCCAGAATACCGTTGGCGCCCCGGCGCTGATGGCCGACGCTCTCACCCCGCACGAGGAGGCGGTACTGTCGAACGTCAGCTTTATGGAGGCGGTACACGCTCGCTCCTACAGCTCCATTTTCTCTACTCTCTGCCAGACTAAAGACGTCGATGCCGCTTACGCCTGGAGCGAACAAAACGCGCCGCTGCAGCGTAAAGCGCAGCTGATGCTGGAGTACTACCAGGCTGATGAACCGCTGAAGAAAAAAATCGCCAGCGTTTTTCTCGAATCATTCCTTTTCTATTCCGGCTTCTGGCTGCCGATGTACTTCTCCAGCCGGGGGAAGATGACCAACACCGCCGATCTGATTCGCCTGATCATCCGCGATGAAGCGGTACACGGTTATTACATTGGCTACAAATTCCAGAAAGGGCTGGAAATAGTCAGCGCCGAGAAGCGTGAAGAGATGAAAAACTTCGCCCTCGATCTGCTGATGGATCTGTATGACAACGAGCTGGCCTATACCCGCGAGCTGTATGGCGATAGCGGCTGGGTTGAAGAGGTTAACGCCTTCCTGTGCTATAACGCCAACAAGGCGCTGATGAATCTCGGCTACGAGGCGCTGTTCCCGGCGGAAATGGCTGCCGTCAACCCGGCGATCCTCGCTGCGCTTTCGCCGAATGCCGACGAAAACCACGACTTCTTCTCCGGCTCGGGTTCGTCGTATGTCATGGGAAAAGCGGAAGAAACCGTCGATAGCGATTGGGACTTTTAGCCTTACTTTCACCAGGAATATATCTGCATATTTCCTGGTGATTTATTTCACATTATTCATTTTCATCCCACTCAATATCTTTCGGTCATCACTGCGTCATATTCAACAGAATGCCATCGATTTCCGCCCGAATTAAGCTAACATAACTAAAAAATATCAACCATGAGCAATTCCCGCTCAGCCCTTATATCACGGGGGATGTACCGGAATTGTCCCTTGTGCATTCCCGCAGTAATTCGCCATAAAGGGTTGTCACAGATTCTCAGTATGTTAGGGTGTAAAAAAGCAATTATCACCACCGGGTACCATATCGATATTAATAAATAACAGGAAACGCTCTATTGCATGGCAATTAAATTAGAAATCAAGAATCTCTATAAGATATTTGGCGAGCACCCGCAGCGGGCTTTCAAATATATCGAAAAAGGACTATCGAAAGAACAAATACTGGAAAAGACGGGGTTGTCGCTTGGCGTAAAGAACGCCAGTCTGACCATTGAAGAAGGCGAGATATTCGTCATCATGGGGCTCTCCGGATCGGGGAAATCGACCATGGTTCGCCTTCTCAATCGCCTGATTGAACCCACCCGCGGCCAGGTTCTGATCGACGGTGTCGATATCGCTAAAATCTCTGAGGCCGAGCTTCGCGAAGTGCGCAGGAAAAAGATTGCAATGGTTTTTCAATCATTTGCCCTTATGCCGCACATGACCGTACTGGATAATGCCGCTTTCGGCATGGAGCTGGCCGGCGTGCCGACTCAGGAACGCCAGGAGAAAGCGCTGGAGGCGCTGCGTCAGGTAGGTCTGGAAAACTACGCTCACGCCTGGCCGGACGAGCTCTCCGGCGGCATGCGTCAGCGCGTTGGTCTCGCCCGCGCGCTGGCGATCAACCCCGATATTCTGTTAATGGATGAAGCCTTCTCGGCGCTCGATCCCTTAATTCGTACGGAAATGCAGGATGAGCTAACTAAATTACAGGCCAGACATCAGCGCACCGTGGTATTTATTTCCCACGACCTTGATGAAGCCATGCGAATTGGCGATCGCATTGCCATTATGCAAAATGGTGAAGTGGTTCAGGTCGGTACGCCGGATGAAATACTCAATAATCCTGCCAATGATTATGTTCGAACCTTCTTCCGCGGCGTCGATATTAGCCAGGTATTCAGTGCCAAAGATATTGCCCGCCGTAGTCCGGTTGGACTGATTCGTAAAACGCCAGGTTTCGGCCCGCGTTCCGCGCTGAAATTACTGCAGGATGAAGACCGCGAATATGGCTACGTCATTGAACGCGGGAATAAGTTTGTTGGCATTGTTTCCATCGATTCCCTGAAAGCCGCGCTGAGCGAGGGTCAGGGAATTGATGCGGCGTTAATCGACTCCCCACAGGCGGTGGATGCGCAAACGCCGCTCAGCGAGCTGCTCTCTCACGTCGGCCATGCACCGTGCGCGGTGCCGGTTGTCGATGAAGGGCACCAGTACATCGGCATCATTTCAAAACGCATGCTGCTGCAGGCTTTAGATCGCGAGGGGGCAAACAATGGCTGATCAATCTAACCCGTGGGACACCGCACCGGCGGCGGATAGCGCCGCGCAATCCGCCGATGCGTGGGGCACTTCTACGCCAGCACCGGCCGATGGCGGCGGTGCCGACTGGCTAAGCAGCGCGCCTGCGCCGCAGCAGGAACACTTCAATATAATGGACCCGTTCCATAAAACGCTGATTCCGCTCGATAGCTGGGTCACGCACGGCATCGACTGGGTAGTGATGCATTTCCGTCCGATTTTCCAGGGGATCCGCGTACCGGTGGATTACATCCTGAGCGCCTTCCAGCAGCTGCTGCTGGGCATGCCGGCGCCGGTGGCGATTATTATTTTCTCGCTGATTGCCTGGCAGATTTCCAGCATCGGCATGGGCGCGGCGACGCTGATTTCGCTGATCGCCATCGGCGCTATCGGCGCCTGGTCGCAGGCGATGGTAACCCTGGCGCTGGTGCTGACCGCGCTGCTGTTTTGTATGCTGATCGGCCTGCCGCTTGGGATATGGCTGGCGCGGAGCCCGCGGGCGGCGAAGATTATCCGTCCGCTGTTGGATGCGATGCAAACCACCCCGGCGTTCGTTTATCTCGTGCCCATCGTCATGCTGTTCGGTATCGGTAACGTTCCGGGCGTGGTAGTGACCATTATCTTCGCCCTGCCGCCGATTGTTCGTCTGACTATTCTGGGGATTAACCAGGTGCCGGCGGATCTGATTGAAGCTTCGCGCTCCTTCGGCGCCAGCCCGCGTCAGATGCTGTTTAAAGTTCAGCTGCCGCTGGCCATGCCGACCATTATGGCCGGGGTTAACCAGACGCTAATGCTGGCCCTGTCGATGGTGGTGATTGCCTCAATGATTGCCGTTGGCGGTCTCGGCCAGATGGTACTACGCGGCATCGGTCGCCTTGATATGGGTCTGGCCACCGTTGGCGGCGTCGGGATTGTTATCCTCGCCATTATTCTTGACCGTCTGACTCAGGCCGTAGGACGGGACTCGCGCAGCCGCGGCAACCGCCGCTGGTACGCAACCGGCCCTCTGGGGCTGATTACTCGCCCTTTCTGTAAATAAGAGCACATCCCCCCGCTGCCGGGGGGATGGACTTCCCTTCTGACAAATAAAGGAACAACGATGCGACATACAGCGATCCTTGCCACAGCGTTTACCGCCCTCATTTCCACCACCGCCTTCGCGGCGGATCTGCCTGGTAAAGGCATTACCGTAAAACCAGCACAGAGCACAATTTCGGAAGAGACCTTCCAGACCCTGCTGGTCAGCCGCGCGCTGGAAAAGCTCGGCTATACCGTCGATAAGCCGAGCGAAGTTGACTATAACGTCGCCTACACCTCGATCGCCGCAGGTGATACCACCTACATCGCCACCAACTGGCAGCCGCTGCATGACGATATGTACGCTGCCGCCGGCGGTGATCAAAAATTCTACCGCGAAGGCGTGTTTGTGAATGGGGCGGCGCAGGGCTACCTGATTGATAAGAAAACGGCCGAGCAGTACCACATCAAATCTATCGACCAGCTAAAAGATCCGAAAATCGCCAAACTTTTTGACACCAACGGCGACGGCAAAGCCGATCTGACCGGCTGTACGCCAGGCTGGGGCTGTGAAGCGGTCATCAACCATCAGCTTGATGCCTACGGCCTGAGCAATACGGTAGTGCACAATCAAGGCAACTATGCGGCGATGATGGCCGATACCATCGCCCGCTATAAGGAGGGCAAACCGGTGATCTACTACACCTGGACGCCTTACTGGGTCAGCGACGTGCTGAAGCCGGGTAAAGATGTCGTCTGGCTGCAGGTGCCGTTCTCTTCCCTGCCGGGCGAACAGAAAGATATTGATACCAAACTGCCAAACGGCATGAACTATGGCTTCCCGGTGAACACAATGCATATTGTCGCCAACAAAGCCTGGGCCGAGAAAAACCCGGCGGCGGCGAAACTGTTCAGCATCATGAAGCTGCCGATTGCCGATATCAACGCCGAAAATGCCATGATGCACGCGGGACATGGTTCTGAGGCAGATATCCAGGGCCACGTCGATGGCTGGATCAAAGCCCACCAGCAGCAGTTTGACGGCTGGGTGGAAGAAGCGCTGGCCGCGCAGAAATAGTCTCCCAATCTATAGCCAATTCCCGGAGGCGATACTACACATCTGTCCGGGCTACAAAACCCGTAGCCCGGGCAAGGCGCTTTGCGCCGCCCCCGGGGAAGTCGGCCTCCTGCACAACACGACATCTCCTGTTCTAAATGATGGATTGATATGCAAATAAACTGCATAACTTTAGCCATCAACGTTTTCGTTACTGTTAAGCCGCGCCGCTCTCTGCTAAGGTAAATCCACCTGATTAATCATGTGATTTTCACGTGAGTTATTAATAAGCAACTCCTATGGAAAACCCTGACGCATTGATGCACACTCCCCCCGCTGACGAGGCGACGCTGGCTGAAGGCATTAAGGACAGCCTGCCGATCGTCATCAGCTATATTCCCGTCGCCTTCGCCTTCGGTCTCAACGCCACTAAGCTTGGCTTTACTCCGCTGGAAAGCCTGTTCTTCTCCTGCATTATTTACGCCGGCGCCAGCCAGTTCGTGATCACCGCCATGCTGGCCGCAGGAAGCTCGCTATGGGTCGCCGCGCTCACCGTCATGGCGATGGACGTTCGCCATGTGCTGTACGGCCCGTCCCTGCGCAGCCGCATTCAGCGCGCGATGAGCAAGAAAAAAACCGCGCTCTGGGCATTCGGCCTGACCGATGAAGTTTTTGCCGCTGCCACCGCTAAGCTGGTCCGCGACAATCGACGCTGGAGCGATAACTGGATGATCGGCATCGCTTTTATGTCCTGGGCTTCATGGGTCTTCGGCACGCTGATCGGCGCTTATTCGGGCAGCGGCCTGCTGACTAACTTTCCGGCAGTGGAAGCGGCGCTGGGCTTTATGCTGCCGGCGCTGTTTATGAGCTTTTTACTCGCCTCATTCCAGCGCAAGCAGTCGCTGAGCGTTACCGCCGCGCTGGCAGGCGCGCTGGCTGGCATGATTCTGTTTTCCATACCCGCGGCGATCCTTGCCGGGATTGTCTGCGGCTGCCTGACCGCTCTGGTGCAGGCCAGCATTCAGGGGATGCCCGATGAACAGTGATGTCTTCATTCTCGGCGTCGTGGTCGGCTGCGTGAACTATCTCTTTCGCTATCTGCCGCTGCGCCTGCGCGCCGGAAACGTGCGTCCGACTCGCCGCGGCCCGGTCAGCGTCCTGCTCGATACCATCGGCATCGCCTCCATTTGCGCGCTGCTGGTTGTCTCCAGCGTGCCGGAAATCCTCCATGACGCCCGCCGCCTGCTGCCCACATTAGCAGGCTTCGCCGCGTTGGGCCTGGCGTTTTGGAAAACACGCAGCATAATTACGCCTACGCTTTTGAGCGCGCTAACCTACGGTGTTGTCTGGAAAATCAGCGTATGGCTATAAGCTTAAAGTATAAGTTTTTGTCAATAATTGATTTGATTTATTTGTCACAATAGTTATTATATCGGCTGTAATTAATGAGGTCATAACCAAAATGGATAGTTCGTTTACTCCCATTGAGCAAATGCTCAAGTTCCGCGCCAGCCGTCACGAAGACTTCCCTTTTCAGGAAATTCTGCTTACTCGTCTTTGCATGCATATGCAGGGAAAACTGCTGGAAAACCGTAACAAGATGCTGAAAGCGCAAGGGATTAACGAGACATTGTTTATGGCGCTGATCACGCTTGAGTCTCAGGAAAACCACAGCATTCAGCCTTCCGAGCTGAGCTGCGCGCTGGGCTCTTCGCGAACCAACGCCACGCGCATTGCCGACGAGCTGGAAAAACGCGGCTGGATCGAGCGCCGCGAAAGCGATAACGATCGTCGCTGCCTGCATCTACAGCTTACCGAAAAAGGGCATCAGTTCCTGCGCGAAGTCTTACCGCCGCAGCACAACTGCCTGCATCAGCTCTGGTCCTCTTTAAGCACCAGCGAAAAGGATCAGCTTGAGCACATCACCCGTAAGCTGCTTGGTCGCCTTGACCAAATGGAAGAGGATGGCGTGCTTGCGGAGTCTCTGCGCTAAGCGCGGAACCAACCGCTCACCAATTTTTCTGGATTGACAAGGAAAACGGACAGGCCAGCAGATCTTTCTGCTGGCCTTTCTGATAAACAGGTCGGCTCAGCCGATGTGAAATAATAAGATCGTGGAGAATAACATGAGCGCAAATGCGGAGAGCCAAACCCCGCAGCAACCGGGCAGCAAAAAAGGGAAGCGTAAAGGCGCCCTCCTGCTGCTGACCTTGCTCTTTATTATTGTTGCCGTGGCATACGGGATTTATTGGTTTTTGGTACTGCGTCACTACGAAGAGACCGACGACGCGTACGTGGCAGGGAATCAGGTACAGATTATGGCCCAGGTGTCCGGCAGCGTGACGAAAGTCTGGGCCGACAACACCGACTACGTGCAAAAAGGCGATCCGCTGGTCACCCTCGACCAGACCGACGCCCAGCAGGCATTTGAAAAAGCGCAAACCCAGCTGGCCGCCAGCGTACGTCAAACGCGCCAGCAGATGATCAACAGCAAGCAGCTGCAGGCCAGCATCGAAGTGAAAAAAACCGCGCTTTCCCAGGCGCAAACCGACCTTAACCGTCGTATTCCGCTGGGCGCGGCCAACCTGATTGGCCGCGAAGAGCTGCAGCATGCGCGCGACACGGTTGCCAGCGCGCAGGCCGAACTGGACGTGGCGATTCAGCAATACAACGCCAACCAGGCGATCGTTCTGGGCACGAAGCTGGAACAACAGCCTGCGGTCCTGCAAGCGGCCACCGAAGTGCGTAACGCCTGGCTGGCCCTGCAGCGGACGAAGATCGTCAGCCCAATTAGCGGCTACGTTTCTCGCCGTTCCGTTCAGCCCGGCGCGCAAATCACCACCACTACCCCGCTGATGGCCGTCGTTCCGGCGACCAACCTGTGGATTGACGCCAACTTCAAAGAAACGCAGCTGGCGCACATGCGTATTGGTCAGCCTGCCACCGTGATCAGCGACATTTATGGTGATGATGTGAAATACACCGGTAAAGTCGTCGGTCTCGATATGGGGACCGGGAGCGCCTTCTCGCTGCTGCCTGCGCAGAACGCTACCGGCAACTGGATCAAAGTGGTTCAGCGCCTGCCGGTACGTATCGAGCTGGATGAAAAACAGCTGGCAGAGCACCCGCTGCGCATCGGCCTTTCGACGCTGGTTGAAGTGAACACCACCGACCGCGGCGGCGAGATGCTGGCAAGCCAGGTACGTAGCGCTCCGGTTTACGAAAGCAATGCCCGTGAAATCGGCCTTGAGCCGGTCAATAAGCTGATAAACGACATCATCCAGGCCAACGCCGGATAATTCGGGGTGAGCGTAATGCAACAGCAAAAACCGCTGGAAGGCGCGCAGCTGGTCATTATGACCATTGCGCTGTCGCTCGCGACCTTTATGCAGGTGCTGGACTCCACCATCGCCAACGTGGCCATCCCCACCATCGCCGGTAACCTTGGCTCATCGTTGAGCCAGGGGACCTGGGTTATCACCTCGTTTGGGGTGGCGAACGCTATCTCCATTCCGATTACCGGCTGGCTGGCAAAGCGCGTTGGCGAAGTGAAGCTATTCCTCTGGTCGACGGTGGCGTTCGCTATCGCCTCCTGGGCCTGCGGCGTCTCCAACAGCCTGACGATGCTGATTTTCTTCCGCGTGATACAGGGGATCGTCGCCGGTCCGCTGATTCCGCTGTCGCAAAGTCTGCTGCTCAGCAACTACCCGCCCGCCAAGCGGTCAATCGCGCTGGCGCTGTGGTCAATGACGGTGATCGTCGCGCCGATTTGCGGCCCGATTCTCGGCGGCTATATCAGCGACAACTACCACTGGGGCTGGATCTTCTTCATCAACGTGCCGATTGGCATCGCCGTGGTGGTGATGACGCTGCAAACGCTGCGCAACCGGGAAACCCGCACCGAACAGCGGCGGATCGACGGCGTGGGCCTGGCGCTGCTGATTATCGGTATCGGTAGCCTGCAGGTAATGCTCGACCGGGGTAAAGAGCTGGACTGGTTCGCCTCCAACGAGATCATCATCCTGACGATTGTCGCGGTGGTGGCGATAAGTTTCCTGATCGTCTGGGAGCTAACCGACGACAACCCCATCGTCGATCTGTCGCTCTTCAAGTCGCGAAACTTTACCATCGGCTGCCTGTGCATCAGCCTCGCCTATATGCTCTACTTCGGCGCTATCGTGCTGTTGCCGCAGCTATTGCAGGAGGTATACGGCTATACCGCGACCTGGGCCGGTCTGGCTTCGGCGCCGGTCGGGGTGATCCCGGTTATCCTGTCGCCGATTATCGGCCGCTTTGCGCATAAGCTGGATATGCGTCGGCTGGTCACCTTTAGCTTTATCATGTACGCGGTCTGTTTCTACTGGCGCGCATGGACCTTCGAACCGGGAATGGACTTTGGCGCCTCGGCGTGGCCGCAGTTTATCCAGGGCTTCGCGGTGGCCTGCTTCTTTATGCCGTTGACCACCATCACCCTGTCCGGCCTGCCGCCGGAAAGGCTGGCGGCGGCGTCGAGCCTGTCGAACTTCACGCGTACGCTGGCGGGGTCTATCGGCACCTCGATTACCACCACCATGTGGACGAACCGCGAGGCGCTGCACCATGCGCAGCTTACCGAGTCGGTGACGCCATACAATCCCAACGCCCAGCAGATGTACGACCAGCTACAGGGATTAGGAATGACGCAACAGCAGGCATCCGGCTGGATAGCGCAGCAGATTACCAACCAGGGGCTGATTATCTCCGCCAACGAAATTTTCTGGTTCTCGGCGGCGGTGTTTATCCTTCTGCTCGGGCTGGTATGGTTTGCCAGACCGCCGTTTAGCGCCGGGGGCGGCGGCGGCGGCGCGCATTAAGATTTACCCTGAAGGGATCTGCGGATCCCTTTTTTATTGCCCAAAACGCAGATTGTCCAGTTTGCGCTAGTCGATGTCCGGTTTGCTGGAGATCGCTTTTGCCCACCTCATGCACGATGAAGATCCGCTAAGAAGGAGAAAATCATGCTGACTCAACCCGGTGAAAAATACCGCCCCTATCCGCCGATCGCCCTGCCTGACCGCCGCTGGCCAGAGCAGCAAATAACCCGCGCCCCTCGCTGGCTCTCTACCGATCTGCGCGACGGCAACCAGGCGCTGGCCGAGCCGATGGATAGCGCGCGCAAGCTGCAGTTCTGGGATTTACTACTGGAGTGTGGTTTTAAAGAGATTGAGGTCGCCTTTCCCTCCGCCTCACAAACCGACTTCAACTTTGTACGTCAACTGATTGAAGAGCAGCGCATTCCGCAGGATGTGACGATTCAGGTACTGACCCAGGCGCGGGAAGATTTGATCCTGCGTACGTTTGCCGCTCTGCGCGATGCCCACTGCGCTACCGTACACCTCTATAACGCCACCGCGCCGCTGTTTCGCGAGCTGGTTTTTGGAATGGACAAAGCGCAGGTGATCGACCTGGCGACCCGCGCGACCCGGCTTATCCGTCAGCAGTGCGAGCAGCATCCGCTGACCCGCTGGCAATACGAGTACTCTCCGGAAACCTTTTGCTTCACCGAGCCGGAATTCGCGCTGGAGATTTGCGAGGCGGTGGCGGAAATCTGGCAGCCCTGCGCCGAACGGCCGATGATTATCAATCTGCCCGCGACGGTAGAGGTGAGCACGCCCAACGTATATGCCGATCAAATTGAGCATTTTTGCCGTCACTTTTCGCGCCGCGCCGATGTGTGCATCAGCGTCCATCCGCATAACGATCGGGGTACCGGCGTTGCCAGCGCGGAGCTGGCGGTGATGGCAGGCGCCGACCGCGTCGAAGGCTGCCTGTTCGGCAACGGCGAGCGCACCGGTAACGTCTGCCTGGTGACGCTGGCGATGAATCTCTACAGCCAGGGCGTCGATCCCCGGCTCAAATTCTCCGGGATGAAGCGGGTGGTCGAAATCGTCGAAAGCTGCAATCAGATCCCGGTTCATCCGCGCCATCCCTGGGCGGGCAGTCTGGCCTACACCGCCTTTTCCGGCTCGCATCAGGATGCCATTAAAAAGGGATTCGATGCCCGCCGGCCCGGCGAACGCTGGGAAATGCCCTACCTGCCTATCGATCCGCAGGATATCGGCTGCAGCTACGAGGCGGTGATCCGCGTTAACAGCCAGTCCGGCAAAAGCGGGAGCGCATGGCTGATTGAACAGAATCATGGCCTCAAGCTTCCGCGTGCGCTGCAGCAGGATTTTAGCCTGCACGTCCAGCACGAAACCGACGCTCACGGGAAAGAGATGACCCAGAATGCGCTATGGCAGCTGTTTCGCGCGCGCTACGGACTGCTCCCCCAGCCGCCGCTTGCGCTGCTGGATTACCAAAGCGATAGCCAGCAGGACGGCCAGCTTTCTCTGCAGGCTACCCTGCGCATCGCCGGTGAAACGCGGCGAATGCAGAGCCGCGGCAACGGCCTGCTGTCCGCTGCCGCCGCCGGGCTGAGCGTCCTGTTAAGGCAAAACTTCGTGATTAAAGATTATCATGAGCACACCCTGGGTGAACGCAGCGACAGCCGTTCAGTGGCCTATATTCGCTGCATCTTCCCGAATGGCGAGAGCCGTTGGGGGGTCGGAATTGATAACGACGTGGCGCGTGCCTCGCTGCAGGCGCTGTGCAACGCGATGAGCGAAAACCATCACTCCGGCGAGCGGAAGTAATCGCTGGGGGTCACGCCTAACACCCGGCGAAACATGGCGCTAAAAGCGCTGTGGCTGCCGTAGCCGAGATCCAGCGCCACCCGCAGTACCGAATGCCCCTGCGCCAGGCGAACCAGCGCTTCCATCAGCTTCGCCCGGCGCACCCACTCGCTCCAGGTGAGCGTGGTCTGCTGCTGAAAATGGCGATTCAGCGTGCGCTCGCTCATGCTGCACTCTTTCGCCGCCGCGGCGCTGCCCCACGGCTCTCCTGGCGCTTCTCGTACCTTCTGGCATAAACGGCGCAGCGCTTCGCTTTGCGGCTCCGGCAGGCCAAACGGCAGCACCGCCATACCGCGAATCTCATCGAGGATCAGTTCGTAGATTCGTTCATCGCGGCTGCCCGGCGCGTAAGATTCCGCCAGCGTCAGCGACGCGACAATCAGTTCACGCAGCAGCGGAGTGATCTGTACTATCTGGCAGGTTGAAGGGAGATCGGCGCGGGCAAGGGGATCGATAAACAGGGTTCGCGCAGCCGCCGCGCCGGTAATCCGTAGCGTATGCGGCGTACCGGCGGGCAGCCAGACGCCTCGCCCCGGCGGTACAACCCAATAACCCTGCGCGGTTTCCACCCGTACTACGCCGCTGAGGATATGTAACAGCTGAGCGCAATCGTGCTGATGCCAGGGTTCGCTATCGCCATGGGCATAATCATGGGCAAAAGGCACCAGTGAACGATGCTGGAAGTTGAGGGTTAAAGTCGTCGACATTGCGGCGTTGATGAATTGCGGCCCGGCAGCGTTCGCCGGGCCGTAGCGAAAGCACTAGATGTGCAGCTCTTGCAGTTTTTCTTTCGGCAGCGCCAGCTCGTCGTTGCTGTTGACGCGGACATCACGCTCAATGATATGGCGAGCGATTTCCTGGGCTTCTTCCAGCGAGTGCATGGTGTAGGTCCCGCACTGGTAAACGTTCAGCTCCGGGATCTGGTTCTGATCTTTCACCTTCAGCACGTCGGCCATCGCCGCTTTCCAGGCATCCGCGACGCGCTGCTCGTCCGGCGTACCGATCAGGCTCATATAGAACCCGGTACGGCAGCCCATCGGAGAGATGTCGATAATTTCCACACCATTGCCGTTCAGGTGATCGCGCATAAAGCCGGCAAACAGGTGCTCAAGGGTGTGAATACCTTTTTCCGGCATCACTTCCTGGTTTGGTACGCAGAATCGCAGATCGAAAACGGTGATTTCATCGCCGTGAGGCGTGTTCATTTTCTTCGCCACGCGCACCGCAGGGGCTTCCATTCGGGTATGGTCGACTGTGAAACTATCTAACAACGGCATTCTTCACCTCCGATAGTGATTTTTTTAAAAATAAAATGAACTCTTTTTGAGGCAGCGAGTCTGAGTATATGAAAGACGCGCATTTATTATCATCATCATCCCTGAATCAGAGATGAAAGTTTGGCCACAGTGATGTGGCCGTTTTCTTTTTTACGGCTCGTAAAACTACGCATGCCTCGCCAGTAGCGCTTCAAACGACTCGCTGTCCGCCGCTTCCACCTTCTTCTGACGCTGTACCGACGCTTCGCGTTCGGCAGCAAAATCCGCTTCGCTTAAAATTTCCAGCGGCTCTTCGCGCAGCAACGTCCGATACCGATCGGCCAGCTCTCTGCCGGTACCGCCAATCCCCTCTTCAAGCATAGAACGCAGAACGCGCGCCGAGAAGGTTAATTCCGGGTTGTCAAAGCAGGCGACCAGCTCATCGCAGGCCTGCTGATAAGCCTGACATCCGTGGATGCTATCCAGCGTTTGCGCCACGCGGCGTAAATCGCGGAACAGATCTTTGCCGACCTGAGCCAGCGGGTACTGGGCGGTTTCGCAGCCAATACCCAACGTCAGGCCCGGCTTGCGGCCTTCCAGAATCACCCGATTCCAGTTAGTGCGCGTGCACAGCAGCTCGTCGCTGCTCATTTCCGGCGCATCGGCCAGCACGCACCAGACCATAAATAGATCGAGGAAACGTACCTGCTGTTCGTCAACGCCAATCGGTGAGAACGGGTTGATATCCAGGGAGCGGACTTCGATATATTCAATGCCGCCGCGCAGCAGCGCGTCGGAAGGCGTTTCACCGCTGCGGGTCACGCGTTTCGGCCGAATCGGCGCGTACAGCTCGTTTTCGATCTGTAGCACGTTGCTGTTAATTTGCAGACGCTTGCCGTCTTTCTCCAGCCCGATATTCTCGTACTCTTCGGATGGCGTTTTAATCGCCCGCTTCAATCCTGCCACATACTCATGCAGATCGTTAAACGTAATTCCGAGATTGCTTTGCGACTTATTGGTATAGCCGAGGTCGCTCAGGCGCAATGAGGTCGCATAAGGCAGGTAGTACATGCCGTTGCCGGCTTTCTCAAACGGCAGCGTGGTCGGCTTCCCTTGCAGGAACGACGAACAAATAGCCGGGGAAGCGCCGAACAGGTACGGGATGACCCACCCAAAACGATAGTAGTTGCGAATAGATCGGAAATAGCCGGCAGAAATGGCCTCTTTCCCGCTTTCAGCATCCTCGACGCCGCACCTGGCCTGCCAGAAAGCCATCGGCAGAGAGAAGTTATAATGCACGCCGGAGATCGTTTGCATAAGCGCGCCGTAGCGATTCTTCAATCCTTCGCGATACAGCGTTTTCAGACGGCCGATATTTGAGCTGCCGTACTGCGCCAGCTCAATATCCTGGCCGGGCGCGATATAGCACGGCATGCTCAGCGGCCACATCCGCTCGTCGCCAATATGGCGCGCGGTATAGCGATGAACATCGCGCATGAAGGTGAGCATATGCTGAATATCGCCATCAACCGGCGTAATAAACTCCAGCAAAGCTTCGGCAAAATCGGTGGTAATCCATTTATGAGTCAGCGCTGAACCCAGTGCTTCCGGATGGCCGGTAGTGGCCAGCGTGCCATCAGCGTTGACGCGCAGCGTTTCGCGCTCCAGACCGCGTTGAATACCCTGCAGCGCCTGCGGATTTTTTTCCAGCCAGGCCAGCGCCTGTGATACGTCCGGGATCAATTTGACCTCCCGCCTGTCGAAATCGTTTGAATTAGCATAATTGTAATGGTTGAACAATCAGTCCAATTAGTGCCACCACGTCATGCCCTGAAGCGTTATCGCCGCAACGACGATATAGCGTAATGCTTTGCCAAGGCATAAAAAAAAGAGCACTGGTCCCCAGGAAATGCGCATCCATCCCGCCAGTAAACACAGCAAATCGCCTATAACAGGCGCCCAGCTTAATAATAGCGTGACCGCGCCGTAACGCCTCAGCCAGCCGGTCGCCTTCTCCTGCCAGCGCGATGTCTTGCGCAGCGGAAACAGGCGCCCCAGAATAACGTTAGTTACCCCTCCAAGGCTATTACCGATTATTGCTATTAAAACCAGTAACCACGGCTGGCTAACCCCCGCCAGCAGCATGGCGATCAACACCACTTCCGAGTTGCCGGGAAGCAGCGTTGCGCTTAGAAAGCTACTGGCAAACAGCGATATCAGCGACAGCGAGTCGCTCACAGCAATCGCACGTCCACGGCATCCATTCCGGCGCGCTTCGCCGCCTGCAGCCCGAAGTCCGCATCTTCAAAGACCACGCACTTCTCCGCCGCAACGCCCATGCGCTCTGCGCAAAGTAGGAAAGTATCAGGTGCGGGTTTATGGTTGGCGACATGATCGGCGGCAACCACCGCCGAGAAGTAGTGACGCAGACCCAGATGAGCCAGCAGCGCTTCAGCAACGGCGCTCTCGCTGCCGGTACCGACTGACATCGGACGACGACCGTGCCACTCTTTGACCACCTCAATAAGCGGTAAAGGACGGACGCTATCAAGCAGCATCGCTTTCACAGCGGCAGTTTTTTCCTGCGCCAGAAGATGAGGATCTAAATCAGCCTGATTTAATTCAATAATGGCCTGAGCAATCCGCCAGGTTGGAGATCCGTTAAGCGCGACCATGGCCTGCATATCGAAACGCATGCCGTAACGTCCCAGAACCTCGTCCCATGCCTTACGATGCGTCGGCTCGGTATCGAGGATCGTGCCATCCATATCAAAAATCAGTCCTGCATAACGTTCGTACATCGTCTTCTCACCAACCGGTTAAGGAGGTGTTACTGTAACGCAAAAGGTCAGGTTTGTCGCTGCCAGCGGTAGATGCAACAAGGGCGCTCTGTGGCGCCCTTGCTAATAACAGTGCAGTCTGCTGCGATTATTTGATTCTTAAATCGTTCTCAACCACGCGAACGCCCTGCACTTTTCTCGTGACTTCGACCGCACGTTTAGCGCTGTCTGCGGATGAGACAAAGCCGCTGAGCTGTACGCGACCTTTAAAGGTCTGGACGCTAATTTCTGAAGACTTTATCTCTTTGTCATTGAAGAGCGCGGTTTTTACTTTAGTCGTAATGACGGTATCGTCAATGTAACCACCGGTACTCTCCTTTGTGGACGAACCGGCACAACCCGCCAGCGATACGGCCACCAGCAGCGTCGCGCAAAACGCGGTTATTGCTTTGAACCATTTCATGGATTTCTCTCCTTGCACTTATCTCACCCAAAATCAGATCGATATACAGGAATAAATTATAGTGGAAAGAGGGAGTTGCCAATGAAAAAAGTGCTGAAGAATAAGGTGAATTATTGCGCTTAAGGGGTTTTGAGGCAAGGAGAGTGGCTGGCGATTATCTCGCAGATCATGAAACAGCAGCGCGGCTGTTATCGCGGAGAATATGGTGCATCCGGGAGGATGACTCACTCGGTTCGCCCTTCGAGCCGTTGCTAAAGCAACGTTATCCTCTCTGGTGCTTGCGGCTAATACCGCCACCTCATCCACACCTTCGTTGCTGAAGATATGGAGAATATGGTGCATCCGGGAGGATTCGAACCTCCGACCGCTCGGTTCGTAGCC